>NZ_CP144906.1:2881666-3230000 GCF_036699995.1 Clostridium beijerinckii | reverse complement strand
GGTGGGAGACTGGGAAACTAGGGCGTCAGCCTTGGTGGAGTCGTTGTTGGGATACCACCCTGATAGTATTGAAGTTCTAACTGGATGCCATGAAACTGGTGACAGGACATTGTTAGGTGGGCAGTTTGACTGGGGCGGTCGCCTCCTAAAATGTAACGGAGGCGCCCAAAGGTTCCCTCAGAACGGTCGGAAATCGTTCGAAGAGTGTAAAGGCAGAAGGGAGCCTGACTGCGACACCTACAAGTGGAGCAGGGACGAAAGTCGGGCTTAGTGATCCGGTGGTACCTCGTGGGAGGGCCATCGCTCAACGGATAAAAGCTACCTCGGGGATAACAGGCTGATCTCCCCCAAGAGTTCACATCGACGGGGAGGTTTGGCACCTCGATGTCGGCTCGTCGCATCCTGGGGCTGAAGTAGGTCCCAAGGGTTGGGCTGTTCGCCCATTAAAGCGGCACGCGAGCTGGGTTCAGAACGTCGTGAGACAGTTCGGTCCCTATCCGTCGCGGGCGTAGGAAATTTGAGAGGAGCTGTCCTTAGTACGAGAGGACCGGGATGGACTGACCTATGGTGTACCAGTTGTTTCGCCAGAAGCATAGCTGGGTAGCTAAGTCGGGAAGGGATAAACGCTGAAAGCATCTAAGTGTGAAGCCCACCTCAAGATGAGATTTCCCATAGCATAAGCTAGTAAGACCCCTTGAAGACTACAAGGTTGATAGGTCAGAGGTGTAAGTATGGTAACATATTTAGCTGACTGATACTAATAGGTCGAGGGCTTGACCAATATAATCAAGTTGTAAATACATTAAAGAAACTGTGTGCAATTTTGAAAGAACAAAGTTTTTTCAAAAAGGAATAATTACAGTAATAGATTCATGTAAATGTAGTATAAGCGTAAACTAAGAGTCTTTTTTCAAAGGAAACTCGACTCACATTCGTTCGCTGAGTGCTAATTTACACGAAATCGAAGATTTCTGTAAATTATGCATCTCGTGATGATGGCATAGAGGTAACACTCCTTCCCATTCCGAACAGGAAAGTTAAGGTCTATAGCGCCGATGGTACTGCATGGGAGACTGTGTGGCAGAGTAGGACGTTGCGAGGTAATATGGCTCGATAGCTCAGTCGGTAGAGCAGAGGACTGAAAATCCTCGTGTCACTGGTTCGATTCCAGTTCGAGCCACCATAATACGGCTCAGTAGCTCAGTTGGTTAGAGTGCCGGCCTGTCACGCCGGAGGTCGAGGGTTCGAGCCCCTTCTGAGTCGCCAATTTAATTTAAATATGCTGGCATGGCTCAACGGTAGAGCAGCTGACTTGTAATCAGCAGGTTGTAGGTTCGATTCCTATTGCCAGCTCCATTTAAATGAAACTTAATATGGCTCCTTGGTCAAGCGGTTAAGACACCACCCTTTCACGGTGGTAACAGGGGTTCGATTCCCCTAGGAGTCACCAAGTTGAAAAGTAAGTTCTAGTTTATCTAGGACTTATTTTTTTAGATTATAATTAATCATGTTTATACGACATGAAGAGATAGATACAAGGATGCATATCGGAAAAAGAAAATCTAGAACTTTACCAATGGAATGCTGAATTGGAATATTTGCTATTTCAACCTAAAAATTAAGAAATCCTCGATAGTAATTTTGAGGATTTCTTAATTTTTGGTTTAACTCAACATTCAATTTCAAGCTTATTGTTGTATATGGTAATTTAACTCATATTTCGCTGAATGCTATGCATTTCAGTGAAATATCTTTTCTTTATTTAAAGTTTGGAATAATATATATCTATATGTGAATTATTCCATAGTAAATTTCTAAACTATCCCTAATGGAATCATTATTAAATTTTTTGAAATATATACTTGTTAAATAGCATGTCCAACAAAAATACTTTCATCCAAACCTAAATAATTCAATATCTGCCGTTGATTATCTTTTAGTGGTTTTTGAAACTTTCTTATACAATTGTTATTAACTTTAATTACTTGTATAGGCACATACTCAAAGATACCCATTATAGCTTTTAAACTCGGCTTGGACATTTTTATTTTTCCAGGTCCAAGTATAATCGTATTATCTTTCTTCATCTCACGTCTGACTACATGTTCCATTACTGATAAAATCATTAAACCAATAAGTATCATGTATGTTAAGGCTTCAACTCTTTTGGGAGTTTTTACAAAAAGGTCATCTATAAACTCTGGTGCTTTTAGCTGCTGAAACTTTTTCTCTACGCTGCTTTGAGTTTTGTATTCTTTCAGCATTTCTTCACATGAAATATCAGAATCATTACTTGCTAAGATGAAAGTACACTCTCTTTCAATTGCTGCTTCAATTTTTGAATCTTCACGGTTAATTTCTAAATTAATAGTATATTCATATTCCTTTTGTGAATCCTTATTATCAGCTTTTTTACGCTTACGTTTTTCATTCATTTCAATATTCAAATTAACAGAATGGTATTTTAATTTTTTCCCTTTAGTCTTTAAAAACTCTTCTATTTCTTTTTGTGAATCTGCTTCGCACGCGAAGCTACGCTTGGAAAATACTTTGATTTTTTTCTCTAATTCGGCATATTCTTTTTCTGCATGCCTAGAAATAGTTTTCCTTTTGGTTTCTTCAAGAGTGAAGGAATAACAGACTGCCAGTTTAACTGGAATCCCCTTATATTCTGATTTATAATCTAATACTTGATATTTAACTTTTTTACCTTGGGCATTTTCAAAAATAACATCTTTTGTTAACTGTCTTTCACTAAAAAATTTACCAATATAGATTTTAGACATATTTGTTGTTTCAGGAGCTCTTGTTATAAATTTTATATCTCTACCATTTGCTTTATTAATATTTTCTTCTGTAAAAAATGCACTATCTGCAACATAGTAGAATGAATCTTTACTAGTTTTGGATTTTTTTAAAATTTCATCAACATCATCTATAGCGTCATTATTATAAGTTTTATCATCTGTATTACCCGAAAGAACTTTTGCGTCTACAACTATACCGTTAGCTGTTCCAATTCCAATTTTTATTTGTTTCTTATCATTTCTTTTATCTTTACTATATCCATAATCAATTGATATTTCATCTATTTTACCTTCTTCTGTTTCATACTGGCCCCACATTACCTTTGAGGTAGTATCGTAATTAATATTCTTTATACTCAATCCATACGTAGCGAAAGCAGTCATACTTATTTCAGAAAAAATTTTTCTTGGACCAGCTTCATGAAAATTATCAAGAAAACAGCCAAATCTATCATCTGTAAGATTATGAGGCTTCGCATCGCTGTTAAATGTCCCTTCAATATCAATATGTTCAAAATACTCATCCATAAGATATAATGGTCGTCTTGAATGACAAAGATTTGCTAACATCATTTGAGCCATTATCCCATAAGCTATATCAGGCTTTCTCCCATTTTGTTTAGTCAAATATTGATCAAAGATGTTGATAACTCCTAGTTTCTTACACATACCTGCTACAAGCGTCGCTTTTCCATGGCTATATGCTTCCATTTCAATATTTTCCAATAACAACTCTTTATCCATTCCAATCCCCCCATTAAATATTATTTGCATACCGTAATCATAATAATTTTTAGTCAAATAATATAGTGAATAGTTGAGGTTAAATAGGAAAAATTAGTTAGGCGGAATATGAGATTTAATTCAACATTCAATTTCAAGCTTATTGTTGTATATGGTAATTTAATTCAACATTCAATTTCAAGCCTTTTGCTGTATATGGTAAATTGATTTTTTCCATTTTCTTTAGAACTGTATAATGCTATATCTGATTTATGAATTAAAGATTCTAAAGTATCTCCATGTTTAGGGTAAAAGGCAACACCGATGCTTGCAGATACAGTTATCTCAGTATTGTTGCCAATATATGTAGCATTGAGGTTATTGCATAAAATGCTAATTTTATCTTTAATAAATGAAATAGAATGACTTGGTTTAAATACACAAAATTCATCTCCACCAAATCTTGAAATAATAACATCTGTACCGTTAAAGACGTCACAAATTTTATTTGCAGTATCCTTTAGAACTTCATCACCCACCATATGTCCTAAATTATCATTTATAGCTTTAAAATTATCTAAATCTATAAAAATCAGCATACAGTTATCATTTTTGTTATCCTTAATATAATTTTTAACTTTTTCATAAAATGTAGATTTATTATATATTTGCGTGAGCTGATCATATTCAGATCTTAGCTTTAGCATAGAATGTTCTTTTACAATATGGTCAATATCAGTAATTTTACCTATTACTCTGACAATCTTATTATCTCTTTGTATATAGTTTAGTTTTAGTTCACACCAAAGATAGTCCCCATCACTCTTCATTAGCCGTATTTGCTTTATAATGGACTGTTTGTTTAAAGCTTTCATATCATCGGTGATTTTATTAACTAATATCTTATCATCGGTATGTATTTTTAACTCATTCAGAAAACTTTTATTATAATCTTGAGTATTTAATGTCCATCCAAAAGTTTCTTCAAACTTAGATGAACTTAAGATCTTTTTCTCAGTTATATCAAAATCAAATATAATATCATTTAATTGTTCAACAACTATAAAATATCTTTCGCGTTCCAAATCTAAGTCTTTTAGATATTTTGACTGTTCTTTTGCTTTTACAACAAGACAGTAAAAGGCATCTAATAATGATATACAAATAATACCTAAAATAATGAATATAAAAGTTTTGTAATTATTATAAATATAGCTAGCAAAATTTATGATAGTGTATAAAGGAGCGTCTTCGCTTATACTGTTTTTTACTGAAGCAAAAGCTTTAGCATTTAAAGTAAAATTAATTAATGATATTAAACTATATATAAAAAGTATTTTGTTTTTTCCTATATTCAAATCATTCACCTCTTGATTCTTAATTGAATATTGTTATCAATTAGTCTACTAATTCATTTTATATAATATTTCTATAAAAATCAATAAGAATCCAAATTATATTCAACTTGGATTTTTGTGTAAGCTAAATAATACAAGGTATTCTTTATCAAATTATTTGGTTTTATCAAATGATAGTTTAATGTAAAACTTTATAAATTAAGATTGTTTAGACGGTATATAAAAATATGTATATATTTTGTTTCACAATTAATATGAAGTAGATTATATTTCAATTCTAAGAATTAGTTGTAAGTTAGAATATATTTAATTTGTTTGCTATAATATAGATAAATAATATATGACGTAGACTTATGCAATAATTCACCGAAAGGAGAAACATTGTTATTTCACAGGACTATGAAAATTTCGATGAAAGTGCTAAATTGCAGGTTGCACCATTAATGCTTGTCACAATGAAATTGGGAGTAAGCATTAATGTAACAACCTACAATTAAGAGCTTTTAACAGCTCATTTTCAATGCCTGCTGCATAAAAATGTTTCTGCTTTCTAGCATAGTATTTATTGCAAAGTATAAATTAAAAATTAGACTTATTAGATGAACATATTTACAAAGTTGCTAAGAATTTAAGTTAGTATTTTCACTAGAAATCATAAATATGTTTTCATAAATTTTTGGAACAAAAGTATGTTATTCATTTTGGCGAGTTATATGTATAAATCAAGGTCTTAGTGGGGGATCTATATAATCATATACGTAATAAAAGATTCAATGAAAATAATATATATTTGTGTAAAACAAGGGTAAAACTAGTAATTGCTTTAAAGGTTATTAAGAAAGATATCTTAGGCAATGCGTTGAAGTGAAGGAGGAGTTATTATGTCAAAAGAACATCTTGTTTGGTTAAAAAGTTATTTAGAGGAAAATTATAATAAATCTATACTTGAAAATTTTCTTGATCCTCAAATTGTTGAAGTTACAGAGGGGAAAGTTATATACGAAATGAAAATTATTGATAGGCATTGTAATATATATGGATACATACACGGGGGAACTTTGGCGTCAATTGCAGATGTTGTCATGGGAGTTTCTTGCACAACTTTAGGAAAGCGTATAGTAACTACAGATTTAAGTATCAGCTATATAAAAAACGTAAATGCAGGAAGCACAATTACAGCAGTAGGTGAGGTTGTAAGTGATGGTGAAAACATAATGAGGTGTGCATGCAAAATATTTGATGAGCATGAGAAGCTCCTTGTGCAAGCTCAAGCTTCATATTTTGTTATTGGAAGTTTTGATGATGTAAACCCACCAAGAGTTAAATGAGTATCTTTAATAAGCTAAATAAGAATGCTAGTTACGAAATTTTTGTTAAGTAACTAGCAGTTTTGCTTTTGTTCTTCTTTTAATACCATCTTTTCTACAGTAGTATTGGTATCTGATAGATTATGATAAGCCGTGATGAACTAAGCTAAGCTTTCTATAACTTATATATAGCCCCAAAAATATAAATTTGAAAGAAGTAAAAAAGTTAAATTCATTCCAATAAACCTTTTTTACAATTAAAAAAGGAAAAAAGTTAAGAATATAAAAAGTTACATTGCTACCTTTTTATATTCTTAACTTATTTTGAAAGGAATTTTAAGTTGTACGGTTGATTGATAGTAAAATAATGGAATATAATGTATGTATTAAGTTAAAATAATGAGACACAATTAAATAAATAAAAAGCCCATTTGTCGGTCTATGTTCCATCATGCTACATTGGCAAATTCACTTAATAGAGGGGCATCATGAGGGTAATTTATTGCTTCGCCTTGTCTAAGGAAAGGCATTCAAAGAAACTTTGGACTTGCTATTTATTTTCATGTGCCTAAAGAGTGGTGAAATTATAAATAATGAAATTTTTTAACAATGCTACGAATACAATTAGATATTTTTTGAATTGGAAACGTTATAGTATAAAAGCAAAATTGTTAAGCATATTTATAATTATTTCAATTATACCAATGGTTCTTAGTCAAGTGTTCTTATATAAGCTGTCACAACATTATCTCGAAAAGAAGATTACAAATCTTACGGATAGAAATTTATTTTACATAAAAACTAACATAGAAACTGATATGAATTATTATAAGGATATTTTATATAGGATTGCAGCAGATAATGATTGTTTAGAATTAGAGAAAATGTTTAACGACGGAAATGAGTTTGAAAAGGCAGCGTCTATTAATAAGATTAGAGATGCCTTTGGATCTTATTCTTATTCAAGAAATCAAATTAGAGCTATAACCTTTGTTGGGAACAATGGAAGAAATGTATATTATGATAAAGGTAATCAAGGAATCAATAATAGAATATGGGAAGAATATAGTAATTCTGAAAAAAGCAAAATTTATTCTGAAATCTTAAATAGTAATATTCCCGTAATATTACCTACAACTTGTAATAGCTTTATTCATGGAAAATCTGAGTATATGTTTCACATAGGACTAAAAGTTAGAGATATCAGAACTAAAGATGAAATTGGGATAATTATTATGAGTTTTGATGAACAAATTCTATTTGATGTTTGTAATGTTCAGATGGATAAGGAAGATTTTGAGGAAGATAAGCTTAATATGTGCTCTGTAATAGTTGATAATGATGGGAGAGTTATATCATTTCAAGATAAGAAGTACATTGGGACATATGTAAAAGATTATTCTAGCAGTGAGATTAATGATACTGATAATATGGAAACACTAAATCAATTAATATATTCAATACCGAGTTTTAAGAATAGAAATATATCTGTTAGCAGTATTCCTATAGATAGTGTTGGCTGGAAAGTAATTAATGTTGTTGATAAAGATAATTTATTTTATGAAGTTAAGTTATTAAGAAATTTAACTTTTGTATTTCTAGGATTGATACTTATAATCTTAACAATAGTTATTATAATATTTTCAAATAAATTGTACGAGTCAGTTAAAATTATTGTCAGTGGAATGAAGGAAGCTAAAAAAGGAAATTTCAATGTAAAAATAAAGCTAAGCACAGAAGATGAAATGTCCTTTATAGGAGACGAATTTAATGAAATGTTGTCTACAATAAATATCTTGATAAGAGATATAAAAGATCAAAGTAATTTTATTGTTGAATTATCAAATAAAAGACGAGAAGCTGAAATAAAGGCAATTGTCGCTCAAATTAATCCTCACTTTTTGTATAATACTTTAGATTGTATAAACTGGATGGCAATTAAAAATGAAAATTATGAAGTTAGTGATAATATTGGAAATTTGGCGCAAATACTAAGATATAGCATAGGCGATATTAATAAGGAAGTGACTATTTATGATGAAGTTGAATGGTTGAAGAAATATGTATATTTGCAGCAGCTTAGATTTAATAATAGCTTTGTATTGGATTTAGATGTAGATGAAAATATATTAGGGGCTAGAATTCATAAGTTAATATTACAGCCCTTAATTGAAAATTCAATTATTCATGGATTTAAAGGATATGATAGTGAAAGAATATTAAAAGTTAGCATAAATAGATTTAAAAATAAGTATGTAAAAATCGTAGTAAAAGATAATGGATTAGGTATAGAAGATAGAAAGCTCAAAGACATAATTAATAATATAAAATCAGGGAAAGATGAAGATGAAAATATAGGTATAAAAAATGTATATGACAGGATAAAGATTTATTATGGTGAAGATGCTAAGTTTAGTATTGAAAGTGCAAAGGGACAAGGAACTACAATAACTTTGATTATTTCATTGATATTGGTAGTGTAAAAAATATATGAAAAATCAATCCAACTACCATTTAATGTTAAATTATGTTTGCTAGTTGCCCTTGACACACCTAAAGATAAATGGTCTTAGGCAGTTAAGGACGGGTGAATGATAATTTTGAACATGACTAATAGACCCGCCTATTGAGATATTTTACCATTTATCTTTGTGGGCGTGTCAAGGGTGCGTTTCACCAACTGCTTTAGATCATTAGGCAGTTATTGTACAGTTATTTAGAACAAAGTCTTGAGATAGTTCAATAAATTTGCACCATCTAGTAGGCATGTTGGACATTGACTCTAACTCTTCAAGGATTACAGGAGTTTTGCCTTCAAGGGCAGAATGTGGTCTTAGAAAGTTAAAGTATGCCACAAACATAGTTACAAATGCAACCGACCCGTTAGGACTTCCGAAGCCAGTAGTAGCTCTATAATTGCCTTTAAAGGTTCGGTTAAGACGTTCAATAATTTGCTTCAATGGCCTATATTCTTTTGAAACTTCATCTTTATTGGTTAAGCCTATAACTTGAGTAACATCGAATTTTATACTATGGCTTGCAAAGAAGTGCTGTGCAAGAAGATATATAGGGTTACCATCAGTTATAAGATTAAGATCTTCAGGTATTTCTTTTAACTTACTTAGAACATCATCGATGGCTTTTACAGCCGTTTCGGTATCTCTATGTGGTGATACTCTGTAAGATAGAATAATCTTTTTAACAGCATCAAAAAAGAAGAAAATATAGTTCCACTTACCGTTAACTTTTATGTAGGTTTCATCGCCGCAGAAAGAGTCAGAAAGTTTATAATCGTAGTTATCTATAAATGGCTTAACTACAATTGAAACGGCATTAACATAGTTTAAAATTGCTTGATGAGATATTTTAATATCATGAATATCTTTAAGCAATGCAGCTGTCTTTCTGGAAGATAAACCGTAGTTAACGTAGTAAGTTAGAATGAGTCCTAAGGTGTAAGAAGAAATCATAATGTTTGGAAGAGAAACCTTTGATTTTACCGGACTTTCTTTAGAAAGTGGCTTAAAGTCAAAAGTGAAATCTCTAAATATGTATCTAACTTTGAACTTACCAGGATTCTTCTTAAAATCTTGTTTTTCAGATTTTGTCATTGATTTAAGATTATTTTGGTAAAAAGAGCAATTATCATTCTTACACTTATAAACGTAGAAATCCTTACGCGCCTTGATTCTTTCAAGTGTTTTACTGCAGTGAGGACATCTTAACACTATGGATTTCTGATAGTAATTTTTAGGATTGAATGTGGTATCACAGACTTTGCAAAGATATTGTCCTCGGCCTCCGTTATTATCGTAAAGATAGGTATGTGGAGCACCACACTTAGGACAGATAACATCCTTAGGAGCTAACGCTTTGTTTTTGCGAGGTTTCACAGGAGCAAATTCTTTGCCGTGCTTAAACTCATATTCAGCTATTAGAAGCTTATAGTTAAGTTTTTCGGGAACATCAAAGATTGGTTGATCATCTACTTGAAGCTTTCGGTATTCTTTCTTAACAGGTTCGTCCGAAATGCTTTTAAGCAAGTTTTTGCCAACCAGCAAAGTCATGAGATACTTTATAATTTCAATAAGATAAATTACAGTTTCAAGAAGAAACTTATTAATCATGGTAATAGCTTGCCTCCTTTTTTAGTTCAGTGTTTTTGTTTTGCAAGTATAAAATATCTTAACTTTTTGGGGGTGGCAAGTTATTTATATAAAAAATAAGAAAAATTAAAGGGTTGCTGCCTTAGTTAGATAAAAAACTTTGACAGTACCTTGATATTTTAAGGGGGATATTTATGAAAATTTTAATTGTAGAAGATGAAATTAATGCTAGAGAAGGACTGGGGAACTTATTAGGAAAGATTAATGAAAATTATATCGTTTGTGGAAAGGCTTCTGATGGAGAGCAGGGTTTCCTTTTAGCTAAAGAGCATAAGCCAGATCTTATCTTTACAGATATTGAAATGCCGAAAATAAATGGATTAGATATGCTCCAGAAAATTAAAAATTGTGGTCAAGATCCATATATTATTATACTTAGTGGATATTCAGATTTTAAGTATGCACAAAAAGGTATAAAACTTGGAGTTAATGAATACTTATTGAAACCAATAACCTATACTGCTTTAAAAAATACCATGGAGGATATTGAAAAAAAGCTTAATTTAAGTAAGGAAAAAGATGCACTTTTAGAAGAAGGTATACTTAAGGAAGAAAAATTAGGACAAGTACTACTAAATAAAGGACAAAATTTAGAGCATTTTTACAAAATAATTGAAAGTAAAGTAAAGCAAAATGAAAATATATATGTTGTTAATTTGCATCTTAGAGATAAATACGAAGATAAGGTTGAACTTATAATAAAAGAGATTTATGAAGCTATGAAGAATTACAATATTGTAAATTTCTATTACTCTATCTTAAAAGAGTACAATTATTTGCCTATTTTAGTAATTACTAAAACACCTTACTTAGAATTTATAAAAATGCTAAAGCATAAGATATTATTTTCACTTAGGCAGAAGGGATTCTTAAATACTACTATTAGTATTATTAATCTAAACGAACTATCTGAAATTAAAAGTTCATTTAAAAAGCTACAAAGATTGTCTAGATGGCCTATTTCATTTGGAAATAATGAAGTGATTTATGAAGAACTAATATCTAAATTAAAAATAAATCATTGTAATTATCCAAGAGATCTTGAAAAGGAAGTGCTAAAAGCCATAAAAAACAATGATCAGAAAAAGTTATCTGATATTAATAAAAGATTTGTATCATATTTGAAAGAAAACATCTACGACCCATGCGAGATAATCGATGTTAGCAGCAAGTATATTTTTTCAATTTTAACTGTGGCTAAAAGCTGTAATAGCAATCTTTACACTGAGTTTAATAATGAAGGTGTTTTAGATTCAATTAAGAATAGTTTTACATTTGATGAGTTGAAAGAGCGGCTGAATTATGTAATCCGTAAGATGTGTGAAAGAGATGATGAGGGAACTAAAGTAAATTCATTGATTGTAAGAAAAGCTATAAATTATATAAAGGAGTATTATAGCGATAAAATTTCTCTTGAAGAAATAGCAAGTGGAATGAATATAACCCCAGAATATTTAAGTAGGTTGTTTACAAAAGAACTTGGAAAAAGTTTTTCAGATTATTTAAAAGAGTTTAGAATTCATAAAGCAAAGGAATTATTAGGTAGTAACAAACTAAAGATTTATGAAATTGCAGAGAAGGTCGGTTATAGTGATTCTAAATACTTTTGCAAAGTTTTTAAAGAATCAACAGGTATGTCTCCAAAAGAATATATGAAATTTTATTAAGAGATGATAAAGAAAGAATAAGTCAGTATGCTTGCTATTTTATTTAATAAGCTTAAATGCAAAGTGTAAAATTAATATCATGATTTTACACTTTTTTCATGATAATAGAATATTAGAAGTAATTTAGAAGATGTAATATTAAGTTATAGAAAACGTTATTATTCATAAGAATTTAGGAGGTAAATAATATGAAAAAAACTAAAAAGTTACTGGCTTGTTTGACAGCTATTGCAATGTCGGCGACTATATTTATTGGATGTGGAAGCAGTGGTGGGGGCACAACTCAAACTAAAGCTGATCCGGCAGGAAAGACAACGATTACAGTATGGCGCTATTTTGATGGGCAGCAACAACAAAATGCAATGCAAAATCTTGCTGATAAATATAATAAATATCAAGATAAGGTAGAAGTTCAAGTGGAATTCGTACCAAGAGCTGAACTTACTAAGCAGTTTACAATAGGTCTTGTTGCTGACAAGCTACCTGACATAGGTTTAGTTGATAATCCAGATATGGCTTCATTTTCGGCAATGGGATTATTTGCAGATATTACAGACAAAATCAATTCATATGATGGTAAAGATCAATTTTACCCAGGACCGATTTCATCATGTCAATTAGATGGGAAATATTATGGAATTCCACTTGGAAGTAATGATTTAGCTTTATTTTATAATAAGGACATGTTAAGCGCAGCAGGAGTTGAGCCACCTACAACTTTTGATGAATTAAAGACTGCAGCTAAGAAATTGACAAAAGGAGATACTTATGGTTTAGCTATAGCTGCGCCAAAGAATGAGGAAGGAACATTTCAATATCTTCCATGGCTTATTTCAACAGGAGCTAAATTTAATGAAATTGGAAGTGAGGCGGGAATAAGTTCGCTTCAATATCTCACCGATCTTATAAAGAATGGATCAATGAGTAAAGAAGTTATAAACTGGACACAAAATGATTTAGAAAAACAATTTGTAACTAATAAAGCAGCTATGATTACAGATGGTCCATGGATTATAGATACGGTTAAGAAGGATGCACCAAACCTAAATTGGGGAGTTGTAAAAATTCCTAAAGATAAAGTATTTGCATCGGATTTAGGTGGAGAAAACTGGGGCATCATTAAAGGTCATCATGAAGCTGAAGCTTGGGATTTTATTAAATATACACAGCAAAAAGATAATATGACTGAATATTGTGCTGATTTTGGTTATATTCCACCTAGAAAGGATGTAGCAGAAAGTGATGATAAAATAACTAAAGACCAAGTTATGAGTGTATTTCTAGATGAATTGCAATATGCTATGCCAAGAGGGCCACATCCAAAATGGCCTGAAATATCAGATGCAATGTCTACTGCAATGCAGGAAAGTTTTACAAATGCAAAGACACCAGAGCAAGCAGCTAAAGATGCACAAGTTAAGGTTGATGCAGTATTAAAATAACTTTATAGATACCCATCTTTAAAGTTAACTTCCCGAAATCATAAATATTTTGATTCCGAAAAGCTATGAAAATATTGCTGAAGGTTCTAAGCAGCAGGTTGTATCCACTTTAGCATGCTCCAACTTTCAGTTTGACAAGCTAAAATGGTACAACCTACAGCAAAGAACCTTTAACAGCTCATTTTCAAATGTTTTCTCCACAAATATATTTATGATTTCTAGTGAAGATATGAACTTAAAATGTTATCAAATTTGTGAAATTCTTAAATTGTCTAACTATATAAAAAATCTAAAGGTGCCTAAAATTTAGTGCAGACACCTTTTAATTGAAGCAAGGTAGGTGAAAATAATTTTGAAAAATAAATATAGCAGTGAATTTATTAAGGAAGAAAGAAAAGGGTACATATTTGTGCTCCCAGCACTAATATTTATGCTGGCTTTTGTGGGATATCCGATTATATATAATTTTATTCTAAGTCTTCGTGATGTAAATGTAACGACTTTTAGTCAGCCTGTTAAACCATTTGTTGGTATAGAAAACTACATTGAAGTATTTAAAGATCCAGCAATGCCAATAAGTATTTGGAATACTTTAGTTTTCACTATTGGAAGTATATCAATTCAATTTATTATAGGACTCGGACTAGCTTTGCTTTTCAATTTGAAATTTAAGCTTTCAGAACCTCTTAGAGGACTTATGGTAGTCAGTTATCTTGTACCGATGACAGTAACTGCATTATTGTTCAAATTTATGTATAGTACAAGCGGAGGTATAATAAACGAATTACTTATGAAATTTCATCTAATATCACAGCCAATAGGCTGGATTATAGACAGTAAAACCTCAATGTTTTCAGTTATATTAACAAACTCATGGGTTGGAATTCCATTTAATATGTTGTTATTAACAACTGGGTTAAGTAATATTCCGTATGATTTATATGAGGCAGCTAAAGTTGATGGGGCTAATGTGATTCAGAGATTCTTTAAAATAACTCTGCCATCATTAAGACCAGCGATTTTATCTGTATTAGTTCTTGGATTTATTTATACATTTAAAGTTTTTGATTTAGTATTTGTTATGACAAATGGAGGTCCAGTTAATAGTACTGAACTAATGTCAACTTTTGCATATAAACTTTCATTTACGCAATTTTCATTTAGTAAAGGTGCTACTGTTGCCAATGTATTATTTGCTATTTTATTCTGCGTAAGTTTAGGATACCTCAAATTGATAAAGGAAGATGAGGTGATTGGATAATGAAGAAGGTTATTCTTAAGGATAAACAAAAAAATATAATATTATGCTGTGTATCAATTTGCATAGCTTGTATTATGCTTTTTCCAATATATTGGATTATAGTAAGTTCATTTAAAACCAATGCTGAAATCTTTGCATCACCTCCAACTTTTATACCTAAAGATTTTACATTAAGTAGTTATACAGACCAATTTACAGGAAAGAGCAGCATAATAGTAACACTAGGTAATAGCTGCAAAGTTGCATTCGCTTCAATGATCTTAGCATGTGTATTAGCCATTCCAGCTGCATATGGCTTGGCAAGATTTAGGATGAGAGGGAAAAAGGTATTTATATTAATCTTCTTAGTAACTCAGATGCTCCCAGTAGCACTATTACTTACACCAATGTTTTTAGTTTATAAAAATTTACATCTATTAGATACTCTTTGGGCTCCAATTTTATCAGATGCAACAATATCTGTTCCTTTTGTAGTTCTTATACTTAGAACTTATTTTCTTGCTTTACCAAAAGAACTTGAAGATTCAGCAAAGATTGATGGATGCAATACATTTACGGCATTTACAAAAATAATGCTTCCAATATCTTATCCAGGACTTATAATGACAGGAGCATTTTCCTTCTTATATGCTTGGGGTGATTTAGCTTATTCGCTAACATTTTTAACCAGTCCTGAAAAGAGAACTATGACAGCTAGTATATATAATTTCATGGGCAAGTATGGAATACAGTGGAATTCAATAATGGCTTATGGAGTACTTTTGGTTTTGCCTGTTGTTTTAATATTTATATTCCTCCAAAAATATATAATTGGAGGATTAACTAATGGTGCTGTTAAAGGCTAGGAATAAATACTTTTAAAGAAAATATAGGAAAGTCTTAAGACTAATATAAAGATAATAAATTAGCAGGTGCTGTTTCTAAGGGTGAATTTAATTATTCAAATTTTAAGTAGAGATAATTATTCAAAGATTGGAGAGTTCATATATGGAATCTAATAAGGAAATTAATTTAGATGATAGTGTTTTTGAAGTTTATGGAAATGTATTAATTCGTAAATATGACTGTAAAACATTACAAATTGAGCCTTGGGGAAAAAATAGTTTACGCATACGAAGCACTAAGCAAGCAGAATTTATAAATAATGATTGGGCCTTATTGCCACAAGAAAGTTGTGAAATTGAGATTAAGATTGAAAATAACGAAGCATATATAGAGAATGGAAAAATTCATGCAAGGATTGATAAGGAAGGAAAAATAACATTTTATAATGATAAAAATGATGTTCTTTTAGAGGAGCATGTAAGAAATAGGAAAAATGTAAATAGATTTTGCAGTGCTTTAGAGATAGAAGCACGTGAATTTAAACCTATTCTTGGCGGTGATTATACTTTAACTATGAGATTTGAATCAAATCCAAAGGAAAAGTTATTTGGCATGGGACAATATCAACAGCCAAATTTAGATTTGAAAAACTGCATACTTGAACTTGCACATAGAAATTCCCAAGCTAGTGTTCCATTTGTATTATCAAGTTTAGGATATGGAATGCTTTGGAATAATCCAGCTATTGGAAAAGTTAATTTTGGAAAAAATATTACAGAGTGGATAGCAAATTCTACTAAGCAATTAGATTATTTTATAACAGCAGGTGATATGCCAGCAGAAATAGAAGAAGCTTATGCAAAGGCAACTGGAACAGTGCCAATGATGCCGGATTATGCTATGGGTTTTTGGCAATGCAAATTGAGATACCAAACTCAAGAAGAGTTATTAAGCGTTGCACGTGAATATAAGAAAAGAAACCTGCCAATTTCAGTTATAGTGGTTGACTTTTTCCATTGGCCAAAACAAGGAGAATGGAAGTTTGATTTAGATTATTGGCCTGATCCTGGTGCTATGATTAAAGAACTTAAAGATATGGGCATTGAATTAATGGTTTCAATTTGGCCAACGGTAGATAAGACAAGCGAAAATTATGATATGATGCTTAAAAAAGGGTATTTAGTAAGAGTTGATAGGGGAATTAGAACAACTATGGACTTTTTGGGAGATACTGTTTTCTATGATCCAACAAATCCAGAGGCCCGTGACTTTGTATGGAAAATTGCTAAGAAAAACTACTATGATAAAGGTATAAAAATATTTTGGCTTGATGAAGCTGAACCAGAATATTCGGTTTACGACTTCGAGAATTATAGGTATCACTTAGGTCCAAATGCACAAATAGGTAATATTTATCCGACTATGTATGCAAAAACGTTTTTTGATGGCATGAAGAAAGAAGGGCAGGGAAATATAATTAATCTTCTTAGATGTGCATGGGCAGGAAGTCAACGTTATGGAGCACTTGTATGGTCTGGAGACATTGATTCTAGCTTTGAATCTTTAAGAAATCAGTTTGCAGCAGGTCTTAACATGGGAATTGCAGGTATACCATGGTGGACAACTGATATAGGAGGATTCCATGGTGGAAATCCAGATGATCCAGACTTTAGAGAATGTATAATCAGATGGTTTGAATATGGAGCATTCTGCCCTGTATTTAGGCTACATGGTGATCGTGAACCACATTCAAAGCCACTTGGAACTAGCGGTGGAGGACTATGTGCAAGTGGTGCAGCTAATGAAGTATGGAGCTATGGTGATGAAGCATATGAAATATTTAAGAAATATATGTTTATCAGGGAAAAGATGAAACCTTATATTGCTAAAATCATGAAGGAAGCACATGAAAAAGGAACTCCAGTTATAAGACCGCTATTTTATGATTTCTCAGAAGATGAGCTTTGCTGGGATGTTACAGATGAGTATATGTTTGGACCAGATGTTCTTGTTGCACCAGTACTCCATAAAGGAGATAGGTCAAGAAAAGTATATTTACCAAAAGGTGCAAATTGGAAAGATGTAAATTCAGGGAAGATATTTAATGGTGGACAAGTAATAGACTATAACGCTCCATTAGAAATAATACCGTTATTTCTTAAGGATGAAGCAGAAGTTTCAATTATTTAATGAGAAATATAGGTGATAAGAGTTTATGTTAAGTAAACTCTTATTTTTGTTTAAAAACTGAATTCTATGTTTAAAATTTACTATTTTATAGCAAAATAGTAATAGTACATTAAATATAGAGGTTTCATTTTATTTGATACAACTTGCAGGATATGACTCAATGGCATTTTAAAAATTTAAATGACATCTAAAGGAGGGCAACATGAAGAAATTATCGAAAAAAGTATTAATTTTAATTACTATTATAAATTTTTTGGGAATGATTTTTGAAGGCAGTGCAGGAAGATATGATAGTAGAGCAATAGTAACCAACGTATCAGAACAAAAGGATAGGTTACAATTGATAAAAGAAAAAGGCGTGATAACTGTCGCTTCACCGCAAAACGATGTTTCATATTTTTATATAGATCAAAATACAAAAAAGATAGAGGGTACTGAGGCTGACATAATAACCGAAATTGCAAGTAGGCTTGGAATCAATAAAATTGAAACTAAGAACTCACCATTTGTAAATTTATTGGAAAAATTAAATGCTGATGATAGTATAGACATTGCATCAGGTGGAATATTTATAACTCCAGAACGTGAAAAGATAGTCGCATTTACTCAGCCAATATATAAGGCTACAGAAGCTGTTGTTGTTCCGACATTTTCAAATATAAATTTTAAAAGTGATTTAAAAAATTCAGTGGTTGGGGTAGAAAAAGGTACGGTGTATGAGAGCATGGGTGAAAGATGGAAAAATGATAAGATAATAAAGGATATAGCAATTTTTCAAAATTCAACTGAATTATTGGATGCTATATATAAAAGAAAGATAGATGCAGGGATAGTAGACTCTGTTATAGTGAAATATTCTCTGCTAAAAAATAAAAATATACCTTTAAGGATATTAAAAGATTATACGCCGGAATTAAGTGGAAATATAGCTATAGCAGTTAGAAAAAATGATAAAACGCTATTAGATGCATTTAATGAAAAAATAAAAGAGATGAAGGCAGATGGCACTTTATATGCAATTCTTGTAGAAAATGGGCTTGATAGAAATAATATGATTTCCGATTAATTGCTTACATAAGTTAAAGTTTTAAATATATCTTTTTAGATAAACCAACTATAATCTATACTTATGCGTATATCACACCGAAATGAATAATATACCTTTGTTCCAGTTTCTGGGTAATTATGATGGGTGATTCTAAGGTTATAAAGTTGCATCCAAAGTGCTAGCCTCAAAGAACAAGCTTTGAACTAGCACATTTGGAACAACTTATAGCCAAGAATCACATCCATCAAAATTACCAATGAAACATTCCACAAAAGTATATCACTCATTTCTGCTTGGAAGATATTTCATATTCTAAGTATAGCTTATGATTGTGGTATCTATGTATGGATATCCTAATCAAAACTAAGTTTATGTGATAATTCACCGAAATCATAAATATTTTGATTCCGAAAAAATAGACTTACATTTGAAAATTCAATGAACTAAGTAATAGATGAAGACTGGAATTTAGAAAGCCATTTGAAATATATTATTTTATATTTTATGATGAATTTTGATAAATTTAATTTTGTGGAAAATATATGTTTTTTTCTGTGATAAAGTCTATAATGAAAATATTATGACAAAATAATATTTATATTTATATAAATTTACTATAAAAAGCAAGAAATCATTGCAACTTTGTCAAAAATGTATTAGTATTTAACAGTGAAAATTAAATTTTTAGAGGAATATATTGGGGAAATAATAGCTACAAAAATTCGCATGATTATAAAATACTTATAATAAAGCATTTATCTATATGCTTTAATAAATATGGAGGAATAAAATGGATAAATCAACATCAGAAAATCAAAATTTATCAAGAGGACTAAAAAATCGGCATGTTCAGTTACTTGCTATAGGAGGTGCAATTGGTACAGGATTATTCCTTGGTTCAGGAAGATCAATTCACTTAGCTGGTCCATCTATCTTATTTGCTTACATAATAACAGGAATAATATGCTTCTTTATTATGCGCGCTCTTGGGGAATTATTATTATCTAATTTAAATTATCATTCATTTGTAGACTTTGTATATGATTATTTAGGGAATGGAGCGGCATTTATTACTGGATGGACATATTGGTTCTGCTGGATTTCAGTTGGTATGGCTGACTTGACTGCAGCAGGGTTATACATACAATACTGGCTTCCTAATATACCTCAATGGCTTCCAAGTCTTATTGTTCTTGTAATTTTACTAATTATGAATCTTACAGCAGTAAAACTATTTGGTGAAATGGAATTTTGGTTTGCTTTAATTAAAGTTGTTGCAATCTTAGCACTAATTGTAATTGGTATATTTATGATTATTAGAGGATTTTCTACAGATGCTGGTACATCAAGCTTTGCAAATCTTTGGAGCCACGGAGGTTTATTTCCAAATGGAATAAATGGTTTTATTCTTTCATTCCAAATGGTAGTGTTTGCTTTTGCTGGAATTGAATTAGTTGGCCTTACAGCTGGAGAAACTGAAAGACCAGAGCATGTTATTCCAAAGGCTATTAACAATATTCCAATTAGAATCATTATATTCTATATAGGGGCACTTATTGTTATTATGAGCATATATCCTTGGAACTCAATTAATCCGGATAAAAGCCCATTTGTTCAGGTGTTTGCAGCAGTAGGAATTGCAGCAGCAGCAAGTATTGTAAACTTCGTTGTATTAACATCAGCAGCATCTGCTTGTAATAGTGCTATCTTCAGTACAAGCCGTATGGTTTATTCACTTGCTAAAGAAGAAAATGCACCTGAATCAATGAAAAAGCTCACTTCTAGTCAAGTGCCTTCAAATGCTACAATGTTTTCAGCAATTGTCATTTTGATTTCAGTTATTTTAAACTTTGTTATGCCAGAAGGAGTATTTGTACTTATAACAAGTATATCGACATTTTGTTTTATTTATATTTGGGCAATCATAGTTATTTGCCACATGAGATATCGCAAAACTAATCCTGAACTTGCTGCAAAGAGTAAATTTAAAATGCCGCTTTATCCAATAATCAACTATATAATTCTAGCATTTTTTGCTTTTATTCTAGTTGTATTGGCACTTAATAATGAAACTCGTGTTGCTTTATTTGTAACACCTGTATGGTTTATAGTACTTGGTATTATTTACAATATACTTAAAGCAAAAAAGAAAAATGAAGAAAATGCTTAGTAGCATTTATATATAGTTCTGAAATTTTAATAGAAAGAAAAAAGCTATCTTTTACAGGATAGCTTTTTTAAGTGTAATTATTAATTATTCTATAAAAGTAGCGTCTAATGGATTTCTATCAACTAATCTATTATAACTATACCTTGGATATCCAACCATAACGGCACCGACGACTTTTTTATCTTTAGGAATATTGAATAATTTAAGCAGTGGTGAGTCTTCAATAGCTATGCAATGCTCGAAAATTCCAGCCCAGCATGATCCAAGTCCTAATGAAGGGGCGTATAATTCAAGATAAGTTAGTGATGAAACAGCATTATCTCGTGCATATGGAAAATTCTTATCTGATGTTGCAATTATTAAATTGGGAGCACCACGGAAGACTGAATCATATCCATCTTCTCTATAACTTTTTATAGCTTCTTCTACTAAATGTCTTAAAGGTGAGCTTTCTATCATTTGAATAGAAATCTCTAAAGCTTGTTCAAGTAATTGCTTATTTTCAACCACAATAAAGGATATGCCTTGACTATTACTTGCAGTAGGAGCCAATCTTGCAATATCAATTAATTTCGTCAATTTTTCTCTTGACACAGGTTCAGTTTTGTAATTTCTTATGGAACGGCGAGATCTTAAGAAATATTCTGCCTGCTTTTCGTTTAGTTTAGTAAAATCTTTTAAATCAATTTGATCTTCTAAAGGCGATTTTTTATTATCTATCGCAGTATTAGGACAGATAGCAGTGCAATGTCCACAGGCAATACAATGATTGTTTTCAATTTCTTCTGGTCCATGTAAACCCATCTTTAGAAAAGCCACAGGACATTCTTTAATACATAACTCACATTTTATACATTTTGCTTCATTCACAGTAATAAGATTCATTTTATTCAAATCCTTTCAAAATTATTTATTATAGTGTATATGTGCACATTTATACACATTTATATTAAAGAAGAAAGGCATTACTGCCTTTTCTTAATTCTCTAGGAATTTATATTCAAATTAAATTTGTGGATAAATTATGGAAAAGACTAATTCAGAAAGTTAGGATTTGTAAAGAGAATAAAAAAGAAAATATATTCGCCTGCATAAAATGTTCTTATATGCAGAATAGTTCAGTATTGTAGCATAGCTACTCTTTTTATAGGTGCATAGCTGCCATTTCTGATGTGCAGATTTTTCTCACATACGTTCGAAAAGGCAGATACGTAAAAAAATCCCCAACCCCAAAGTCGCCTGCGATTTTGTTCTAAACCTTATTTTTGATATACTCTTTTAAAGTGTTTGTAGTTGTCTCAAATTTTTCAAGAATATATTCGCTATTAATTTCATAGAAAGTGATTCTGTTTAGCTTTTCCTTATTTAAGATTTTATATCGATTCATTAATTCCAAATGTCTTGAAATAACAGACCTATCTTGAGTAAAGTTTTCTGCAATTTCTGTGATATTTTTCTTTCCATTTATTGCGAGAAACTTTAAGATTTCACTTCTTACAGGATCAAAAAGAGTTTTATAAAATTCAAAATCACCACATTCAAATAAATTATTTTGATTTTCCATTTCCATCACCAATTAAATTATATGTGCACACATATGCATATGTCAAGAAATTTATTTATGCAAATTATCATTTAGTAATGAGATGAATGCGCAGTAATCTTAGTTCTGGCAAGAAATATAGTTAATCAATCATGGGAATTTTATCATAATCCTAGGTTAATATAACCTAAAATATATTCATAAAAAAATTTTTATATTAGGGATTGAAATATATGGTACCGTGTGTTAGAATTTACTTGTGAATTGGTAAGACCAATTTACGATATCGTATACAGAAAATGAATTAGCGATAGTATTTATTTGATGGTGCTTTTTACCACCAAAACACAGAATGGTTTTATCAAAAAACAATTTAGTAATATAAAAGGATAAAGGAGAGGGAAAGTATGCAGATTCTGTTATGTGTAAAACAGGTTCCAGATGATTCAATTGAAATCCATTTGGATAATGAAAAGAAAAAACCTAAATTAAATGGAGTCAGTTTGGTTGCAAATGCATTTGATACATATGCATTAGAGCTAGCGGTTCGTTTTACTGAGGCTCATGGAGGAAAAGTAAGTGTATTAACAGTTGGAGCAGAGGATTCTTTAAACACATTAAAAAATTGCATTGCTGTAGGAGCTAAAGAAGCATTTTTTGTAAAAGATGACTTATATGCAGATTTAGATGCTATGGGAACAGCTGATGTTTTGGCAGATGCTATTCACAAGATTGAAGCAGACAAAGGTGAAAAATTTGATTTGATTCTTTGTGGAAAAGAATCTACAGATGAAATTACTGGTCAAGTTGGAGCTATGCTTTCAGAAAAGTTAGGGACAGGCTATGTCAGCAGCGCTATTGAAATCGATTTAAAAGATAATTCTATGGAAATTCATCAAGAAACTGAAGAAGGATATAATTTAGTTTCACTAGAATGTCCAGCTGTAGTAACAGTAAGCAAGCCAGATTATGATCCACGTTATCCTACTATAAAAAGTAAGATGGCAAGCCGTAAGGCAGTAATACCAACTTATTCAGCAGCAGAAATTGGAGAGGTAAAACAAGCAAAAGTACGCTTAATAGAATATGTTGCACCTCCTAAGAAAGAGGCTGGTATCAAGATTCAAGAGAAGGATGCTACTTTAGCAGTAAGTGCTGTTATGGAGCAAATGAAAAAAGATAAGGCAATCTAATTAAGGAGGAAACGAAAGTATGAAAGCATTATTATTCATTGAAACAGATGGAGAAAAGGCATTAGGTGGAAGTATTGAACTTATTAGTGCAGCAAAAGCATTAGATGCAGAAGGAACAGCTCTTGTAGTAGGGAATAAAGCTATTGCAGATATAATAGCAGCATTCGGAATTCCAGTTATTTTTACTGATACAGCGACAGATTGCGATACTTTGACAGAAGTATTATCAGAAACTGTTAAGGAACAAAATCCAGATATTGTTTTATTAGCTAATACAACACTTGCTAAAGATGTTGCACCACGTATTGCAGGTCGTATGAATTTGGGATGTGTAAGTGATGTAATAGGAATGAGTAAGGCTGATGATAAAGTTATATACACTAGACCAGCTTATGGCGGTACAATCTTAGAACATATTGAAGTAGAGGGAACAGCTGTAGTAACAGTTAGAAATGGAAGCTTTCCTAAACCAGAACCAACTTCAAATGCAGACGTTACAGAAAAGAAAATAGAAATTCCAGCTGATGCTGTTAAGGCAAAAATTATTGATACAGTAAAAGAAATTTCTGAATCTGTTAATTTAGAAGAAGCTGAAGTTATTGTTTCTGGTGGACGTGGAATGGGAAGTGCAGAAAACTTCAAACTAGTTGAAGAATTAGCACGTGTGCTTGGAGGCGTAGTAGGCGCAACAAGACCAGCAATTGAAGACGGTTGGATTTCTCGTGCACACCAAGTTGGACAATCAGGAAAAATCGTAGCACCAAAACTTTATATTGCGTGCGGTATTTCAGGAGCAACACAACATACATCAGGAATGACAGGCTCTAATTATATTGTAGCAATTAATAAAGATGAAGAAGCTCCAATTTTTGAAGTTGCTAACGTAGCAATTGTTGGAAATGTAAATGAAATCCTTCCAATTATGATCGAAGAAATGAAAAAAGCAAAAGCAGAATAAATACTTTTTCCAGATAAGATAAAAGGTTGTCGCACTAAAAAATTAGCACGACAGCCTAAAAAATAAATCTCAATTCACAAGAAAATGAAATTATGTATAAATTTCACACTTGTATACGTGGAGAATTATTAAAAAACATAATTGAATAAGAGACGCAGCATATAAAAAACAACTAAATCCGAATATATGTAAAAATAGTATTGAATCAACAAGTGGGAAGCTATGTAATTAAGACCAAAAAAGTAATAACGATTTTTAAAAGGTTATACCATTTAAAAATCGTATGAGGAGGATAAAGGAATGTTGTTTTTTAAATTCTTAATGGCGATATTACCTATCATTTGGCTTATAGTTGCACTCAGTGGATTAAAAATGCCGGGTTATAAAGCTTGCTCTATTGCACTTGTTCTTACAATGTTTTTAGCTATTTTTTTCTGGAAATTAAATGTGGTTTATACTGTGACAGGAGTATTTGAAGGAGTACTCAACGCATTGTGGCCAATCTGTTTAGTTATCGTTGCAGCTTTGTTTACGTATAATTTAATTTTACGTACGGGTGCAATGGATTTCATAAAGGAAATGTTGGCCGGAGTTTCTATGGATAAAAGGGTTTTAACATTAATTATTGGATGGGGATTTGGTAACTTCATGGAAGGAATGGCTGGGTTTGGAACAGCAGTTGCTATTCCAGCATCTATGCTTGCTGGCGTTGGATTAAATCCATTTTCAGCAGTTATAGCTTGTTTGGTTGCTAACAGTACACCAACAGCATTTGGATCAGTAGGAATACCGCTTGTAACACTTTCAGCAGTAACCGGAGTTGGATCAAACACATTGGCAGTAAATACAGTACTAATTGAAGGAATTCTTTGTTTTATAAGTCCATTTATTATGGTATGCATCGTAGGTGGAGGAATAAAGGCATTGAAGGGAGCATTTCTTGTTACATTAGTTGCTGCATTATCATTTACAGTACCTGCTTATATTACAGCAACAGCAGTTGGAGCAGAACTTCCAGATATAGTAGGATCTATCTGTTGTATGGTATGTACAGTTGCAGCAGCAAAAATCTTTAATAAAAAGCCTCAAGATGAGTATTGTATTCAAATTAACAAGAAAAAAGAAGAAACAGCTTTATCATTTGGTAAAGCAGTACAAGCATGGTGCCCATTTATTTTAATCTTTGTAATGTTAATGGCTACATCAACATTATGTGCACCAGTTCATGATGCAATTGCAGTATTTAAAACAAGTACAAGCGTATATGCTGGCAAAGGTGGAAATACCCTAACATTTAGCTGGATTAATACACCAGGTATTATCATTCTTGTTGCAGCAGTGATTGGCGGTCTCGTTCAAGGCGCAAAAATATCAACAATACTTGATGTACTGCGTAGCACATTAAAAGCAAACTGGAAAACAATCGTTACAATTTGTGCAGTTATGTCAACGGCAAAGGTAATGGGGTATAGTGGAATGATTTCAGATATTGCAAGTCTTTTAGTTGTAGTAACTGGAGGAGCATACCCATTAATTTCTCCATTAATTGGAGCCATTGGAGGATTTGTAACTGGATCAGGTACATCAACCAGTGTTTTATTTGGAGGATTACAAGTTCAAACTGCGCAAAATCTTGGACTTTCTGGTGCATGGATGGCAGCAGCAAATACTCTTGGAGCAGGTATAGGAAAGATGATTTGTCCTCAAAGTATTGCAATTGGTGCAAGTGCAATTAATCAATCAGGTTCGGAAAGTAAAATTTTAAAAAGCGTATTTAAATATTTTGTTTGTTATGTAGTTATAGCTGGAATAGTATGTTTTGTTGGAACACTTTAAGGCAGTTGATATGTATTACAGGTGACCATTTAAAGTTGACCAGGAAAATTCAGTGGCTTTTAGAAAATTGAAGAATTTATTCAAAAGTCTACATTTTATACCCTTAGGGTATAAGATGTAAACTGAATTAGTTCGGCGTAGTAATTTGCTAAAAAAAGATAAAGTGAACTTTACATCTAATATATTAGAAAGGAATGAATATTATGGCTGAGTATAATCAATTGACAGAGGAGATAATCTCAAAATTACAGGAGGCAGCACCAGGACATATTTTAACAGGTGCTGATATAAATGACGACTATAGTCACGATGAAATGCCTATTTACGGAAAAGTAGCCCCACAAGTTGTGTTTATGGCACATTCCACAGAAGAAGTTGCTGCAGTGGTAAAAATATGTAATGAAAATAAAATACCAGTAACTCCAAGAGGAGCAGGAACAGGACTTACAGGTGGAGCAGTTCCACTACTTGGAGGAGTTTTAATTGATATTACAAAAATGAACAAAATAATTTCTTATGATTTAGAAAATTTTGTTGTTCATGTAGAAGCTGGAGTTCTATTAAATGATCTTGCAGAGGATTGTTTAAAACAAGGATTATTATATGCTCCAGATCCAGGTGAAAAGTTTGCTTGTTTAGGTGGAAATGTTGCAACAAATGCTGGTGGAATGAGAGCTGTTAAGTACGGTGCAACACGTGATTATGTACGTGCAATGACAGTTGTTCTTCCAACAGGAGAAATTACTAAATTCGGTGCTACAGTATCAAAAACAAGTTCGGGTTATAGCCTTTTAAATCTAATGATTGGTTCAGAAGGTACACTTGGAATTATTACAGAACTTACATTGAAAGTAATGCCAGCGCCAAAGGTAGTAGCAAGTTTAATTATTCCTTTTGAAAATTTAGATGATTGTATTTCTACTGTTCCAAAATTTAGAATGGAACACATGAATCCACAAGCGATAGAATTCATGGAAAGAGAAATTGTTTTATCTAGTGAAAGATATATTGGAAAGAGTGTATTCCCACAAGTAATTGATGGAGTTACTGCAAATGCTTATTTACTTGTTACTATAGATGCAGGTAATGAAGATGAATTAAATAATCTTATTGAGCAAGCAAGTGAAATAGTATTAGAAGCAGGAGCAATTGATGTTCTTGTAGCTGATACACCTGCAAAAATAAAAGATGCATGGGCTGCACGTTCAAGTTTCTTAGAAGCTATTATGGCAGAAACAAAATTGTTAGATGAATGTGATGTTGTAGTTCCAGTAAATAAAATAGCTCCTTATCTTGCTTTTGTAAATAAAACTGGTGAAGAGTGTGGATTAACTATTAAGAGTTTTGGACATGCAGGAGATGGAAATCTTCACATATACCAATGTAGTAACGATTTAGAAGAAGAAGAATTCAAAACAAGAGTTGATAAATTCTTTAAGATCATTTACGAAGAAGCAATCAAATGCGGTGGACTTGTTTCAGGTGAACATGGAATTGGTAGTGGAAAGATGAGTTATTTAGCTGATAGCGTTGGAGAAATAAATATGGAATTAATGAAAGGTATTAAAGAAGTATTTGATCCAAATTCTATTATGAATCCAGGTAAGGTATGCTGTCCAATAGAAAATTAAGCTCATAATTAATAATTTATATATATATTAATATCCCATGAAATAAAAAAAAGGAAAAGATGAAAAAAAGAAAGGTAGGAAATTAAAATGGATTTTAAACAAGATGAGAATCACCAACAATTACAAGAAATGTATCGTGAATTTGCAGAAAATGAGGTAAAACCAATTGCAAAAGAAATAGATGAAAGTATGCGTTTCCCAGAAGAAAATGTAGCAAAAATGGCTGAAATGGGCTTGCTTGGAATTCCATTTCCTGAAGAATTCGGCGGAGCTGGAATGGATACATTAAGTTATGTACAATGTGTAGAAGAATTATCTAAATGTTGTGCTACAACAGGTGTTATAGTTTCAGCACATACAAGCCTTTGTGCAACACCAATTTACACATATGGTACAGATGCTCAAAAAGAAAAATATTTAAAACCTCTTGCTTCAGGTGAAAAATTAGGTGCCTTTGGATTAACTGAACCTGTAGCTGGAACTGATGCTTCAATGCAAAAGACAACAGCAGTATTAGATGGAGACAATTATGTATTAAATGGAAGCAAAATCTTTATTACTAATGCAGGATATGCAGAAATATATATTGTTTTTGCTATGACAGATAAGAGTAAGGGAACAAAAGGTATTTCAGCATTTATAGTTGAAAAAGACTTCCCAGGATTTTCTGTTGGAAGCCATGAATTAAAGATGGGAATCCGTGCATCTTCTACATGTGAATTATTCTTTGATAATTGTATAGTTCCAAAGGAAAATCTTTTAGGAGAAGAAGGAAAAGGATTTGGTATTGCAATGGCAACTCTTGATGGAGGCCGTATTGGTATCGCTGCTCAAGCTCTTGGTATTGCAGAAGGCGCAATAGAAGAGACTGTAAAATATGTTAAAGAACGTGTTCAATTTGGAAAATCTATTGCTCAATTCCAAAATACACAATTTGAACTTGCTCAAATGAGTGCAAATACAGAAGCTGCAAAACTTTTAGTATATCAAGCTGCATGTGCAAAAGACGATCACCAAAAATTCACACATTTAGCAGCTATGGCAAAATTATTTGCTGCTAGAAATGCTACTGATGTAACAAATCGTTGTTTACAATTATTTGGTGGTTATGGATACACAAGTGATTATCCAATTGAAAGAATGATGCGTGATGCTAAGATAACAGAAATCTATGAAGGAACATCAGAAGTTCAAATGATGGTACTTTCAGGATGGATGCTTAGATAATATAATAAAAAACTAGTTAAAATTAAAATGCCCTCACATTAGGCACATGAGAAAATAATAAATCAACCTGCATACTGATTTATTATTTTCAGATTGTGAATTAAACCTATTTAAATAAACTATATAAGGATAACAAGTTTTCTACAATTGTAGGGAACTTGTTATTTTTTATGCATTTATATAGGTACAAAATTTAAAACCAGATTTATGTGGTAACTCGCCGAAAGAAAGATTACTCTGTTATTTCGATTGCTGGAGAATATGGCTTTGGATTTCTAATATCAAAAGTTGCACCCAATGCTGCATGTTCCTGAGCCAAGCTCATGACAAGCAACATTGGAACAACTTCTGATAAAGAAATACCTAAAGCCTATTCTCTGATGCAATACTGTACAAAAGAGTAATCTTTCTTTCTGGTGTATGATACATTTTAAATTATAGATATAGCCTTAAAAATTGTAGGAGGGATTGCACCGTTATAATACTCAAAATAAGAAGATTGCTTATTAGAATAATTTCTTGATTATAGAAAAATAAGCTAGATAAATTCATCATAAGGAGGTGCCTTGTATGAAACTATTAGTATCTGAAAGCTATAACTGGTTTGGTCCAATTGCGGCCTCTTACTATAGAATTCATCTTAAAGTTGTAAATAATAACTGACAAATAGTGAAAGTTGAATTATTAGGATTTTCATAATTTTCATCCTAAGAGACTATTCACAGATTCTTAATTACAATTATTACTTATCTTAAAATTCATCATCAAAAGTTGAAATCTAAATTGCAATTTAAACGTTTATTTAGGCTAGAGTTAATACATAAATTTCTGCATTAGTGTTCTGATGATAAATCTTTTGCAGGCTGTATATAACTAGTATAAATTTAGATTATAATTGGTTTATCTATAGAAAAAAATGTTTAAAATTTATTATATTAAGCAAAATATCAGTGGATTTAAAAATTACTATTTTATTTTAAAAGGGAGGCTTATATGGAAAAGATACTTAAGAAATTATTGATATTTATTGTTATAGTAAATTTTATTGGAATAATGTTTGAATGTACTGCTCTAAAAGATAATAGTAAAACTGCATTAGCAAATGTCTCAATTGAAAAAGATAGATTGCAGAGAATAAAAGAAAAAGGAGTAATAAATGTCGCGGCAATAACAAGCAGTCGTACATATTTTTATAGAGATACAAATACAAATGAGGTATCTGGTATAGAAGCAGATATACTAAATGAAATTTTAAAACGGCTTGGGATGAATGCAAAAATTGAAATCAACGAAGCAACATTTCTAAATTTCTTAGAAAAATTAACTACTGATGATAATATAGATATAGCATCAGGTGGAATATTTATAACGCCAGAACGTGAAAAGCTTGTAGCATTTACTCAGCCATTATATAAAATTTCAGAATCTATTGTGGTTCCAGCATTATCAACTATTAATTTTAAGAGTGATTTAAAAACTTCAGTGGTTGGAGTTGTAAAAGGTACAGTATATGAAAAGTTAGCAGAAAGATGGAAGAATGAGAACTTAATAAAAGATATAGCAACGTTTGATACTCTGCCTGAATTATTTAATGCTGTAAGTAGTATAAAAGTTGATGCAGGCATATTAGATTCTGTTGTCGGAAAATATTCTCTATTTAAAAATTCCAAGCTCCCTTTAAGATTACTAAGAGATTATACTCCAGAGTTAACTAATAACGTAGGCATAGCTATGAGAAAAAATGACATAACACTATTGAATGCTTTTAATGAAAAAATTAGTGAGATGAAAGCAGATGGTACAATGTATGCTATTTTTGTTGATAATGGGTTAGATAAAACTAATATGGCTTAAAATCAATATCTAAATATATCTAAAAGGTGATTATAAGGTTATTAGATAGACTTATAACGTTGAACTTATCTGCTTAAAAAAGTTAAGCAAAAATTATGTGAACTTTTTCAGCGGCATCTTTCGAAGTGTATTTATACATTCAAAAATATGTTATTTTTAAATTCGTACAAACAGAGAAATTAGATACATATTTGTGCAATAGGTATTTGAAAATAAGCTATATAGGTTCTTTATGGAAGGTTACTCCATTTGCTGCTTGTCACGCTGAAAGCGTGAGTATGCAGTAATGGAGGCAACCTGTCATTTTAGAACCTTTCAGCGAAATTTTCGTAGTCCTATGGAACTAATATGTATCCAATTAAGGTTGTCTTGTGAAATTTTAAAAGGAAACTCAACTCACATACGTTCACCGAGTAAGCAATTCATGTCGAATCACAGATTCAGGTTCTCTGCTTAAAAGCCAAAGTCTTCGCCAATTAGTATGATCTTTATCTTTTTTGCTGGCCTGCTAGTTCTTGTTGTTACCATTTGTGAACAAATACAATCTGGGCTTAGGCAATCTCCACAGCTGCCATTTATATAGCATGGAGTCTTCATATCTTGAAAATGCTGCATATTTGATGGTGCAGCAATTGTTCTAGCTCTTTGAATTGCATCATCAAGAGTTTTTACAACTTTATTCATTCCAGCCACAACTATAACACTTTTAGGTCCAAAAATCATTGCTGCTACACGATTCCCATTTCCATCGATATTAAATAGCTGACCATCTTCACTTATAGCATTACTGCTCATTAAAAATGTATCACATAAAAGTGCTTTTCTCATAAGTTCTGTTCGTTCTTCAGGACTCTTTCCAGTATCTCTATCTATAACTTGATAGCCTTTTTCTTTTACAAGTTCTTTTATGCCAATTTCAGTTAAGGTTTCAGAGCCACCCCAAGATACAACATGGTTTTCTGGAATCAAATCCAAAATTTGCTGAACTGCTTCATCCTTAGTCTTGCAATAATAAGCATCAAAATGACGCTTTTTCAAAGCATCAATTACCTTTGAGCTTAACTTATCATAACGTTTTATTAATAAAGATTGTCTTGTCATTTTTAAGGTCCCCCATAATTCATATATTTTATTTTATTCCTTGCGGAGAAAGTTAAATTGATATTTCTATAATATATTTATAACATAATTAACCAGTTTATATAAGAGCGCACTTTTCTGTAACATAGTATAAAAAATGATACTAAAAGATAAGTGAATATAATAATTTATTAGGAATATAATTAAGTAATGAAATCAAAGGAGATATGGATTTGAAGCTTGATTTAGATAAAAAAGATTTAATTTCTTTAGTTAAAGGAACGGACCCAAATTTAAATGTAATGGAGCATCCTAAAATAAGTTGTTGTGGAAATTATAGAGTGCAAAATAGTAGATGGGATTGGAATCAGCATGTTTTTGAAAAATATACTGATGAAGAAATATATGAAATATATAAGATATGCAAAAATAGTTGGGGTGAATAGATATCCAAATTTAAAGCTAGATTTATGTGGTACTTACCGAAATCATAAATATTTTGTTCCGAAAAGCTATGAAAATATCACTGAAAATTCTAAGTTGCAGGTTTCACCACTTTAGCATGCTCCTACTTTCAGTATGACAAGCTAAAGTGGAACAACCAACAACTAAGAATACTAGCAGTTCATTTTCAAATGTTTTCTCCACAAATATATTTATGATTTCTAGTGAAGATATGAACTTAAAGTTTTGAAAACTCTATAAGCATATTTATCTAATAAGTCAAATTCTTAAATTGGGTATCTATAAGCGTGGAGGAATACACCTCTAAATATAAAGTTAAGTAAATTTTATGAATGAGGGCATGAAAATTATAACTTAATTTACTATTTTGATACAGCGTATATGTATCATGCATTTAAGAATACCAAAATATTTCTCTCTATTTAATAACTATAAACAATTTGGCCCTGGGATTTCACAGGTCTACTATAATAATTTAACTCAAGAGCATGGAAAGGCTTCTGATTGCATAGGATGCAAGCAATGTGAAGGACATTGTCCACAACATATAGAAATTACAAAATGCTTAAACGATGTAGCGGCTGTATTTGAATAAGAATTGGATTAAAATGAACTAAATTATTTAAGAGTCAAGCAAAAAACAATTTTAAGGATTGTTTTTGCTTGGCTCTTTATTGTTAATGTAAAACATGTTTTAAATAAATATATTTTCCAATAAAACTTTTTAACAATTAAAAAAGTTAAAAAGTTACAAATAAAGAAATTTAACAATATAACAATTTATATTAAACAAGAACCGCATTACTTTATGAAATGTAGTATATTGAGGTTATAAGAAATAATAGATTTTAAATGAATATACCTTATATTTGTTTAGTTATATACATAATATTGGAATTAATATTATAATTATTATATGAAAATAGTGTAATTGAGAATACGATAATGTGCTTACACAAATGTGAATTTGGAAGAAAAAAATGGATGAGCTCCGTCTAGTATTTATATTGGGTTGTACCCCATAACAAAACTATATGAATTTATTATATTTTGAGGATAAAAAACAGCTGAACCAACATTTTTAGAAGATAATAAAAAATGAATTTTATTTTAATAAGAAGTTTCTTAATGAAGACAGTATTTTGGAATTCATAAACTTATATATATTCAGGGGGAATAATATGTGGGAAATATTTAAAGAGCCAAATAAGCGCAGTAAATATGTTAAGAAGATAGTTCAGATGCTAAATGATTCTGAGACTTTGTATTATTTAAATATGGCTACTGATAGACGTAATAGATATGATAGAGAAGCTATGACGGATCTATTCTTTTTTAAGACTAAAATGTTTATTGTGATAATTACGTTAATAGCACTTTTAAATAAGTTAGGATTACCTGACATTATTAAATGGTATGATAATGGAGGAAAGTTTCCAATAAAATCTGCTTTTTTAGTTGGCTTAAGTTTAGTAATAATTATCATTCATATTTTAAAGCTGGATGATTATTGCATTAATAATCTTGTATACAATAACGATATGAATAAGAAAAAGAAGAAAACAAATGAATTTATAAATACAATAAAGAAGGATCCTAAAAATATTTCTTACGCTTTTCTTAGAAGTACTGTAAAAGAAACATTTTCTAAGGTGATTGAGTCACTGGAACGTATGAACTTTGAAATGTGTCAAAAATATATAAGTACCGAGTGTTATGATGCGCTGCAATCACAATGTAAAAGACACTCTTTTGAGAATATTGGAAGGATAATAGAAGAACTTGAACTTATAGAAGCAGAGCCAGTTGGAATTATTCATCATCATGATAGTTATAAGGATGTTGTATGGTTTGTCATTAAATATAATGCAAAGGATTATGTGGTAGACGAAACAGATGGAGAGATGCTATTTGGAAGCAATAAAGTTAAGACTTTTGTACAATATTGGAAGTTTCAAAAAGCAGAGGAAAATACTTGGCTGCTAAGTGATGTGGTAGCAAAAGGAGAGCGTGATATAAAAAAATGCTTTAATATTACTGAAGAGTTTTAATTTTGGCTATAATTTTAATACTCTATGTTAAAGAATAGGAATGATCAATTTAAAGTGAAAACTGTGCATAGTTTCTTTAGAAGTAGAAGAAATTAGGCATAGTTTATTATTCTTCGTAACAGATATTATGGCAGATAAATAAGTTAATAAATTGTAATATTTTTGTTACAAATAATTAAGTATTTTAAATTAAAATATTGATATGGCTTATGGAGGTGTTTGTTTTTGCACGTAATAAAAAATATTTTGGCGATTATTGTTATATGATACAATTTTCTTATATAATGAGGTATAATTTTTAGTAGTTAAATGATAATTATGGAAAGATATTATATATGTTGCAATTCATAATGCACATTTTACAATTCACAATTGCAGCTAAAATTCTTGTAATATTTTAGAATTATTTATAAAGGATTATTTTTGTAATATACATAATAAGAAATACGAGGGGATAAGGAAATGAGAAACAATTACAGATATAGCAGATATAACAGAAATGCTCGCATACGAAGAAAGAGAATATTAATTTTAACTATTATAATTGTGGCATTAGGCGGTTTAGCTGCATCTATAATAGATGATAAATTTTTTTCAAAGGATAAAAATGTACAAGCACTTGCATCTAATGAGGCTGTTGGGTCAAATCAAGATGATGAAGCTAATAAAACCAAAGAAGATGACACAAATGCTGAAGTGCAAAATGATTCTTATGTTGATGATGTTGCATCTGTAGAGAAATTTTTAACGCAACAAGCGAAAGGACAGAAAATTGAAGATACTGATGGTAAAAAAGTCGTTTACTTATCTTTTGATGACGGACCATCTGAAACTAATACTCCATCAATATTAAAGACTCTTAAGGAGGAAAATGTAAAAGCAACTTTTTTTGTTCTTGGAAAAGCAATAGACCAAAGTGAAGCTAATAAAAATTTGCTAAAGCAGGAACTTGAAGAAGGACATGCTATAGGAAATCATTCATATTCACATAATTACAAGTACTTATATCCGAATGGAAGTGTCAACACAAATAACTTCATGTCGGAGATTAATAAAACTAATGAGTCATTAAAGAAAGTTTTAGGAGAGGATTTTTCTACAAGGGCTATTAGATTTCCAGGGGGGCATATGTCTTGGAAAAATACTGGGGAAGTGGATAAAATAATGAAGGAAAAAGATTATCATTATGTAGATTGGAATGCATTATCAAAAGATGCAGAAGGCCCTCATAAAAATGCAGATCAATTAACAGAAGAGGTTAAGAAGACAGTTGAAAACAAAACAAAAGTAGTACTATTAATGCATGACACATATGGTAAAGAAGAAACAGCTAAAGCCTTACCAGGAATAATAGAGTATTTAAAGGGGCAAGGGTATGAATTTAGAACTTTTAAGTAAAAATTAGTAGTGTAGTGATGAAACTTTTTTGTTATTTATTTAGGCTTTAAAATTTATAAGGTTTTGATTCTCTGGATTTTATAAATTATATGAAGTTAGATTATAATAAGTTAAGAAAAATAGCAGAAAATAAAAATATATGATAAAATACCTTTGGAAGTATTCCGTAATATTTTCAAAGGTATTTAAATTTTATTTTAATAAGAGGATAGAAGAAAAGATGGAAAAAAAAATAAGAATAGTTAGTCCTGTTTATCAGCAGATTGCCACAGATATTGCTTCAAAAATAGCAAGTGGATATTATCAAGTTGGTGAAAAAATATATGCACGTTCTGTACTTGCAAGTCAATATGGAGTTTCAGCAGAAACAGCTAGAAGAGCTATAGCAATACTTGCTGATGTGGATATTGTAGATGCTAATAAGGGCAGTGGTGTAATAATAAAATCAACTGAAAATGCCATAAAATTTATCAAGCAGTATAATGATGTTAAAACGGTTAATGATTTAAGAAATGATATATTAAATAAATTAGAAGAGCAAAAAAAAGAAAATGATTTATTAAGGGAACAAATAATTGATTTGTTAGATAGAACTGATAGATTTAAGTCCATAAACCCATTCATACCATTTGAGATACGTATAACTAAGGAAACGCCATACATAGATAAAAATGTAGCTGAAATTAATTTTTGGCATAATACCTCTGCAACAATTGTATGTATCAAAAGAAATGGATGTCTAGAAATGTCACCAGGGCCATATGCTGTGTTACGTGATAATGATATTTTTTATTTTGTCGGCGATGAAAGCTGCTATGAGAGAGTAAATAAATTCTTATATCCATAATATATCTCTAAATTAATTTGTAACGGGTAATATATTAATCATTTAGATTATAAAAATGGTTAGTATATTACCCGTTATAATTTTAGCGTGAAAAATCTGAATCTAAATCAAAATTAAGTATATAACAGCTCACTTCCAATGCCCCTTGAATGTTATGATTCAAGAGTTTATCAATATTTATCTAATTTCGCTCTTTGTAGTATCTCAGATTTTCAATGTGAGACTCTATAACACAAAAAGTAAAAAAGTTCAAATTTGACAAAAGTAACAACCTTATATTACAATTAAGTTGTTACTAAAACTATAAAAAGTAACAACTTGTATATAGATATAAAGTTGTTAACGAAAGGGGAGTGGAATTTTTGATAGAATTTAAAAATGTTCGCAAAGATTTTAAAAACAAAACAATACTCAAGGATATTACACTAAAGATAAATAGAGGAGAGCTTGTTGCTATTATAGGATCAAGTGGATGTGGAAAGACCACAACCTTAAAAATGATAAATAGGCTAATTAAGCCAACGTCAGGTAAGATTTTTATTAATGGAGAAGATATTGCTTCAAAAGATGTAATAAAACTTAGACGAAATATTGGATATGTAATACAGCAGACAGGATTGTTTCCGCATCTTACAATTAGAGAAAATATTGAGATGATTCCTAAAGTTGAAAAGTTAAACAAAACAAGTATAGAAAAAAGAACTCTTGAACTTATGGATATGGTTGGATTAAACAGCAATGACTTTTTAGATAGATATCCAACAGAACTTAGTGGTGGGCAGCAGCAGAGAGTAGGTGTTGCAAGAGCCTTTGCTACTAATCCAGAAATAATTTTAATGGACGAGCCTTTTAGTGCATTAGATCCAATTACTAGAGTTCAGCTTCAAGAGGAGTTAATTGATTTACAAAGTAAATTAAAAAGAACTATTGTGTTTGTAACTCATGATATGGATGAAGCAATAAAAATAGCAGATAAGATTTGTATAATGAATAAAGGTGAAATTGTGCAATATGATACGCCTGAAAATATACTTAAAAATCCTATAAACGATTTTGTAAGTGAATTTATAGGAAAGAATAGAATATGGTCTTCACCAGAATTTATAAGAGCTAAGGATATAATGATTGACCATCCTGTTGTTTGTTTTAAAAATGCATCACTTTTAAGATGTATTGAAAAAATGAGAAGTTCAAAAGTTGATAGTTTAATGGTTGTAGATAGAGAAAGTTATCTTTTAGGAATTATTACAGCAAAGCAGATTCAAAATAAAACTGATAGAAATATTCCTGTAGAAGAGATAATGAATAAAAAATTTATAAGCGTACAGCCTGATGATTCAATTATAGACATTCTTGAACTTGTAAAGGAACATAAAATAGGACAAGTACCTGTTCTTGATGACTTTGGAGTTTTAAAAGGCATAATTACCAAAAGTAGCTTGGTAACAACTTTAAGTAGTCAATTTTTAGATATGGAAGAGGTGAATTAGTATGAACGAATTTTTAAATTATATATTTACATCAAAAGATCAGATAATTACATTGCTGCTTGAACACATTAAGCTTACAGCATTATCAGTTGGGATAGCAATAATAATTGGTATGCCACTAGGAATTCTTACAAGCTATGTGAAAAAGCTAAACAAGCCAATCTTAGGAATAGCTAGTGTTGTACAAGCAATTCCAAGTATGGCACTGCTAGGATTTGCAATACCGTTCTTAGGGATTGGTACACCGCCAGCGATTGTAATGGTAGTACTATACTCATTATTGCCAATTATAAAAAATACAACAACAGGGATTGATAGTATAAATTCAGACATGCTAGAGGCTTCAAAGGGAATAGGACTTACTAAATTTCAAGTTTTAGTTAAGGTTCAAATTCCATTAGCACTACCAGTAATAATGTCAGGAATAAGAATTTCAGCAGTTACAGCAGTAGGACTTATGACTATGGCAGCCTTTATTGGTGGCGGTGGTCTAGGATATTTAGTCTTTTCTGGTATAAGAACTGTTAACAATTATCAAATTTTAGCAGGAGCAATACCTGCATGTGTATTAGCATTATTAGTAGATGGATTATTTAGTATTGTGGAAAAACTTGTTACACCAATCAGTTTGCAAAAAGCTAATAATAAATCCAAAGAAGCAAAAATAAGAGCTAGAAAAATACAAAAAGGTATATTAGCAGCAACTGCATGTTTACTTATTGGGATTTTTGCAGTAAGTGGATTATCTAAAAAGATTTCTAATAAAAAAGTTATTACAATTGGTAGCAAGGACTTTACTGAACAAGAGATTTTAGGAAATATATTATCAGAGCTTATTGAAAGAAAAACAGATATTTCAGTTAATCGTAAATTTGCATTAGGTGGTACTCAGGTTATATTTTCAGCTATGCAAAATGGAGATGTTGATATGTCTGTAGATTATACGGGTACAGCCTATGGAGATGAATTAAAGTATAAACCTATATCAGATGTAGAAGAAGTTTATAATACAGTAAAAAAAGATTTTAAAGATAAGTATAATATAGAAGTATTAAAACAGATGGGATTTAATAATACCTATACACTTGCTGTAACGAAAGAAACTGCTAAAAAATATAATCTCAAAACAATAAGTGACCTATCTAAAGTATCAAATGACATTACTGCAACTACAACCTTAGAGTTCCTGAATAGGGAAGATGGACTAGTAGGCTTATCTAAAAAATATAATTTGAATTTTAAGAATACTGTAGGTATAGATGGTAGTCCTAGGTATGCGGCATTAATGAACAAAGAAAGTGATGTTATAGATGCATTTTCAACAGATGGATTATTAAAAAAATATGATTTAAGTGTTTTAAAAGATGATAAAAACTTCTTCCCTCCATATTATGCGGTTCCAGTTGTACGAGCTGAGATATTAAAGAAATATCCTGAAATTCAACCGCTTGTAGAAGAAGTAGGAGATTTACTTAATAATGATGTAATGGGCGAATTAAACTATGAAGTAGATGAATTAAAAAAAGATCCTAAAGATGTTGCTGTAGAATTTCTACAAAAAAATGGATTGATTTAATTAAAGCAAAAAAATTTATAGATGTCCAACTTTAAAACTAGACTTATGTGATAAACTTACCGAAATCATAAATATTTTGATTCCGAAAAGCTATGAAAATATCGCTGAAGGTTCTAAGCAGCAGGTTATATCCACTTTAGCATGCTCCAACTTTCCTAGGGAAGCTCGACTCATTACATTCGCTGAGGAAGTTCGACAACCCAAAATAAAATTTTGGACTCTCACTTCACAAGCTAAAATGGAACAACCTACAGCTAAGAACCTTTAACAGCTCATTTTCAAATGTTTTCTACACAAATATATTTGTGATTTCTAGTGAAGATATGAGCTTAAAGTTTTAGCAACTTTGTAAATATGTTCATCTAATAAGTCTAATTCTTAAATTGTTTATCTATATAGATAACCCAACTAAGACCTGAACTTATGCATATAACTAGCCGAAATGAATAACATACTTTTGTTCCAGTTTCTAGGTAATTCTGATGGGTCATTCTAAGGCTATAAAGTTGCGCCCAAAGTGCTAGCCTCAAAGAACAATCGCTCACAGAGAAAGTTCGAAGAACGAAATATAAAATTTCGATTCTCACTTTTTGAACTAGCACATTTGGGACAACTTATAGCCAAAGGATCACATCCATCAAAATTACCAATGAAACATTCCACAAAAGTATATTACTCATTTCTGGTTGGAATATATTTCATAAGCTATACTTATGTAGCAACTTACCGTTTAACAAATCATTTCCAAATGTTTTATCCTTATTATGCCACTTGTGGCTACAAATATATTTATTATTTCTAGTGAAGATATGAATCTAAAGTTTTAGCAATTTTATAAATATTCTCATCTAATAAGTTGAATTCTTAAATTTTTTATCTGTAAATGATGCTAGAAATATATATATAAAACTTTAAAAGATCAAAAATTCTTACCTTTTTAAATTTTTTACAATTTAAAAAGGTAAGAATTTAAAAAGATAAAAAGGTACATTAGTATAAATCTTTATTTATTTCTAAAAATTTAGTTTTAAAAGTTCCTACTATTAATATATTCACTCATTAAACTCTATATAGTTATTAATCTCATTGATTTTTTTAGCTCTACAATATCTTTTTCTCTTTTAAAATATAGTTTTTCAGCTTCCTTTAGTGTGATTTTCTTAAATGTAATTTTATCGTTAGGTTTTAGCTGAACTATTTTTTGTATGTCTACAGATGCAACATGAGCAATCTTTGGATATCCTCCAGCTGTCTGTCTATCGGCTAAAAGAATGATTGGATTGCCATCTGGAGGAATTTGAATAGTTCCAACAGATACTTCTTCAGATATCATTTCTAATTTTTCTTTAAGTTCAATTTTTTCACCAGATAAACGATAACCCATTCTATCAGACTGATTTTCTACGTTAAACTTTGAATTAAAGAATTTATTTATGCTTTCTTCAGAGATCGCATTAAATTGTCTGTCTTCAAATACTCTAATAACTGTACTATCAGGGTTTTGCATCATGAAGTTTTTCATATACCAGCCTGAAGAAACAAAGTCTCCATTGCCCTCAATATCTTTCATTTTTTTTATTATTTCATGTGATAGCTGACTTTTAACACCAATGCTAAGTACATCATCTTTTCTTAGTGCTCTTCCATTAAAACCACCAAATCCAGCCCTTAAGTATGTACTTTTACTTCCCATAATCTTTGGAACATCAAAGCCTCCAGCAACAGCCAAGTAAGATCGGCAGCCTTTAATACATGGGCCAAATTTTAGGATACAGTCCTTAGTTAAATAAATAGGTCTTCCCATAGGAACTTTTATTTCATTAATGGTAGGGGAGAGATTTCCACCAGTTAATGAAAATAAAGTTCCTTTTTCAAGCTTTAAGGAAGGTCCAATTAATGTCATTTCTAAGACAGATTCATTTTCATCATTTCCAACCATAATATTAGAAAGTCTCATTGCATAAGTATCCATGGCTCCGCTGACTATAACTCCATATTTTTGATAGCCAATTCTTCCAAGATCTTGGATAGTTGTGAGAAGTCCTGAGCTCAAAACAGATATATTCACTAATTTTCCTCCTTTAGCTTTAAGTAATCTTCATAAGAAATAGGATAGAATTTAGCTATATCTCCAGCTTTTAAAAGACTTTTAGGATTCCCATCTAAATTAAACATTTTTAATGGAGTTCTTCCAATAAGCTGCCATCCGCCTGGAGTTTCTATTGGGTATACTCCAGTCTGCATTCCAGCAATGCCAACTGATCCAGCTGGTATTACTGCTCTTGGCGACTCGCGTCTTGGTGCTGAAATTTTTTCAGACATTCCTCCTAAATAAGGAAAGCCTGGTGCAAATCCGATCATATATACTAAATAGTTTCCTTCTGAATGAATTTTAATTACTTCATCTACTGTAAGATTATTAATTTTAGCCACATGTTCTAAATCTGGGCCAAATTCTCCTCCATAGCATACAGGGATTGCAACAATGTGCTCCTTGTCAGGTGAAGTAAAGTCAAGCTTGGACAATATATCATTTAAAATAGATTTTACATCATCATAAGGAGAGTCGGTATTAAGTTTTAAAGGATTATAAACAATAGAAACACTAGCAAAGGCAGGTATATATTCTACCATTCCAGTGAAAGGATGTTTATCAAGATATGAACAGAAAGTACGAACTTTCTTATTTATATCTGCACTAATTTCTTTCCCGAATTCAACTAAAGCTGATGTTTCACTTATTTGAGAAATTTCAAATTTATTTTTATCCATAGTATATTAGCCTCCAAAGATTTTTGAAAATTATAAAACACTAAACTGTTCATCATTTATATCAGTTATAAACATATGCCTTGGAGAATGAGTGATCATAATCTATGGTTTAACTTCCATAGCAACTGCTTGTGGAGTTACACCACAGGCCCAAAATACTGGAACCTCATTCTCTTTGATAGTAACCTAATAATTAGAAAAGCTGCGTAAGAGCAGTATGAACACTCATATATGCTGTAATTGCTACAACTATGAATCCAGCAATAGTCATCCAAACAGGGTGTTTATATTCTCCAACAATTTTTTTATTATGAGCACCAATTAAAATAGAAGTAAGTGTTATAGGAAGTACGAATCCATTTATTGTCCCAACAATAACAAGAACTTTTGCTGGTTGTCCTACTATTACAAAAACAATAGTAGAAAAAACAATAAATGCAATTATAATTTTGCTATAGAATTTATCTATTTTTTCACTGAAAGATTTCATAAATGATACTGAAGTATAAGCACAACCTATAACTGATGTAGTTCCAGCTGACCATAATACTATTCCAAAAATTTTATAGCCTATATCTCCAGCGGCACTTTGAAAAACAGAAGCAGCAGGATTTGTAGGGTCTATTGCATATCCTTTTGTAATAACACCAAGAGCAGCCAAGAAAAGAACTACGCGCATAACTCCAGTAATTAAAATTCCAGTTACAGAGCTTTTTGTTGCTTCTGGAACTAAGTTTTTTCCCTTTATTCCTGCATCTATAAGTCTATGAGCACCCGCAAAAGTTATATAACCTCCTACAGTTCCTCCTACAAGTGTGATTATAGACATCATATCAATTGAATCGGGAAAAATACTTTTCACAGCAGCTTGTCCTACTGGCGGAGTAGCAGCTATCATGACAAATATAGCTAATAATATTCTGACGATACCAAAAGCCCTCACAAATCTATCCATTATTTCTCCAACTTGCTTAAATAAGAAAATAGATAGTGCAATAAATGCAGTGATTATGGCTCCAGCTTTGAATGGTATTCCAAATAAAACATTTAATCCAAGAGCTGCTCCAGCAACATTACCAATATTGAAAGCTAAACCTCCAATTACAATTAAAGTTGTAACAACATATCCAAGCCCAGGAAGGACCAAATTAGCAATTTCTTGACCTCTTTTTCCTGAAGCAACGATAATCCGCCAAACATTAAGTTGAACACCAATGTCAAGTATTATTGATGCCAATATTACAAAACCAAAACTAGGACCTAATTTCTGAGTAAATACTGTGGTCTGAGTTAAAAACCCAGGGCCTATTGCTGTGATTGCCATTAGAAAAATTGCACCCAAATAAGATTTTAGTTTAGAAGTACTTTTAAACCCACTTATTTCTTCCGTGATTGGACTTTCTTTTAATTCTTTTAATTCTTCCATATTATAGCCCCCTTATAATATAATTTTTTTATTGATATAAATATAAGTTCTTCATATATAATTTAAAAATTACTCAAAAGAAATAATTTCTATACCCGAATTAGTTAAAGTGTTATTTATTTCAAGAGCAAAGTTTAAAGCTTTAGCACTATCCCCATGAATGCATACAGTTTCGGCTTCAATACCTATATCATTACCTTGCTGACATTTAACCTTTTTATCCTTAACCATACGTATAACGCGTTCTATAGATTCTTTTTCATCAGTTACCATAGCGTCACTTTGACTTCTTGGTGTTAAAGAACCATCATTTTGATATGTTCTATCTGCAAAAACCTCACTAGCTGTTCTAAGGCCAACTAAACGCCCCTGTTTAATTGATTCACTTCCTGCTAGACCAAATAAAATTAATTCTGGATTTATATCATAAACTGCTTGTGCTATTGCTATTGCTAATTTTTCATCTTTTGCAGCCATATTGTATAATGCTCCATGAGGTTTTACATGCTGCATAGTTCCACCTTCAGCTTTTATAAATCCGTATAAGGCTCCAACTTGGTATATTACCATGTCGTATGCCTCATCTGGAGTGATTGACATATTTCTTCTTCCGAAACCAATTAAATCTGGAAGACCAGGATGAGCACCAATTGATACATTATTGAGTAGAGCGTTTTTAACAGTTTTTCTCATAACTGACGGATCGCCTGCATGAAATCCACAAGCAATATTTACTGAAGTAACATACTTAAGAATCTCTTCATCAGAGCCAATTTTATAAGCACCAAAGCTTTCCCCAAGATCTGAATTTAAATCTATTTTGTACATAAACTATTCCCCCTTAAAAATAATTCTTATATTAAGTTTTTTATTAACATCTGTAAGTTAAAAAGAATAAATATAAAAAAAGAGCCATTTTAATAAATGACTCCATTGTCTTACTATTTAATTATAATTTTACATAAAAAATAAATTTTTTTCAAGAATTTATTTAAAATTAAATATATTTACCAAAACAATTTTATCATTATTCTAAACATCATTCAAACAAATTTTTTATTGTAGAACTACAACTAAACAGTTGTTAAATAAATTATTTGATTTTCCTCATTTAATCACAACCATTTTATTGTAATTAAATAGGAAAAAAGTTGTTGGAAAAACATTTTTAATTGAAGTATGATGTTTGAGAAAATATTAATGCATTAAGCATAATACTAAAATATATAGATTAGAGGATGTTTATTATGGGGACAGAAAAAAATGAAAAAGCTCAATTAAATACAGCACAGCTGTTAGTTAAATGCTTGGAAGCAGAAGGAGTAGAATATATTTTTGGAATTCCAGGAGAGGAAAACTTAGAAGTAATGAATGCTATTGAAGGGTCAAGTATTAAGTTTATTACGACTCGTCATGAACAAGGGGCTGCATTTATGGCTGATTTATATGGACGGTTAACAGGTAAAGCAGGAGTATGCTTATCAACACTTGGTCCAGGAGCAACTAATTTAGTAACAGGAGTAGCAGATGCACATAGCGATGGTGCCCCTGTAGTTGCAATAACTGGACAGGTTGGAACTGAAAGAATGCATATAACATCGCATCAATTTTTGGATCTTTGTAAAATGTTTGAACCAATTACTAAGAGAAGTAAGCAAATTGTTAGACCAGATACAGTAAATGAAATTGTAAGAATTGCTTTCAAATATGCTGAAAGCGAAAAACCTGGAGCCTGTCATATAGACTTACCTGTAAATATTTCAAAGATGCCTGTAAGTATTTGTGAAAAACCATTAGAAAAGAAAATTCCACCAAAAGAATATGCAGCCTTAGCATCAATAGAAGAAGCTGCAAGTGAGATATTTAAAGCAAGAAATCCAGTTATTTTAGCTGGAAGTGGAGCTATTCGTAATAATGCTGCAAAAGCAGTTACAGAATTCGCAAGTAATTTAAAGATTCCAGTAATAAATACTATGATGGCAAAAGGAATAATTCCTTTTGATAATATATATTCAATGTGGACAATAGGAATTCCCCAGAAAGATTATGTAAATAAAGTTATTGAAGATGCTGATTTAGTAGTTACAATTGGTTATGATATTGTAGAATATGCACCAGCAAAATGGAATGTAAATGGAGATACTAAAATTGTCCATGTCGACACCAGACCATCACACATCAATAAGCTTTATCAGCCAATAGTTGAAGTAGTTGGTGATATTTCAGATGCTTTATATAATATAATGAGAAGAACATCTAGAAAAGAAGAGCCAGTTGACGCACTAAAAATCAAAGAAAAAATGGTTAATGAACATCAAATCTATGCAGAGGATGAAAGTTTTCCAATGAAACCTCAGAAAATTTTAAGTGATGTCAGAAAAGTTATGGGCCCCCATGACATTGTGGTTTCAGATGTTGGAGCACATAAGATGTGGATTGCAAGGCACTATAATTGCTATGAGCCAAACACCTGTATAATTTCTAATGGTTTTGCAACGATGGGAATAGGAGTTCCAGGTGCAATTGCAGCAAAATTAATAAATCCTAGTAAGAAAGTATTAGCAATTGTTGGTGATGGCGGTTTTATGATGAATAATCAGGAAATAGAAACAGCACTTCGTATAGGTACTCCGATTGTCGTTTTAATTTTTAACGATAGAAATTATGGGTTAATAAAATGGAAACAAGAAGATCAGTACGGCAAGAGCTGCTATGTAGAATTCACAAATCCAGACTTTGTTAAAATGGCCGAAAGTATGTATGCAAAAGGATATAGAGTGGAAAAGTCAGAAGACTTAATACCAATTTTAGAGGAAGCCTTTAAGCAAGATGTGCCAGTAATTATTGATTGTCAGGTTGATTATAGAGAAAATACAAAGTTAACAAAGCATTTAGCAGAAGTATATAAGAATCTTTAAGCAAAAAATATGACGTAGAGATGATATTTAAAACTAGGAGCTAGAAAACGAAAGATTATTTGTTAAAACAGAAATTTATTTTTCTAAAATATGTAAAGAATTTATTTATAAATTTAAAACTCTACTGGAGAAATACTAAATTAAATAAATTTATAGGGAAAACTCTGGATTGCAAGGAAAAAGAAGTATATGATAAAATAGAAGAGTTATTAAGCGTACTAATTTCTAGAAAGCTTTAAGAGAATAGAATGTTTTAGAAGATTAACTAATTATAGCTTGAGGATAGTATCATAGGAAAGTAAATACGTTTGATGATAAATAATCAAGTAGAATTATAGATAAACCAACTAAGCCTAAAACTTATGCATATATTTCTAGTTGGAATATATTTTACAGTATATATCTAGCTTATAATTGGTTTATTTATAGATGCAATATATTTATATTAAATACAAGGTAGAGTAGTGTTACGTTATGATGAATTTTCTTAATTTAGAGTATTTTTTAACAGCAGCAGAAGAGCTGAATTTTACAAAAGCGGCAAAAAAATTGTTTATTTCTCAACAGTCATTAAGTTCTCATATTTCAAAATTGGAGAATGATTTGGGGGTTGAATTATTTAATCGTACAGTGCCATTAACATTGACGCCAGCGGGGAAAAGTTTAGTGAAAAATGCCGTAAGAATTTTAGATTTAAAAGAGCAGTCAGTAAAAGAATTGGCAGATATTAAAGATTTCAAACGTGGAGATTTGTTTATTGGAGCTTCACATACAAGAGGACGAGCCTTTTTGCCAGAAATTCTTCCTTATTATAATGAAAAGTTTCCTAATATTAATTTACATTTACTTGAAGGAAACTCAAAGGAACTAGATGCAGCTTTATTAAAAGGTGACGTAGATTTAATAATAGGAATGTTACCTTTTAATGTTGAAAATGTAGAGATAGTTCCACTTTGTAATGAAGAAGTTCTGATGGTTGTTCCAGATAATATATTAGTAAAATATTTTCCTAACAATTATAAGGAAGTAAAACAAAAACTTGAAAAAGATATGGATATTACATTACTAAAAGATTGCCCATTTCTAATGGTTAATGCTAAAAATAGAGTTAGAATTATTGCAGATGAAATGTTTAATGAAAAAGAAATAAAACCCAATATTATATTGGAGACAGAAAGCATTGAAACAGTATTGGCACTTTCAGTTAAAGGAATGGGAATTACTTTTTATCCTAAAACCCTAATGAATAATAAAGATTTAATATTCGATAAGAATACAATTACTGGAGTTAATCTTTATCATCTGAAGTACAACAAAACTCATGGTACATTAGCTATTGGATACCAAAAAAATCGGTATGTATCTCAAGCTCTAAAAGAATTTATTGAGCTTGCAAAAGATAAGTACGGAAATATAGAATAATAGCATAAGTTATTAATTAGCGTTCTAGTTATATAAGGTGTTAAACACTTTTAGTAAACTAGAACGCTTTTATTAATGAAGGGTAAAAGGAATAAGATAAAGGAGAAGCTTACTTTTTGCTTTGGAATTTAACTATTTAGTAATTTCAAATTTAGTAACATTTTTCTCTGTTAGGTGAGCACCATATTTCTTTACTAGTTCACCTTTATCATTTCTAAAAATATTTTTGGAAACAATAGTATCCATGAGTGTGTTTACCTCAGCAGGTGTAAGATCAGGCTTTACACCACTTATATTTAAGTTAGACTTTTCACCATTTTCAGTTAAAAACGACATAAGTAAAATATATTCCATAACTAAAACCTCCAAGAATTTAAATTGATTTTCTATTAATTGAATACCCTAAATGGATAAACATATAGGTTTAAAGATTAAATTAATTTGTGTTTTTTTTAGCCTTGTACAATAGATGAAGTTTCATTTAAGAAATAAGATCTTGTTTTAGCAGAGAGAATTCCTTTAATAGCATCAGCAACAGCGTAGACATTTTCAATATTTACATCATTTTTTACATTTGCAAAAGTCTTCTTAGCGTAAGTTGGGTCGCCTGCCTTGTCCACACCATTTTGAATTTCTATAGTTAGGGATAGAGTTTCAAGATTTTTTGTTACTGCCATAATTTTTACCTCCTAAATTTCACATTGAAAAAACAACAGAGAATATTGATTTATAATTTGTGTCATAACTAAGCAATATGTGCACCTAATAGCTTGTCATGAATAAAGGGGATTGACTTTACTTTACACAAATTATATTTAGTAAAGAAGAGTGGTTATGCTGCATAAAGGAATTTCCTAATGCATGTTTAATTTGTTATCTTTTCATGTGTCAAAATTTTGCTTACATAATAGAAATATGCGTGAATTGGAAAAATATAAACCCTTTTTTGAAAATATTTTATAAATATATATGGCGAAAATGATTCTTCACCATAATTCTAAAAATACTGCAAGAATTTTAGCCGCAATTATGAAATGTGAGATGTACATTGTGAATTGCAACATATACATTAAGCTTAATGATTAGATTTGTGTGATAGTTTAGGGTAAGATACTATACATTTGTTTTATGGGGATAAAAGAGAGAATAAGGCTTAAAGTCTGTGAGTAATAGAAACTACATAGATCCATGAAATATTATATAGTATTTGCAAAAAGAGCAGCACTAAATTATTTTTAACTTATCATCTGATGCGTTTGGAGATGTATCTATAACTACACCCAATTTAGTGGAAATAATAGTATTTAACTTATTGATAGAAGAGGAAAGCTCAGATAGCTGCTTTTCTAGGCGAAACAATAAATAAGCGCAAACTGCTATGGGGAAACCCACATTAGTAATCAAGTTCATTAAATCATTAATTGCCATAATTCATTACCTCCGAATTCATATAATTTCTTAATTTTCCTAAGACTTTTTTCTTGCGTTTTGAAGCTGTCATATAAGAAACATTCCTGTAATAGGCATAGTTAACTAGAGTATTTTCTTTGAAATAAAGGAAGGATATTAGAGTTTTTTCTTCATCAGTTAATTTAGTATTTATAGCAGAAGTAAGATCTTCATATTCAGCAGTTAAACACAGAGTTTCATCTAAAGGGTCTGTATCTAAGGCAATGTAATTTTCAAGATCATCATCCAAGGATAATATAGACATGCCATTGTATTCAGTTGCGTGAACACTTTTTCGTATTAAAGAATTTAGATTCTTTTGTATAGAATTCATAGCATAAGCAGCAAAACGATTGGTACCTAAATTATATTTTGAAATACAAGTAAGAAGAGTAGCAAAGCATTCATTTACCTTATCACTATAATCATAGCCGCTTATAAAAATTTTATTGGCCACGAATCTTATGAATGGAGTAAATTCTAAAATTAAATTTTCTTTAGCTATGGAGCTACCGGATTTTGCTTCAGAAACTAAATTTTCAACATATTCATATTTCACATAAAATTCCCCCTAAAATAAAAATGCTATATATAATAGAAATATGGTTAAAAGGAATTTATATAAACACTTTTTAGAAAAAAATTAAAACTTTTTTTAAAATTTATATGAGAATATTAAAGAATAGAGAAGTGTAACAAGATGTTTTTAGCTTTATCTTAGGTGTGAATGTAGAGAAATAAAGAATAAAAGAAAAGAGATTGAATTAATTACTTTAAAATAAGTATACAAGTAGAAAAAACAAAAAGCAATAAAAAATATGTAAAAAAGTACCAATATAATTATTGACAAGAAAAATTAGAGATGTATAATGAGATTACAAAATGGAAATAAAAGGGATAGATATAAGGGGAAAAAAAGAGAGTTTTGGAATAATAGATATAAGTGAAAAAAGTAATTTGAATAATATAACAAGAAAATTAAAAAGTCGCAAAGAAATGTGAATAATGTTTTAATGAAATTAGAGGAGGCATTACTTTAAATAATTTTATAAGAAAGCAATTTTTATCCAAGTTTAGACATGAATAAAATTTTTAAACAGAGCCCTTCTGTAAACGGTAACAAATGGACTTTGTAAATTATATTATGAGGTGACATATGGTTAATGGGAATTTTGAAGGAATTTATGGGAATGAAATAGGGATTATTTTAGGTGTGAATAAAAATAAAAGCATTAAAGAGCTCCATTTAGAGAAGTTTGAAAAAAAGTGCAAAAATAAAGATGAATCGTATAAAGAAAAAGAGATTAATTACTGGTCAGAGACTATAAAAGAAATTATTTGCAAAGAATTTACAATAAGAAGTGGAAAAAAGGTGAGAAAAGAATTAAAAATAGCTACAGATGAGGAATATAGTTTTATGCATTGTAAAGTTGACAGAAGAATTGTTGGGGAAAACTCCATATTACTTTGCATAATATATAGTGGGAATGCGCCTGAAGATGTTATAGACGATAATGTATTGCTTGAATGTCAACATAATATGAGAGTTACAAAAACAGACAAATGCTATGTTGCATGTCTTATTAATGATAAAAAATTTGAATTTAAAGAAGTACTTAGAGATGAGAAGATAATCTATAAAATAATAGATGAAGAAAAGAAATTTTATTGTACTAGTAATAGGTAAATTAATAACCTGATTTAGACTTGCCGAAACTATAAGTGTTTTATATGCAAAAATATTTGTAATTTCTGGTGAAGATATAAATTTGAATTTTAGTAAATATGTAAATTTAACTAAGGGGTGACGAGCTTTGTGAGAGGTATTGATTGGATTAAAATAGCCATTTGTATGTTTGAAGATGAAAAGATGAGGCTATTTGATGCTATGGAAGAGAGAGATCTCATAGTATATTTGTGGCTTAGACTGCTTTTGCAGGCTGGAAAGGTAAATGATAATGGGTTAATCTATTTGACAGAAAATGTTCCATATACTAAAGAAATGCTTTCAGTATTATTCAATAGACCCAAAGATCTTGTAGAAAAAGTGTTGAATTTATTAGAATCCTTTGGGATGATTGAGATTTATGAGAATAATATTATTAGAATATGCAATTGGGAAAAACATCAGAATATAGAAGGAATGAAAAAAGTAAGAGAAATCAATAAGGAAAGAACAAGAAAATGTAGAGCAAGAAAGAAAAATGTATATCAAGTAAATGATGACGAAACTGATAGAGAAAGCTGTTATAGTATGAAAATTGAAGACAGTACTAAAGATAACGCTGAAAATAAATATAATATTAAAAGTAAAGATGACCATGAAAATAAAAATATTGTTAAGAACAGAAGTGGTAATGAAGATTGTTCGGATTTAGATATCACAGATGAAAAAGTTTCTATTAATCTAAATCTGTCACGATGTTGTAATGCTAATGTAACGGAACAGAAAGAGAAGAGAGAACAAGAGAATAAGAAAAAGAAATTAGAATTAGATAAAGAAGAGAAAGATTTAAAGAGTAGGGTAAAAGATAAAACAATTAATACTGTAAGATGCATGGATTCTTCTAATGTTTCTAAAGAATCAAAAGTCAGTTTAGGAAAGGTCTCTAGGTCCTATGAGGATTTAAAAGATAAAGGCTTTAAATTAATCAGGGAATTGGAAGAATATGAAGTAAATATAAAAGGCTTAACTTTGAATTGGATTCTTGAAAGATTATCTATACATGAGGAAAAATATATTAATATGGCAATAAATATAGCAATCCAAAGAAATAAATATGATATTAACTATATTACAGGAATACTCAAAAACTGGCTTAAAGAAGGCTATCCCAAAACTTACGAGGAAATGGAATTTGAAAGCTCAAAAGAAAAGCCAAAGCTTAGATTCAATAATTTCGAAGCAAGAACATATAATTACGAGGATCTAGAAGAGCGGTTACTTGGCTGGAGAAAATAAGTTTTATATTAAAGTTAGTTGGGTAGTGTAAAAAATATATGAAAAATCAATCCAACTACCATTTAATGTTAAATTATGTTTGCTAGTTGCCCTTGACACACCTAAAGATAAATGGTCTTAGGCAGTTAAGGACGGGTGAATGATAATTTTGAACATGACTAATAGACCCGCCTATTGAGATATTTTACCATTTATCTTTGTGGGCGTGTCAAGGGTGCGTTTCACCAACTGCTTTAGATCATTAGGCAGTTATTGTACAGTTATTTAGAACAAAGTCTTGAGATAGTTCAATAAATTTGCACCATCTAGTAGGCATGTTGGACATTGACTCTAACTCTTCAAGGATTACAGGAGTTTTGCCTTCAAGGGCAGAATGTGGTCTTAGAAAGTTAAAGTATGCCACAAACATAGTTACAAATGCAACCGACCCGTTAGGACTTCCGAAGCCAGTAGTAGCTCTATAATTGCCTTTAAAGGTTCGGTTAAGACGTTCAATAATTTGCTTCAATGGCCTATATTCTTTTGAAACTTCATCTTTATTGGTTAAGCCTATAACTTGAGTAACATCGAATTTTATACTATGGCTTGCAAAGAAGTGCTGTGCAAGAAGATATATAGGGTTACCATCAGTTATAAGATTAAGATCTTCAGGTATTTCTTTTAACTTACTTAGAACATCATCGATGGCTTTTACAGCCGTTTCGGTATCTCTATGTGGTGATACTCTGTAAGATAGAATAATCTTTTTAACAGCATCAAAAAAGAAGAAAATATAGTTCCACTTACCGTTAACTTTTATGTAGGTTTCATCGCCGCAGAAAGAGTCAGAAAGTTTATAATCGTAGTTATCTATAAATGGCTTAACTACAATTGAAACGGCATTAACATAGTTTAAAATTGCTTGATGAGATATTTTAATATCATGAATATCTTTAAGCAATGCAGCTGTCTTTCTGGAAGATAAACCGTAGTTAACGTAGTAAGTTAGAATGAGTCCTAAGGTGTAAGAAGAAATCATAATGTTTGGAAGAGAAACCTTTGATTTTACCGGACTTTCTTTAGAAAGTGGCTTAAAGTCAAAAGTGAAATCTCTAAATATGTATCTAACTTTGAACTTACCAGGATTCTTCTTAAAATCTTGTTTTTCAGATTTTGTCATTGATTTAAGATTATTTTGGTAAAAAGAGCAATTATCATTCTTACACTTATAAACGTAGAAATCCTTACGCGCCTTGATTCTTTCAAGTGTTTTACTGCAGTGAGGACATCTTAACACTATGGATTTCTGATAGTAATTTTTAGGATTGAATGTGGTATCACAGACTTTGCAAAGATATTGTCCTCGGCCTCCGTTATTATCGTAAAGATAGGTATGTGGAGCACCACACTTAGGACAGATAACATCCTTAGGAGCTAACGCTTTGTTTTTGCGAGGTTTCACAGGAGCAAATTCTTTGCCGTGCTTAAACTCATATTCAGCTATTAGAAGCTTATAGTTAAGTTTTTCGGGAACATCAAAGATTGGTTGATCATCTACTTGAAGCTTTCGGTATTCTTTCTTAACAGGTTCGTCCGAAATGCTTTTAAGCAAGTTTTTGCCAACCAGCAAAGTCATGAGATACTTTATAATTTCAATAAGATAAATTACAGTTTCAAGAAGAAACTTATTAATCATGGTAATAGCTTGCCTCCTTTTTTAGTTCAGTGTTTTTGTTTTGCAAGTATAAAATATCTTAACTTTTTGGGGGTGGCAAGTTATTTATATAAAAAATAAGAAAAATTAAAGGGTTGCTGCCTTAGTTAGATAAAAAACTTTGACAGTACCGTTAGTTAATAGGAGATGTATTTTATGAAAAATATTGATGAGCAATTTATAAGTTACAACAGATCTGTAAGAAGTTCTATGCCTATCTATATAGTTATTCATGATACTGGTGATCCAGGTGCAAGTGCTCAAAATGAACATGATTATTTTGCGGGAGGAGATAGAAATGCTTCAGCTGATTTTTTCATTGACAGTGATTCTATAATTCAAATAATTGATACAGATACTTATTATTCCTGGCATTGCGGGGATGGGAGAGGAGAATATGGAATTACAAATAGCAATTCTTTAGGAATAGAAATGTGCTTAGAAGTGGATGGAAAACCTTCAGAAGATACAGTTATGAATACTGTAGATTTAACAAGATATCTAATGAATAAATATGACATTGGAATTAATAATGTTGTAAGACATTATGATGCAAGTCGTAAAATATGTCCAAACAGTTTTTTTGATAATAATTGGTCAAGGTGGTATGACTTTAAGGACAAGCTTTGTAGTTTTACAATAAGGGGTGAGTGGCGCCTTGAAAATAATAAATGGTGGTATAAACACGAAGATGGTTCATGTACACGAAATGGATGGGAGAAAATAAATGGTTCATGGTATCTCTTTGATGGAGAGGGATGGATGCTTTATAACTGGAAGAAGAGCGAGGATAAGTGGTATTACTTAGGCAACTTAGAAGATGGCTCCATGAAATCAGGATGGTTACTTCAAAATAATAATTGGTATTATCTTGGAGATGAAGGCGATGGAGCTATGAAAACAGGCTGGCAGAAGATAGATGGTGAATGGTATTACTTTAATAATGAAGGTATTATGCAGACAGGATGGATTAAGTATAATGATAAAGATTATTGTCTTTATTCAAATGGCGCTATGATAAGAAATTGTGAGCTATACGGCTATAGATTTATGGAAGATGGAATGGCTGTTAAAATATAGGGTATACTTATTAATAGAATAATACTATTTGAGAAAAAAATCCTGTTTTATGTAGTTTAACAATAGTGTATAATAAGTACTGTTATATTAAGCCATAAGGAGCTGTTTAAATGGAAGATCATAAAATTGAAGCGTTATTAATGCAGATTATTGAAAATCAGAATAAAATGCAATCTAATATTACTGAAATTAAGTCTGATATTGTAGGAATGAAATCAGATATTTCAGAAATCAAAGGGAAAGTTGACTCTGTATACGATCAAACCGCTGATTTAACAGAATTTAGAACTGGAACTAAAGAGCATTTTATTACTATTAATAAAGACGTCAAACTTATTAAACAGAAACTCCATAAAACAGAAGAAGATGTTTTTGATATAAAAGGTCAATTAAAAATAGTCAAATGATTTTTGGAGATAAAACTATAAATTGTTAAGTATATGAATGAAAATAATAGGTCTGACAGATGGACTTATTATTTTTTTGGATTATGTTTTAGGAGCTTAAAATCAGCTTACCTTATTAAAGTTAAGGTAAGTTGATTTTTTTAGTGTTAAGGAAAGTTCAAAAAGTTTGAGTAACAAAATCAAATCATTAAATCAGGACATAAGGAACAAAGTGTTATAGAGGATTTTGTGTGGTGTCTCGAAATTCACTCTAATTCTTTTAGAACTTATATAGATAAAATAATTATAAGCTAGATTTATACTATTAAATATATCCCAACCAGAAATAAGGATTATGCTTTTGTGAAATGTTTCATTAGGAATTTGATGGTTTTGATTCTTAGATTAAAAGTTGTTCCAAGTACGCTAGTTCAAAAAGTGAGAATCGAAAAGTGATGCTCCAAATTTTACATTTGGTAAGCAGAACTTTCCCTGTGGGCATTTTATATTTCGTTCTTCGAACTTTCTCTGTGAGCGCTTGCCTTTGAAGCTAGCATCTTGGATGCAACTTGTGATATTAGAATCATCCATCATAATTCCTTAGAAACTGGAACAACAGAATAATCCTTATTTCGGCTAGTTATATTCATAAGTTCAAGTCTTAGTTAGGCTATCTATATAGTACTAAATTCTTACTTAAGATTACTTTTTAGGTGATCATAATAATAGCGTATAGCTTCATCAACGATAGTATTTAAATAAACATTGTCATCCGTGTGAATAGCTTTTATTTTACTTAAAATTCTTACTGTTGAGCGGCGTAAAGTATAAGTTCTAACCATATCGAATATTTCTCCATCAACAGGTGGAGTCCTGCCGTTTGGATTACCACTTGAATTTCTTTCATCTAAAGCAACATTCTTTCTAGAAGACTTAAGATTTGTTTTATCATAAGCTAATTCTGTAACAGCAGGTGATGGCTTAGGATTTATAGTCTGTTTAGGAGTTGTTGCCGCTGAATTTAAAGAAGATTGAGAATCAGGCAAGACTTCAACAAGTTCATCAGAAGAATCAAAAGAAAAACTTCTTAAAACCTTACCTTCAATTTTTGGCTCGCCATATGATAAGCTGCAAATGCTAACATCTTCGCTTTCATCAACAGTAAAATCATCTTTATAATTAAATTTATTCTTAGATTTTTTTCTATTCAAACTCATAATAATCCCCCTAAGATATTAATATAAGAGCACTTTTAAGTTAAGATATTATCCTAAAAAATAGCTCTCATTTAAGAAATATTTAGTTTTAGGAAAAATATAAATGGTTAAAATGAAAAAAATGAAAATTTTTAAAAATATCACTTGGTTCCTTTAAAACTTGTTTAAAGGAAATATGTTTTCGAAGATTTAAATAAACCTTTTTTTAAAGGAATATTCTTAAATTGATATAAATAAAACTTTTTACAAAGTTATAGATATACCGACCTATGGATATCTATCTCCGAAATAATGATTATGCGGTTGTTCCGGTTCGGATATATTTCATATTATAAATATAATTTATAATATGTAGGGTTCTCCGTATCATAAGTAAGTGATATTATTTGTCTTGTTAGAATTTCTATATAATTGTTAATTTTAACACATATATTCAAATTTTCATTTTGGATGCAGTTGCTACAACAAAATCTTTAAATACTTCAGCAGCTGGAGTAACATAACCATTCTTTAGCCATCCCATACGAATAGTTCTATAGCATTGAGGTTCTTTTATTCTGATTACTGCCACCTGATCTGTTATTAAATTAGGTATATTAGGAATAATAGAAATGCCTAATCCTGCACCAACAAAACCAGAAACCACCATACTGTTCTCATTAGGTTTTACTATAGTCTTTGGCATAATACCAGCTTTTCTAAAAATAGAACACATTTTATTTGCTATATTCTCAGAAAAAAGTGCAAAAGTTTCATCTTTTAAATCTTTTAACATTATCTCTGATTGGTTAGCAAGCTTATGATTTTTAGGTACTATTATAACAAGTTCATCATTTTTTATTGGAACTGACTCTATTTTTTCATATTCTTCAATATTTTCAAGTTCATCGTAAAAACCTAAGTCAAATTTACCATTCTCTAATCCCTCTAAAATATTGCTAGTCGAATTCATTCCAAATTCAAATTTTACATTTGGATTTTCCTTCAAAAAGTGGCTCATAATCGTTGGAATAAAATATGTTCCAATAGTATAAAGTGATGAAATAGAAACTGTGCCTGTCATAGGGTTTATTATATTCTGTAATTCCTGGATACCATCATTAATTTCTTTTATTGCAGCTTCTGCATGCTTTAAAAACATACTGCCAAAGCGGGTTAATTTTATATTCCTCCCATTCTTTTCAAACAAATGAACTTCCAACTCTTCTTCCAATTTCGAAATTGCCTTGCTTAAAGCTGACTGAGTTACCAGTAGTAAGTCAGCTGCTGTAGTATAGTTTTGCGTTTCTGCTATAACTTTAAAATACTCCAATTGCTGCCAGTTCATATTATATATAGCCTCCTTAGTTTATAATCTTTAAACTCAACTGGTTTGGTAAGGTAACATTTCTACTTAATACTCAAACCTTTCGTTAGAAAATTACTATACTAAAATAATATATTAATTTCCACCTTTGTGTAGATTGTTTGCTAGATACAAATTTATTAAAAAGCGCCCTAGGTAAAAGTTAAAGTATTAAATAACCATAACTATGTATGACTTTTATTCATATATATAATGAAAAAGTTCCATTAGACGTCTTAGAATTTTATTGATATCATTATATTACTTTCTTAATAAATTTCAAAGCCCAATAAATTAATTATAAAATCTACTCATATATTTATAAAAATTATAAGCTAGTTTATTAAGATAGTATAATTTTTAAATGTATATTCAGTAATAATCACTAAGGTAAAATAAAATATTTCTTTAATGAAGGAGAAAAATTATGAATGAAGTAATCAAAAATATTTTAACAAGAAGAAGTATAAGATCTTATACGGATGAGCAGATTTCCGAGGAGGATTTAAATATAATCTTAGAAACTGCAAAATTTGCTCCAAGTTATAAAGGCACTCAAAGCTGGCATTTCACTGTAGTACAAAATAAAGATAAAATCAATCAGCTAATTTCTGTAATAAAAGAAGCTTTGCAAAATTCTTCAATAGAGCAATTTAAAAAGATGGGGAATATAACTAACTTCAATCCATTCTATAACGCTCCTACTATAATCATCACAGCTTGTGATAAAAACTCACCAGAAAAAGAAGCAGACTCTGCTGTCGCACTTGAAAATATAATGCTAGCTGCTCATTCACTTAATATTGGTTCATGTTGGATATCATCTTTAAGTATCGTTCGAGATGACCCAAAGGTTATAGATATACTTTCAGAGCTTGGTATTCCTGAAAATTATACTATATTAGGTACTGTCGCTTTAGGTTTTAGCAATAATAGTAATGCAAAGGCGGCACCTAGAAAAGAAGGCACTGTAAATGTTGTAAAATAAATTGTGGAGCTGAACGGAAGTTATTATCATTCACAACTGAATAAAAGTATGTGAGTAAATCATATACTTTTATTCGATCTTAGTTTCGCATTTACTTATGATATGATTTATCAATGAGAATAGAACTTATGTAGATATCAACCGAAATTGGATATATATTTATAATTTCGGTAAGCCATGACATAAGTTCAAGCTTACCTATAAGTTCTAAAGAATGTGCGAACTTCTTCAGCAAAATGTTTAGGATCTTCCATGGCTGTAAAATGTCCTCCTTTAGGCATTGTAGTCCAGCGAGTGATATTTAAATTGCGCATAGCCCATTCCTTTGGTGGCAGCAATACATCAGCTGGGAATAAAGCCATGCCTGTTGGTACATCTATGTGTCCAATTGGTGGCAATGAATGTGTATTTTCATAATATGCATTTGCTGATGAGCCTATGGTATTTGTGACCCAATAGATCATTATATTAGTGAGAAGTTCATCTTTACTAAAGTTTTTATTTAAATCACCATTACAATCACTCCAACCGCGAAATTTTTCTATAATCCATGCAGCCAAGCCTACTGGTGAATCAGAAAGTCCATAGGCAATGGTTTGAGGTTTTGTAGATTGAATAGACATATAACCTGCCTCATTTGACATCCATTCTGAAGCAATTTTCTTATAACTCAATTCATCTTCTGAAAGCTTTGTATCATCTGATATCATAAGATCTCTGATAATTCCAATATCAGTTAGATGGATTCCTATTAGAAGTTCTGGATGATTTAATGCCAAGTATCTTGTAACACCTGAACCCATATCTCCACCTGCAGCAGCAAACTTACTATAGCCAAGCTTTTCAGTCATTAGCTTTGCCCAAAGCTCAGAAACACGATAATTGTTCATGCCACTATGTTTTGAAGCACTAGAAAAACCAAAACCAGGTAATGAAGGGACAATTACATCAAAAGAATCATTAGGATCACCACCATAACTTGCAGGGTCAGTAAGAAGTGGGATAATCTTTTGATAACGTATGAAACTATCAGGCCATCCATGAGTAAGTATAATTGGTGTTGGATTAGGTCCTTTTCCTTTTTCATGTATAAAGTGAATATCTATCCCATCCACATTACAACGAAAATGAGAAAAACGGTTTAATTCTTTTTCTTGTGCGCGCCAGTCAAATTCATCCTTCCAATATGAAACAAGTGATTTTAAATAATTTATATTAGTGCCTCGTTCCCAACTTGAGTTTTCTAGCAGCTCAGGCCAGCGTATATGATCTAATCTGTATTTTAAATCATTAAGTACCTCATCAGATACTTGGATATTGAATTTTTTAATAGACATAATAATTCTCCTTCTATATAAGTTATGAACAGTAAGTTATTAATGGACTTATTTTGCATAACTTTCTTTGATTCTTAATAATAGTCTACCATTTAGAAAATATGATACAATGTCATAAATGAAGCTTTTAACTATACTATTTGTAAAAGAACAAGAACAAAATCTCAAAGGCGACTGTGGAATCGTCGACTTTTGATATAGGGATTTTTTTAGCATTTGTCTTAGATTTTGCTATTGATTAATGAAAATATAAATGGTAATTTAAATTTATTATTTATTTTAATGTACCCAATGGAGGAATGTTTATGCCGCAGGCAGACCGTCACAAGAATAGAACTGTATATATAGAATTTATTGCAAATGAAAACTTTGTAAATCTTCCTTATAAGGAGCGTTTAACTATAACTTTTATTACGAGTGGAAGCATGAATTTACAACTAAATGATCGCCCTGTGAAAATTGTCGCTCCAAGTATTCTTTGTTTATCAATGGAGGATAAAATAGAAGTTATTGAAAAACAAAATGTTTCTTCGCAATCATTTTGTTTCCATCCAGATTTTTTTAATACAGCTCATTTCTCAGAAACTACTGGATATCTGTCAACTAATCTAAAAATAAAAACTGGTCTTTTACTTTTTGGAGAAGATAAAATTCATACTAGGGTATATGCTGTAGATGAGAAAATATATTTGAAATTATATGAATGGTTTTTTATTATGGGAACAGAAGTATATGCCCAAAGTGATTCGCTTTGGGTCTGCAGAATAAAAAAATACTTAATCCAAATACTGGGGGTGATTGAAGAGCTAAACCACAATAGCGAAAAATCACCTGCTAATTTAGTTTTAGAATATATACATATAAACTATTCTGACAAAATAACCTTGGAAGATTTAACAAGATGTGCGCATTTAAATCGTGTTTCACTAAATAAAAGTTTTCAGGATTTATGTGGATGCACAGCAATGGGCTACTTACTAGCATACCGATTAAAGGTTTCTGAGACTCTATTGACTCATACCGATATGAGCTTAAACGAAATTGCACGTGCCACTGGCTTTGAATATGATACATATTTTATAAAACAATTTTTGGCTAAAAAGGGTATGACTCCAACAGAATTTAGGAAAAACTCACGAGAGTTTTCAAGTCACCAATAAAAAATGTGAAATATATTTGAGAAGATAAATAATACTATTTAAGAAATGGAATTAGTAATAGAGGACGCTGAAGTTTATAAAAATCTGCATCCTCTATATTTATTGTATTTAACGTATTGTAATCTTATTTTAGGAATATACTATATTCTTAAAAGTTTAATTTATAAAAGCCTATCTTAACTATGAGATGAAGGTGTGAGTATATCATTTAGAACTTATATATGCACTGCTAAAAGTCTAATTAATAGGTATTTATGTATGTAAATGAAAGTTATTGGTAAAAAGATAAAATTTTTGCAATGTATAGATTTACAGAACTTGAATATTTATGAAATTAAGAATAAAATGATATAATGACAGAAAATGTTGAAATATGAGATTATTTATTAGAAACGTATAAAATTTAAGTTATAGTTTCTCAATAATTATATAAAGTAAAAATTTATTAAAATATTTTATGCCGGAGGTGGTTTTATTTATATTAGTTTATTTATTTCATTAATGTTATGTTGCGTTTTTTATTCGTTTATTGGTATATACGGATACAGAATGGACAAAAAATCAAAAGCTAATCAAATATTTTTAAATTTAAGCATGTGTTGTGCTGTTTGGGCATTTGGATATGCAATGATGCTGACTTGTGAAAATATAAATATAGCGTTTTTTTGGAGGGCAGTTTCTGTTTTTGGGTATTGTTTTTTTTCTGGTCACTGGCTGTATTTTGCATTTGTATTAAATAATGAGAAAGAAAATAAATACAATCGGATTATAATAATTTTAGCCCATGTTCCTGCTGCATTATTATTTATGCTAAATATTATGGTTGAACCATCTTCAGCTATGATTAGAAGACCTTATGGATGGATTGATGTGGCTCCTAATTTATTTGGTCAAATTGCATACAGCATATGTTCTATAATTTTTTATGTATCAGGTCTTGTAATGCTATTTAATAGAGGAAGATATTCCAAAAAGAATAGGATAAGAAAGCAAAATATTATTATTTTATGCACATGTTTTATAAGCATTACCATAGGGGTGTTAACAGATATTATTTTACCTATGTTTGGAATTCTTGTCTTTCCTTCAGCAGTTTTGAGTGGAACTATAGCTTTAGGTGGTGTTTGCTATGCAATAAGTAAGCATAGGTTTATGTTGACTACTTCGAAGTATTTATCAGAATACATTTTTAATAGTGTTAAGAACCCAATATTTATTTTAGATGAGAATTTTGCAATCCAAAATTGTAATGAAGCGTCATCAAATATAACTGATTATAAATTTAAAGAATTAGAAGGAAAAATGTTCAGCGATTTAATATCTTATGAAAATATTGATTTCAATACTATAATAAAAAATAGTTATGTGAAAAATGTAGAGGTTAATTTACAACAAAAAAATGAAGGATATATTGAATGTGAATTATCAAGCACAGTTATATATGATGAGTATGACGATAAACTAGGTATTGTAATTTTGATACATGATATTTCAGAAAGAAAGAGAATAGCAGAGCTAGAAAAGAAATACACTTTAAAATTAGAAAGAAAAAATTCGAAACTTATAGATCAAATAAAAGATAAAATACGTGCAGAAGAACAAATACGTCATTATGTATATTATGATGCTCTCACAGAAATTCCTAATAGAAAAATGATGTTAGAAAATATCAATGAGCTATTAAAAAATAAAGATAAAAAATTTGCACTACTTTTTATAGATTTAGATGATTTTAAAAATATAAATGATAATTTTGGACATCAAGTTGGTGATAAAGTTCTTAAAAAAGTAGCATCTACATTGAAAGATTCTATAGGTACACAGGACATAATTAGCAGAATTGGTGGAGATGAATTTATAATTATATTAAAAGATATAGAATCTGACATATATATTAAAGAAGTTGTTCTAAGAATACAAAAGGAATTGAAAAAGCCAGTTACTTATAATGAAGAAGCTTTAATTATTGGAGCAAGCATAGGTATAAGTATATTCCCAGAGCATGGAGAAGATTCAGATACTTTGATTAATAATGCTGATTTAGCCATGTATGAAGTTAAGAAAAGTGGCGGCTACGACTTTGCAATATATTCGTCTAAAATGGAACACAAAGCAATTGATAAATTAGAAATGAAGATGAAATTAAATAAAGCATTAGTAAATAATGAATTTATGGTTTATTATCAGCCTATTATGGATTTAAAGTCAATGAAAGTGTTAAATTCAGAAGCTCTTATAAGATGGAAGCAAGGGGATAGAATTATTCCGCCTATAGAATTTATTCCTATTGCTAAAAGTGTAGGGGAAATAATATCAATAGATAATTGGATGTTAGAAAATGCTTGTGTGCAGTGCAAAAAGTGGAATGAAATTGGCTTGAATGAATTCAGTGTATCAGTAAATACATCTTATTCTCAACTAAAACAACCTGAATTTGTATCACTTGTTCAAAATATATTAGAGGCATATTCTCTTCCGCCTAAATACTTGAACCTAGAAGTTACTGAAGATGAGGCTATGGAGGATTTTGAAACAATTATAAACATATTGGAACAGTTTAAGAGTATGGGGATAAAAATATCATTAGATGATTTTGGGACAGGCTATTCGTCTCTTAATTATGTAAATAAATTGCCTATTGATAAAATAAAAATTGATAAATCCCTTATAATGAATTTGGAAACAAACTATAAAAATCTAACGATTATTAAATCCATAATAAATATGGGACATAGCTTAGATATTAAAATTGTTGCAGAAGGAATTGAAACAAAAGAACAGCTTAGAATCTTAAACGAGCTTAAATGTGATTTCATCCAAGGGTATTTAATAGGAAAACCTATGGAAGCATCAGAGTTTGAACATAAGTTTATTAATTAAATTTCCGTTTAAAATTAAGCTGATCTATATAAAGAGGATTTGTTTTAATGAATTCCATACTGCTTAGTAATAGGGTCCATAAAAATCGGCAATTTAGGAGGACGAAAAGTAAAAAGAGTAAAACAAATTATTATTAAAGAACCTGTTATAATAGATAAATAAAAATGAAGCATAGTTAATGTTGCATATTTATAAATATGCAAAGATAAACATTGAGCTATAGAAAGCCCTAAAAATAATGAAAATATGTCAAGAAATAATGATTGTATTCCAAGAGCACCTGTGTAGGTATAGTAGAAACAAGTTATAACAATACAGCTAGTGATTACTGAAATAACAGAGCATATAACCCAGATATACAAGTTAACTTTATCTCGAAATATTAAAATGCCTAGTATATACCAAATAAAAGTAGGATAGGTAGAAAGTTTTAAATGTTCCCAGATACTTTCGTTAACAGGAGTAAAAATACCTACTATAACTGATTTACCACTCCAACCATATGCAAAGTGAGCTAATGCTCCAAGTAAAAAAGTAATTGGAATACCGATAATAAACCAAAATTCAGGACTTAAAATCATGTTATTCATAATTTAGATACATCTCCAATTTAAATTATATAACTGCTTTAAATAAAGTTATAGATACACAACTTTAAAACCTATATTTATGTGTTAACTTCCCGAAATCATAAATATTTTGATTCCGAAAAGCTATGAAAATATCGCTGAAGGTTCTAAGCAGCAGGTTGTATCCACTTTAGCATGCTCCAACTTTCCTAGGGAAGCTCGACTCATTACATTCGCTGAGGAAGTTCGAGAACCCAAAATAAAATTTTGGACTCTCACTTCACAAGCTAAAATGGAACAACCTACAGCTAAGAACCTTTAACAGCTTATTTTCAAATGTTTTCTCCACAAATATATTTATGATTTCTAGTGGAGATATGAACTTAAAGTTTTAGCAGTCTTGTAAGTGTGTTAATCTAATAAGCTGAATTCTTAAATTGTTTATCTATATAAACTAATAATAAAGCAGTTTCATATAATAAATATATGTATCATAGATGGAAATTAAAACCTAAAAGCTTTATGTAAAATTTTTGCAATATTTTTAGAATTATAATGAAGAATTATTTTTAAAGTTTATATTATATAAGTAGGAAAATTTTTAAAAATAGTGAGTAGTACAACAATTTTATATAGATAAATTAATCATAAGTTAAATTTATGTTATGAAATATATTCTAACTAGAAATAAGAATTATGCTTTTGTGAAATGTTTCGTTAGGAATTTGATGGCTCTGATTCTTAGATTAAAAGTTGTTCCAAGTATGCTAGTTCAAAGCTCGCCTTTGAGGCTAGCATCTTGGGCGCAACTTGTGATCTTAGAATCATCCATCATAATTTCCTTAGAAACTGGAACAATAGCATAATCCTTATTTCGGTGAGTTATATCCATAATTTCAGATTATACTTTGTATAACTATATAAATGATAGTTATATAAAGTATAATTAATATGCATTTCAATTATGGTATCTGTTTTGATATACTATTTTTAATGTCAGGTATATTTAAAATGGAGGTGTTTTTATGAATATTAAGTGGAATGCTAAAGGGTATACAAAAGATTTTCAGTTTGTACATCAATATGGTGAAGATGTTTTAAATTTGTTAGATATTGAGAAAGGAATGAAAGTCTTAGATCTTGGATGCGGTAATGGAGCATTAACGAAAAAGATTTCGGACATGGGGGCAGACGTAATTGGTATGGATGCATCAGGAGAAATGCTGGAAATTGCAAGAAGAAATTATCCTGAACTAACATTTATACAGGATGATGCAGTGAAATTTACTTTAAATGAACAAGTTGATGCGATATTTTCTAATGCAGTTTTTCATTGGATTGATAATCAAGATGGATTACTAGATAGTATTTATAATGGATTAAAAATAAACGGAAGCTTAGTATGTGAATTTGGAGGATACGGATGCACAGAAACAATTCATTCATTTTTGCAAAAGGCTTTTGAAGCAAGGGGATTAGAATATAAGAGAACATTCTATTTTCCAACTATTGATGAATATACGCCTATTCTTAAAAAGCATGGACTACAAACAGTATATGCAGCATTATTTGATCGTAAAACCGCACTTATAGGTGATGATGGAATGAAGAATTGGATTGAAATGTTTGTTATACAGCCTTTTAAAGGCTTAGATGACTCGTTAAAAAATGAAATTATTGATGAGACGGTAAAAAGCTTAAAACCTATTCTATATCAGAATGGAGTATGGTATGCAGATTATGTGCGAATTAGATTGAAAGCTAGAAAAATATAAAATATATATGTTACAAAAACAATTCTTCATACTAGTTCTAAAAATATTGTAAGAATTTTAACCGTAATTGTGAATCATGAATTACAAAATATCTATAGAAAAGATACAAATTTAGAGGAATATCAGTCATAAATGGTGAACAAATATATTATAGTAATAAAATAATATTAAAGCTACAAGAACATGTATAGTAATGAAGAAAGCTCTGTCTTTAGCAGGATTTTATGTAAAGTAAGCTTTTAAATATTGGAGGAAATAATGAATAAAGAACGTAAACCGCATATTTATAATGAATATAAATATGTATTTGATGAAATTAAGAACTTACTAAAAGATAATGAAAAATTAGCAATAGCCATTGATGGAAGATGTGGTGGAGGGAAGAGTTCCTTGGGAGCAATGCTTGCAGAAGAGTTTGATTGCAGCCTTTTTCACATGGATGATTTCTTCCTTCCTCCAAGAATGAAAACAAAAGAACGACTAGCAGAACCTGGAGGAAATGTTCACTACGAAAGATTTGAGGAAGAAATATTAAAGCCACTAAAATACAGCGAGCCTGCTGTATATAGAAAATATTTATGCAATAAAGGGGAGCTAAGTCAGCCTATAAAAGTAGAACCTAAGAATTTAACTATAGTTGAAGGAAGTTATAGTCTGCATCCTACACTAAGAGATTATTATGATTATAAAATTTTTATAACTATTGATCCAAAAGTGCAGCATGAACGAATTTTGAAACGTAATGGTGAAGAAAAACTTCAGGATTTTATAAACAAATGGATTCCACTGGAAGAACATTACTTTACCGAACTAGACATTGAGAACAAATGTGACATAATACTTGATACTACAAATATAAAGAGATAAATGAAAAGCTCGTAATAAATGAATTATTGAAAAAATTTAGAATATGGAAAAAGCACTACAAGTCTTTAGAGATCTAAGTAGTGCTTTTTCTTGGTTTTAAAATTTGTTTATAATTTTCGCTCAATATATAATATAGTTAGATGAAAATGCGATTAATAAAGAATAAAATAAATCATTTTTAACATAGTGACATGGCTTAATGAACTTTTTTGTGAAAAAGATCATCCAAAAGTAATATTTCTGTTTTTGCGTTTATAGCATGGTTTCCAAGCAAAACATCAATCGTAAAATCATTACTAAGCATTTTGCGATACATGGCGATGATATCATCTTCGGATAATTTGCCCATTAACTTTGTTTCCTTTGGGATTACTGGAATTCCAGCTTTAGCAACCAGATGTATATTTTGTTTCAATTCCTTGGCAATCTTAAGTAAAGTGTCTTTACTTTTTGCTGCCTCTACATCCATCATACCAGCATTTGTATAAAAATGTTTGATAACTATAGCATTGGCAGTATGAGAAATATGGAATGCTTTGATATTTTCTTGTATTTCATAATGTAAATTTGATACTTCAAATATTTGAGCAAGATCTTTAACTCTTTCAGTAATTTGTCCATTTATTTCACCGAAAATGGTTCCTTGATGCTTTTCAGAACCAAATTGGGCGTATAAAATACCGTCTTTCATATCTCCACCTGCGCCTGGAAATCCTGGGAGCAATCGCTCACCGACAATTTCAAGCCAACGGTCATATCCTATTGTGTTAGTTAATGTGATAATAGTTTTACTATGATTATTTTTAATTACTGATAGCGCAGATTCTGCCTGATCATAACGAACTGGAACAAAGATAAAATCATAGATATCATTATCTTCTAACTTCTCGATAGTCTTGATAGATATTTGCTTTATAACTCCATTATCGTTATATCTTAATCCATCCTTTTTAAGTGATTTAAGCCTTTCTCCTCGAGCTAATAGTGTGATGTCAAGTCCTGATTGTGCAAATCTAAGTGCATATATACTGCCGACTACACCGGCTCCAAATATTAAAATTCTTTTTTGTTTTATGTTCAATATTATCATTCCTCTCAAGTAATTGTGTGTATGTTGTCTAAGCAACATGTGTATGATATTATGATAATATGGTGCTATTAGCATTACAACCAGCAGATTAAATGAAAAGTTGCTTAAACAACAGATTTTAAGATTTGATGCTTTAGAAAGGGAGATTAATGGATGGTAAATCAGGATGACCCAAGAGTTTTACGCACACGACAATTAATAAGGGAAGCTTTTAGTGATTTGTTACAAAAGAAAGGATTTGATTCTATTACTGTAAAAGATATTGCACAAAAAGCTTCAATTAACCGAGCTACTTTTTATGCCCATTATGAAGATAAATATGATTTGTTAGAAGAAATCACAGAACAGGCTTTTCATAAGATGTATCCTGAAGAGGTTATGAATGCTAATGAGTTTACGGATGAAATATGTAGTCAGTTAATAATACTTACGTACAATTACATAGTGACTTTTTATAAAACATGTGGGTGGGATTCTAAATCTATTGGTACTATTGTTGATGAAAAGATAAAAAAGATGCTGCAAGAAACCATAGGAAACATATTTTTGAAAGACAAGACTTTCAGAATTGAAGATAACATTAATACAAAGATTATTTCAGCTATGACATGCTCAGCTATTTATGGAGCTGCATATTCTTGGTTTAGGGATGGGAAAAATAATCAAATTGATGTGCTTCTAGCTATTGTGCGTCCATACATAATGAACAGTTTTAATATATATCGCAACATAGATGAATAATGTTTCTATAAAAATCAAAGAAACTACCAATTTTTAAGGAGGTACGTATGTTTATAGAATGCACAAAAAAATTACAAGATGAAATTGGGATAACTGTTGAAAAGCCTTATGAAGATAAGGAGTTGTTTTCGTGGAGCGCTAATTTGATTAACACCAAGAGAAGAAATGCAGTTGTATTAGTAAACAACAGCAGTAGATTTGGATTTGTTCTCTTTGGACTTAAAGCAAAGGATTTTAAGAGGTTAGATGAACTTATTTTACAAGGTGTTAGAAGATGTTTTCAGAGTGAAAAAATAAAAGAAGAGATTATAGAGCAGTACCTGAGTGATGCTGGTACAATATGTTTTTCTAAAACAAATGGTTCAAGGTATGTTTCAAGACTAAATAAAGCATGCGAAGTTGTAGGGTATTTTGAAGAATTATTAGATTTAGAAAATATTTATCAGCCCAAAATCACAAGAAAATTGAATGCTGATATTATAAAGATAGACAAATATAACTATAAGCAACCCTACGAGCTATTACTAAAAGACCTAAAGGAAAATTACAGAGAAAATATAGTTAAATGTGAAGGTGTTAAGTTAGTGGTTAAGTTAGATTTAGGATCTTACTGTGCTGAAAGAAAGATAATTATCCCAATAGATATTAATTTTAAAGAACTCCATGAAATTCTTCAAATTTCGTTTGGATGGAAAAATTATCACTTGTATGAATTTAACGTTATTAATGAAGAAGGCGAAAATGTACTAAATGTGGTTAGTGAACATGAAGATGCTTTTTATCCAAATGGTGAATGTACGGTAGCAATAGACTCAGATACTTTTATTAAAGATTATATGAAAAAGGAATATAAAATAATATATAATTATGATTTTGGAGATAATTGGGAACATGAAATTAAAGTTGATTCTATAATACCTGACTATGATAAAAATTATCCAATTTGTATAGCGGGAATGGAAAATGCACCACCAGAGGATGTAGGTGGTATACCAGGTTATGAAAAATTTCTTGAAATTATGTCAAATCCTAATCATTCAGAATATGAAGAAATGAAGCGCTGGTCAGATATTAACTGGAATAAAAATTTTTGCATGGATCTTGTAAATAAAAGGTTGAAATATGCTTTACGTAATTAACGTAAATATATATGAAAAGAGTGAGAAACAATGAAAGTATACAATAAATTAGTAAGAGATAAAATCCCAGAAATAATAAAAGCTGATGGAAGAGAATGTGATATAGAAATCGCAACTAAAGAAAGAAAGTATGAGCTTTTAGAAGCAAAGCTAAAAGAAGAAGTTAATGAATTTTTAGAAGATAAGAATTTAGAAGAATTAGCTGATGTAATGGAAGTTTTGTTTGGACTTGCTGACAGCTTAGGCTTTAGTGAAGAAGAACTTATAAAAGCTAGAGACAAGAAAAGAGAAGAACGTGGAGGATTTAAGGAAGGGATTGTCCTTAAAAGTACAAAATAAATTTATTATGAAAATACAACAGCAATAGAGGTAAATAACAGTAAATGCTCATATTGTTACAAAAAGGCAATGGGGAGCATTTTATGGTACAGATTTAGATTTACAGTTAATACGTAGAGGAATTGATACAATTGTGTTAGGAGGAATTTCAACTAACATTGGAGTTGATACTACAGCAAGAGAAGCTTTCCAACATGGCTATAATCAAATTTTTGTAGAAGATGCAATGACAGCAATAAGTAAAGAAGAACATGAATATGTTTGTAAATATATATTCCCTAGAATAGGCAAGATTAGAACAAGTGAACAAATGATTTCTTTATTAAAATAAGTATTGAAAGATAGATGAGAAGAATATATAGAACATATAGTTTATTATATCTTCTTCTTTTTATTATTAAAAAAATATAGGGGAGTATCCTTGGCACTTTAAGATGTTAAATGATATTATGGTGTATAAAGAAGCATACAATAACATACTAAAGCAAACTTAAGACAATATCTTTTAAAACAATATAGCAATCGAAAATTGTGTTGATTATTGTCGAAAAGATGATAAGATAGAGACATGTCCTTACTCGAAAGCAACAAAAACTTAAAAATGTTTTTTGACTAAATAAAAATCATAAGGACAAATAAAACATATAGAAGGAGAAAAACTAATGAGAAAGAATGGTTTAAGAAGAATAGTAACTACAGTTATTGCAGCTACAACAATAGGGAGTTTCTCATCATTAGGAGTATCTGCAGCAACAATTAATTCAAATGTTAACGATTATAATAATGTAAATATAAATAATCTTTTAAATACAAATTTACTTATGAATACTTCTAATGGAAATAACGTTGGTAATACAGATGCAGTTTCAAAAAGCGGCACAAATGTAACATCAGTAAGTGTACAGGGGCTACCTAACCTGCCGACAAATTATTCAATCAGCATACAAAATTCTGCTGAAGATAAGATTCTTCAATTAATGAATGAAAAAAGAACAGAAGCAGGTCTTCAGCCATTAACTATAGATAATACATTAGTACAAGTTGCACGATATAAGAGTGATAACATGATTCAAAATAATTTCTTTAATCATACAAATCCAGACGGAACAAAGTGGACAAACTGGTTACACACAATAGGATATACTTATACTACATCAGGAGAAAATATCGCATATAACACTTCTGACCCAGTTGAATTATTTAATCAATGGTGGAACTCACCAGGTCATAGAGCAAATATGATGAATGAAAAATATACTAAGGTTGGTATAGGTGTAATCTACGGAAATAACAAATACATGGGAACACAAGAATTCTCAAACTAATGATTAGTGATAAAAATAAGAGCTTATGTAAATAGGCTCTTATTTTGTACTGTATAAGTGTAAGTGTAGGCTATAAATAGTTATACATTTGCGCTTATTTTTATTTACTTACTTATATATATACGTTGCAAAATTAATTCTTCATCACAATTATAAACATATTGCAAGAATTTTAGCATGAATTGTGAAATGTGCATTGTGAATTGCAACATATATACTAAAAATATCATATTTATATCTTTGTATTCAATCAATTATTATGGTGTAATCAGCATTTTAATAATGTAAAATTTCTTTGTAATGTTATAAATAAGTATATCTATTAATTCGAAAAGTTAAGGATTAGAGAATTATTAAAATATAAGTTAAATATTAGTAATAAGATATTAATATATATGATTTTAATTAATTATGTGGAATAAATCTCCGAAAATAATATGATAAAGTGTCAAAGTTATGCGAAAAAAGTAAAAAATAGAATAAATATAATAGACATTATGGTTTAAATTAAAGTATAATTAACATATCGAAAAAAATATTGGGAGGAATAATGATGGGGTTTAGTAAAATTAAGTTATCAACCAAACTAATTATAGCATTTTCATTAATGATTATTCTAATTATGGGAGTATCCTCACTAGCTATACTTAGATTAAGCCAAATTAATGGAACTGTTGATCAATTAATTGACGTAGAAAATGAGAAAGTATCAGCTGCATATAATATGAGAGGGAGCCTTAACAAAATTGCAATTAGTATAAGAAATATATCAATTAGCAATGATATGGATTATATGAATGAGCAAAAAAAAATACTAGATAAGAATAAAATTATTTATTATGAAAACGAAGATAAACTTGGTAGCTTAGTTTATACTGAAAAAGGCAAAAAAATATTTAAGGAAATAAAGAAAAATTCTGAATCAGCATTTTCAGCATTTGATGAAGCTGTTAATTTAGGAATGAGAACTGGAGTATCAACCGAAGAACTTCAAAATATTATTACTAATATAGAGAAACCACAAGGTGAATTACTTTTAAGCATAGAAAATATGATAGAGGCTCAAAATAATTTAATGAAATCACAAGGAGAACTTTCTAAAGAGATAACAGATAGTTCTAAACAGCAAATGGTTATACTATTAGTAGTAAGTATTATTATAGGAATTTTATTTATGTACTTAATTAGAAAAAGTGTTATAAATCAAGTAAAAGAAGTTATGAAAGGTGCAGGAAAACTAGCAGATGGTAACTTTGATATACAAATGAAAGTAGTTGCTAAAGATGAAATAGGGAATACTGTAACTGCATTAAATGGTGCAGTTGAAAAACTGAACGAAAGTATGTTGTTTATTAAAGATAAAAGTAAAAGTATCCTTGAGAGTAGCGAATTAACAAATAAAATGTTTTCAGAGGTAAGTTCTAAAGTAGATGAAATATCAGCGGCGACAGAAGAAATATCAGCAGGAATGGAAGAATCATCAGCAGCAGTTGAAGAAGTTACATCTATGGCTGCTACAGTGAAAGAGGAAGTCAATGTAACAGCTAAAAAAGCACAAGATGGATTAAATGTTGCATTGAATATACAAGAAAAAGCAGTTTCAATCAATAATGATTCTATTAAATCAAGGGAAAATGCAGAGAGAATATATAGGGAAACAAAAATTGGATTAGAAAAAGCATTGAAGGAAGTTGAAGTTGTAAACGAGATATCAGAAATGGCAAAAAGTATAGATGCGATAGCAGCGCAAACTAATTTACTTGCGCTAAATGCAGCAATAGAGTCCGCTAGAGCAGGGGAAGCTGGTAAAGGATTTGCTGTTGTAGCAGAAGAAGTTAGAAAACTTGCGGAACAATCATCGCTAACAGTTTCTGAAATTCAGAATAAAATAAGTGCTGTATTAGCTTCAGTTGGAAAACTTTCAGGTTCATCACAAGATATCTTAGTATTTATAGAAAAAGAGGTTCTTAAAGATTATGATAAACTAATTACTATAAGTGCTGAGTATAAAAAGGATGGAGATACTTTTAAAGAGATTATAGGTAACTTTGCAGAAGTTTCTGAAAGTGTTTCTGAGTCTGTGGATCAAATTTCAAAAAGTATGGAAGATGTTGCAATTTCAGTATCAGAAGTAGCTAAATCATCTGCTAATATTGTTTCAAATGTTATTGATGTAAGCAACAAAAATGAATCTATATTAGCTGCATCTAACAATAATGCAGAAAGTGCTTTAAAGTTAGAAGAAATTATTGATCAATTTAAATTAAAATAAAATATAAATGTAAGGAAAACGTTATTCATTAGTGCAAGTTGCACGATATAAGAGTGACGACATGATTCAAAATAATTTCTTTGATCATACAAATCCAGACGGAACAAAGTGGACAAACTGGTTAGACACGATAGGCTATACTTATACTACAGCAGGAGAGAATATTGCATATAACGCTTTAAACCTGGTTGAATTATTTAATCAATGGTGGAATTCACTAGGTCATAGAGCAAATATGATGAATGAAAAATATACTAAGGTTGGTATAGGTGTAATCTATGGAAATAACAAATACATGGGAACACAAGAATTCTCAAACTAGTGATTAGTAATAAAAATTAAATATTTAGTTAATGTATAAAAGAGGTGCTATTCATTGAACAGCACCTCTACTTAATTTTTGACTGAAAAAAGACTGGAAGTGGTTAAAAATGATTATAAGATGAAAAGCCTAAAGTGTATTTAGAAAAGCTAATTATGTTAAGTATAAATTTCAACTACAATATTTGTATAGTGGTTTAAATTAGTTTACAAAAAGAAAAATAAAGAGCTGCATCAAGAATTTGGGATATAAGAATTTATTTGTAAAATAGGTAATTGTTATGATAATATACTAATGTGTACTAGCAGTAATAAAATTGAGTGAATTAATATAAGTAACATTAACTAGTTTAGGGGGATAAAGTTAAAATATAGGTGCAAAGGAAAATAGGCTGAGTACTCATATAACTTAATAGAAAATGAATACTGAGATAGGGGGATTATATGTATAAAAATGAAATTGAAATAATAATGAAGAGCTTTACTCAATATAAGGATTTTATACCTTTATGTGATGAAGAAAACAAAGTAAGAACAGATGAAAAAGATAATATAATGATAAAAGATTATTTTGGCACAATGATTGTGCTGGAATTAATAAATGGAGACTTGTTTTCAGAAGAGGAAATAAGACAATATTTCATAGATGTGAAAGAAAATCTTTTAAACATTGATAAAAATAAAATTGTATATTCTTTCGGGATATTTATTTTTGAAAATGACCCACCAATAGATAAAGTTAAGATTATTGAAGATAACCAGGTCAATAAAGTAAAAGGTAAAAAATATTTAAGAAGCATAGTTGTGAATCTTGAAAAGCAAAGTGTTGTGAGCCATTCTAAAACTAAAAGGGATGAGTTTGGGGTAAAAAAACATTTAAATAAGTATTTTAGTGAATATAAGAAAAGTGATAATTCACTTATAAGCTTTGAGGACATTGTAGAGAAAAAGAAATTAGAATCCAGAATTGAGTTTAAGAGTGAAAAACCAACAATTACATATATATTAATTGCATTAAATCTTTTAGTATTTGCAATAATGGGGTTATATTCATGGGACTCAGGTACAGATTACAATGCACTACTATTGCAATTTGGAAGTAAAGAAAATGGTCATATATTGCAAGGAGAATATTGGAGATTTATAGCACCAATATTTTTACATGCGAACATAGTTCACGTAGCTTTAAATTGTTACTCATTATATTTTATAGGAATTCTAGCTGAAAGAGTTTTTGGAAAAGCTAAGTTTATAGCTATATATTTTGCGGCAGGAATTTTGGGTAATATATTTAGTTTCGCATTTAATTCAAGTCCTGGAGTGGGAGCATCAGGAGCTATCTTTGGATTATTTGGAGCTATACTTTTTATATGTATAGAGAAACCTGCATTATTTAAGTCTGGATTAGGAGTAAACATTGTTGGAGTAATATGCGCAAACTTATTTTATGGATTTACTAAATCAGGAATAGATAATTTTGCACATTTAGGAGGACTTATAGGAGGATTAATTTTTGCAGGAATTTTCAATGAATCGAAAAAGAGGTTATGGTATTTTAATAGATATGCCTACTTATTACTAGCGCTTATAATAACATCAGCAACAGTTTTTTGGGGATTTAATAATACTCAAAGTAAAACAACAAGATTAGTAACTCAACTAGAACAAAATTTTAAAGCGCAAAATTGGAAAGAGGTTGAAAAAACTTCTAAGGAAATTTTGGCATCAAATCCATCTAAGGATATAAACACTTATGCTTTAAAATGCATTATTAATTCAGATATCTTTTTAATGAAATACGATGCTGCTGTTAACTATTCAAAAAACTTAGAACAATTAGACCAAAAAGATGGGCATTACTTTTTGGGAATAGTATATTATAATGCAAAAAATTTTGATTTAGCAAGACAAGAGCTACTTAAAGCGAAATCTCTTGGAGCTAATTATAATAATATAGATGAAATACTAAAAAGTATGAAGTAAGCTATTTAAGGAAAGAGCTAAAAATAAATATTAAATACAAACTATATGTTTTTGGTAAGAGTTTATGTAAAAGTAAGCTCTTATTTTTATTGCAGTATATAGTTGAGTTATGGAATAAACACTAGTAACATACGTCCAGAAGATGAAGCACTGAAATATCTAAAGGGAGTGCATCAAGAATATTTAATGTTCCTTGCAGACAAGTGGTATATATGCCAAACTATGAAATTTCAAATGAGAAGAATAAAGAAACACTAGGAAAAAGAATAAGAAGCCAATCCTTCGAAATATTTAACAAAATTAAAGAAATGAATGAATTCTTAAATAAATCACAAATAAGAAAAACAATAAATACTAAAGAATATAGAAAAATATAGGGGAGTATCCTTTGCACTTTAAGATGTTAAATGATATTATGGTGCATAAAGACGTATACAAGAACATACTAAAGCAAGTTCAAGACAATATCATTTAAATCAATAAATTGAGAAAAATCCATGTTGAATATTGTCGAAAAGATGATAAGATAGAGACATGTCCTTACTCGAAAGCAACAAAAACTTAAAAAACACTTTTTGTTTAAATAAAAATCATAAGGACAAATAAAACATATAGAAGGAGAAAAACTAATGAGAAAGAATGGTTTAAGAAGAATAGTAACTACAGTTATTGCAGCTACAACAATAGGAAGTTTCTCATCATTAGGAGTATCTGCAGCAACAATTAATTCAAATATTAACGATTATAACAATGTAAATATAAATAATCTTTTAAATACAAATTCACTTATGAATACGTTTAATGCAAATAACGCTAGTAATACAGATGCAGTTTCAAAAAGCGGCACAAATGCAACATCAGTAAATGTACAGGGGTTACCTAATCTGCCGACAAATTATTCAATCAGCATGCAAAATTCTGCTGAGGATAAAATTCTTCAATTAATGAATGAAAAAAGAAAAGAAGCTGCTCTTCAGCCATTAACTATAGATAATACGTTAGTGCAAGTTGCGCGATATAAGAGTGACGACATGATTCAAAATAATTTCTTTGATCACACAAATCCAGACGGAACAAAGTGGACAAACTGGTTACACACAATAGGCTATACTTATACTACAGCGGGAGAGAATATTGCATATAACACTTCTGACCCAGTTGAATTATTTAATCAATGGTGGAACTCACCAGGTCATAGAGCAAATATGATGAATGAAAAATACACTAAGGTTGGTATAGGTGTAATCTACGGAAATAACAAATACATGGGAACACAAGAATTCTCAAACTAATGATTAGTGATAAAAATAAGAGCTTATGTAAATAGGCTCTTATTTGCTACTGTATAAGTGTAAGTGTGGGCTATAAATAAGTGGTTATACATTTACACTTATTTTTATTTACAATTAAGAGAGCAAGCATCAAACAAAACAGATAAGAGGATTAATGACAAATGAAGTCATAAATCCTCTTATCAAAAGAACTAAAATCTAAACTGAGAATGCTGAGTTTCAATGCAAATCTGTCTAAAATTCATAGCAAAGATAACTTAAGTTTCCTAATTGGTAATCTCTAAATATAACTCTAGGGGTTAATTCAGAACTACTGCCTAAAGCTATAAATAATGGGACAAGATGATCTGCAGTTGGAACTGCTAAGTTAGCATGAGGAGCATATTTTTTATAGTTATTAAGGGCATTCATGTCCTTGTTTCCTATCTTGTCAATTAACCAATCATCAAATTCTTTAGACCAAGAATCAATTGCCTTACTATCAAAATTAACTAATCTTAGATTATGAACTGTATTTCCACTTCCAAGAATTAAAATATCTTCAGAACCAAGCTCTTTGATGGCATTACCTATTTTAATTTGCTGCTCAATAGGTAGAGTATAATTTATAGAAACTTGAATAACTGGTATATTTGCTTTCGGATAAAGATGCTTTAAAAGAGTCCATGCACCGTGATCTAGGCCCCTTGTTAAATCTGTTTTTACATCAATACCTGAATTTATTAATTTATTTTTAATTTTTGTTGCAATAGTGCTAGAACCTCGTGCAGGGTATTTAATTTTATAGAGTTCTTCTGGAAATCCATAAAAATCATACACAGTATCATATATAGCATCAGAAGCAGAAATAGTAAGTGTTTCAGTTGTCCAATGGGCTGTGAACACAACTATAGCTTTAGGATTAATAGATCTTCCAAGGTCATTTAAAAATTTAGTATACACGCTTTGCTCAATTGCCATCATAGGTGAACCATGAGCTAAAAATAAAGGTTTAATCATATAATAAACACCTCCAAATATTTTGTTAAATTAAATATATTCCGTAATAATTAAACTATAAATTTATTTTGTTCAGTGATTAATTTCTTTGTCATATTATTTAAGGTAGCAGAAGCTTTTGCAACTTCATTAGATAGCTTGTACATTTCGTCAGTAGAAGCAGATATTTCTTCAGATGAAGCTGATATTTCTTCGGCTATAGCAGATGTACTTTCAATCTTATCAAGAATATCATCCTTTTCTTTATTTATTTCTATAGTTGCCACATTTACAGTTTGTACTTTTGGAATTACGGTTTTAATAACATCAATTATATTTTCAAATGAGTTTATAGTTTCATTTATAATGCTAACTTGATTGTTAAGTTCTGTGGTCATGCTATTTGTATCATCTTTTATTACATTAGTATTATTAGAGATATCAGATACTAATTTACTAATATTTTGAGATGAAGACTTTGTTTGTTCTGCCAAGGCTTTTACTTCATTTGCTACCACTCCAAAACCCTTACCAGCTTCACCAGCATTTGCAGCTTCTATAGATGCATTTAATGCTAATAAGTTAGTTTGATCTGCTATTGAATTAATGATTTGTACTATATTATTTATTTCTTTTATATTGCTGCTAAAAGTAATAATTTTATTAGATAAATTTTTAAAGGATATGCTTATGCTGCTTACTGTATCCATTAATAACTTCATGCTTGAGCTGCTATTATTTGCAAGTTCATTCATTATTATTGTATTTTTATCTATATCTTTAGTGTTAATTACAATATCTTCAAGTTTACTACTGAAGATATTTAAGATTGTAGTGATTTCCATTAGATTATTCGCTTGAGAATTAATTCCAATTGCTACCTCTTGCATTGAATTCGCTACATTATTAGAAGATAAGACCATGTTTTGAGATATAGTTGATAAATTACCTGAGTTTTCATCAATTATTAGGGAACTGTCCTTAGATATTTTAATCATATCTCCAATTGAGTTCTGCATAGTATTCATAGAGTTAGCTATATCACCAATTTCATCTTTAATGTATAAATATTTTTCACTTATCTTATTAGTGAAATTTCCAGTAGCCAATATATTTAAGGAATTAGAAGCATATCTAATTCTTTTAGATAGTCTATTGGAAATAATATAAATTACAAGAATTCCAATAATCAAAAATAATATAGATGTAAGGGCTATTGAGAATTTTAGAGAGTTGAGTTCTGATAAAAGTTCCGATTTTTCTAAAATAACAACTACAGACCATTTTTCTTTTTCAATTGGAGCAAAGCCTCCATAAGATTCTTTTCCACCAAAAGTATATAAATTCAAACCAGTTTCACCAGCTATCATTCTCTTTTGCATATCAGCGATACCTTTTAGACTAGGATCTTTTTCTGCTTCTCTTATAGAATTATATTGATTTAATGGCATACTTGAATCCTTATAAGCAATACTATTGCTTTGACTGTTAATCATATAGGCACTTCCAGTTTTACCAAAAGAGATCTTCTTAATCATCTCACTAAGTTCCATTCCATCTCTAACTGATACTAACACGCCTATAATTGAGTCATCATTTTTTATTGGTACTGAATATACCATTGTCATTGCAGTTTTGCCTTCATTAACTTCAGGATCATTAATAAAATTTTCTCCAGACATTGATTTCTTAAAATAAGTAGTATCTTTTATATTAGTTTGTTCACCAGTAGTATATATAATGTTTCCATTCATATCAGCGTATCCCATTTTAATACTACCATTTCTCTTTGCTTCAGCTTTTAAAATGGTCATTAATTTATCTGGAGTATCATTGTTTAATGAAGCAGTCTTAGCAGTAACTTCTAGTGAATTTAATTGATTATCTAAATTAGCCTGAACAGTATTAGAAGCCTGAATAGCTATTTCTGGTAATGTCTTTGTAATATTTGATATTAAAGCGTTAGATGCATTAATATAAGAAATAATTCCAAATCCAGTGCTTACAACTAAGAGTAATATACTTATCAGAATAATTAATTTTGATTTTATAGTTTTTATAAACATAATTAAACCATCTCCTTAATATTTATTTCATAGTTTTCTTATCTTCATATAGATCTCGCATTTTTATAATCAAGTTCTGAGCTTTTAATAGTGATTGAGATAACTCAGCTATTTCTTCATTAGAAAGAACATTAAATCGTTCTAAAAAAATATCCTCTCCAGTTGCAGCAACAGATGAAATAAGATTTAATGATTTATTTGATAGTGATAAATAAACAATTCTTTTATCTTTTTCATCTTGTTTTTTTATCAAGTAACCAAGATTATATAAAGCATTAATACTTCTGCTTGTATTTGGTACAGATATGTTTAATTTTTTACTTATTCTTGATGCTGTAGTAGTACCTTCAAAATGAATAAAATTCAGTATTTTTGAAAGAAGGGGAGTGATTTCTGTATTAGTTAGGTCTGGAATGAGATCTATAAACTCAACATTAAATAAACTATAAAAGTTAACCATATTTAAAATTAATTCTCTATTATCTTTTTTAGTCATATGAAAACTCCTTTGATAATTATTATTAGTAAAAGATATTATAACAATATAGTTATCATTTGACAACTATTTTATAAGTTTTATATAGAAATTATTTACAAAGACAAAGTGGAAAAGATTTATTCTAAAAAGTCGCAGATTTTCTTGGATTTCAGAAAAAGAACTTATGAATATGTATATTGAAGAAGATTTTGGGAAATATGAAATTAAGCAAATACTATGTGCCTTTTTAGAAAAGATGGAAGCTGTGAACTAGAAGCATGCAAACCAGAAAGATGCAAAAGGTATCCATTTACTGATAACCTTGAAAGAATTATTAGTTTAATTAATATAATTGAATCGACAAGTGTTTGTTATGTTGTATTTGAAATGATTGAAATATTAAAAAAGGAATATGGATTTAAAAGAAGAAAATAATTTTATATAGTCATGATCAAATTTAACCTGATAAATAAAATTCAATCACAAAAAATATAAAAACTGAGGATGGATTAATAAAAATGAGTAATATTAACAGTTCAATAAACGATTTTGAAAAATTTATAGAATTTATAGAAAATGAAAAGCCTATACTCTCAGCGACTCAGGAAGTATTAGGCAGAAAGGATTGCTATAATCTAAACATGATCCTTGAAAATAAAAAAGATGTAATAAATCCTAGTTATAATCAAGATAAATATTTTGCAATAGACTTGATGTTTTCACTAGTTCTTGCAAGTAAGCTTTATATAAAGGCTAACGATGAAAAGGGAAAAGTAAGACTCTTTAAAACAGATAAGTTAGAAAGTTTTCAAAATTTAAATGAAGATGAAAAATATGCTTTCTTACTCCAAACTTATTGGACCCAATATGATTTTGAAACAAAATTTGATAGAACTCATAATATAGCGGCTTTTTACAATATTTTAGCTGAGATAGCTAGTGCTAAACAGGGAGATATAATTGTAAAAGATGAAATGGATATTTCAAATGTAATGTATTCAACTGGGGCTGCATTTTTTCATCATTTAAAGTTCTTTAGTTTTGGTGAACTAGAATTAATTAATGGTGCAAAAACAAGGTATGAAGATACGATAAAAAGTTTTTCGCCAAATGAATTTGGGATTAAAACAAGTATATTACTTCTAACAAAGGCTATTCAGTATTGGAATAGAGAAGATGTTCCAGTATTACTAGAGTATTATAATTTAAAAGTTACAACTAACAAAAACGAAAAAGCATTTGACGTTTTTAAAACCATCTTTAAAGGGAACACTGTTAAAAATACAGTAGAAGAAAGTAAGATAAATAAAGGCGGAACGTATACTTTTAAAGTAAGTTTATCAAAGACTGTATGGAGAAAAATAAATTTAGCATATAAGCATACTTTTGGGGATTTACATAATGCTATTCAAGAAGCCTTTGAATTTGATAATGATCACTTATATGCATTTTTTATAGGAGGCAACAGAAGAAAAGGAATATACTGTAAGTATGCAGAGTACGAAGGACCTGTAGCAGAAACTACGACTATAGCAAGTTTAAATCTTTATAAAGGAGAAAGACTTCTATACTTATTTGATTTTGGGGACGAATGGGAATTTAATGTGGAGCTTGCTGAAATAAATGAAGAAGCACCAGTTCCTTTGAAACCTATGATTATAGAATCAAAAGGAAAGTCACCTCATCAGTACAGTGGAGGCTGGGGCCTTTATGAATAATGTAATTGTAAATAGATACTATTATTAATTTTTAACAAAATTAAGTTTAAGTTATGGGACTTTTAACGAGAGTTTATGTAATGTAAGCTCTTAATTTTATAGAAAACAGTAGGTAATGATAATTAAACTACTGTTTTTTTGTTGTGAGAATGAATTTGATATGGAAAAATATTATATTATTAAAGTCTATATAAAGCCATTAAAGTTGTAATTCCTACACCAGTACCATTCATTAATACATTTGAACCTTCTGATACGATACCTCTTTTTATAGCATCTTCCAATTGAAAAATTTCACTGTTTAAACCAAGGTATCCTAATTCTTCACTCTGGAATGTGAATTTCTTTTCATAAGTGTCAGGATATACTGATTGAATGAAATCTTCACATGTGTGTTTTGCTAGAGGTGATAATAAAACATAGTCGAGTTCATCAACTGTTAGTCCGTTATTTTCACATAAATCTAGTGTTAAGTCTGTCCAAATTTTAGTATATGGTGTGCCTCCCTTTGGATGTGATGAAAACTTTAATGTTTCTTTATCTGCAATGTCAGTTCTTAAATATTTAGAGAATCCAATTTGAGGGTTTCTAACAAAATCTATTTCAAATGAAGTATCTGTAATTTGAACTGAATCTATAAATCCTCGTTCAATATCTTCTTGAACGAGTTCTAGTACTACAGCAGATGCACTATCTGAGAATCCAACTCTAGAAACATCATCTTTTCTTCCATAAGCACTCATCATAACGCTTCCAACTACAAGGGCTTTTTTATATCTCTTATTAGTTTTTAATAGTCTTGTTACTGTATCTATTGCAACTGTCATACCAGCACAATCACAGTTTATATCAAAAACTACTTTAACATTTTTTGCATCAAGTTTATTCTGTATTAATAAGGCATTACTTGGACTTAGGTATTCTGGAGTGTTAGATGCAAATACTATTACATCTAAATCATCTACACTGATTTTTCCATTATCAAGTGCCTTTTCTGCTGCTTTAATGGCCATAGTTATTGTTGTTTCTTCAATATCAGTCGATACATACCTATATTTTCTTCCTAGAGCTTCAAAGATATGCTCTAAGTCAATATCATACTCTTTGAATTGCTCAATATATGGCTCGTTACCAATTTTATTAGCTGCTAAGTAAGTCCCCATCCCTTTAATTATAACATTTGAAAAATGCTCTTTAGTGTTATTCATTTTTTTATCCCCTTTTGTTAAAGTTTTGTTTTAGGCACATGAAAGAAAATAACAAGTTCAAAATACCATGATTATTTTTCATCAGCAAGAAATCAGATTGTTGTCATAGCGGGCCTATTATAGCAATCTACTTACGTAGCATGGTTGAAAATATGCTTAGCAGATGAATTTATTATTTTTTTTTGATTGTGCCTTATATGTAAAGTAGAAACTTAAGGTTTAAAACTCCCTTAAGTATTACTTAACTACATTATTGTAAAATTGCATGTGCACATTATACCAAACATAAGACTACCTAGCAAATCAACTAAGTTATGGATTCAAAGTTATTAATATATTTTTATGTATATAGAAATGTCTAATAGGAAACATCAAGTATATTTAATGTCCCTTACAGGCAAGTGGTATATATGCCAAGCCATAAAAGTGCAAATGTAAAGAATAAAGAAATACTAGGAAATAAAACTTTTAAAGAATAGCAGGAGAACATGTTATAGCAAAGGTTCCAAAGGGTGAAATAAACATTGTTAAAAAGAAACCTTTTTAACAATAATTATGTTTTCAAATAAAACTTTTTAAGAATTTAGCAATTTAAGAAGTAAAGAAGTTAAAAATGAAAAAAGTTAAGAATTTAGGAATTTAAGAATTTTACAATGAAAAAAGTTAAGAAGTAAAAAATTAAAGAACCTGCGAAGTTAGAAAGAAAAAAGTTAACAATATACATTTATGAAAAAGTGCGAGGTACATGATTGCTGGTATATTTAAATAGTGGTAAAATTATTATTGAAAATAAATTTTAAGATATAATTTAGTAGATACTAGATAAGATTATAGCTTGAATTGTAAGGAAGTGAGAAACGTGGAAAAACAAATAATAGATCTTAAAAGAGATGCATATAAAAAGCTATTAGAGTGGAAAAATAATCATAATAATAAGGTACTATTAGTAGAAGGTGCAAGACAGGTAGGAAAAACTTATTTAGTGAAAAAATTTGCAAGAGAAAATTATAAGCATTTAATATATATAAATCTGTTGGAAGAAACAGGAGAGGACTTACTTACAATTTATAATATAATAAAAGAAGAACGTCTATCAGGAAAACTAGACAGGGAAAAAACAAATACATTAAAAGAGATGTTTAAGAGATTCTCTAAAAATTTTGAAGACAATGAAGAATGCATAATTATAATAGATGAAATACAAGAATCTTATAAGATTTATAATATGATAAGGCAATTTGCAAGGGAATTTAAGGCACATTTTATCATGACTGGAAGTTATTTAGGAAGAGTTGTTATGCAGAAAGAGTTTTGGTCTCCGATGGGTGATGTAGATTTCCTTGAAATAAAGCCATTATCATTTACTGAATTTGTTAATGCGCTTAATTTAACACAAGCTTATGAGTCATTAGATTTGTATGGAGATGGCGATAAAAGGGATTATGATATATTTTATGATAAGTATAAGGATTACTTAGAAGTTGGCGGTTATCCAGAGATAGTATGTGAATACTTAAGAAATCACAAGGAAAATATTAATGATTTGTTTGAAAAATTATTAAGAGTATTTTGTGAAGAATCTTCAAGATATTTTGATGGAGATATATTGACTACAAGAGTGTTTGAAGACTGTATAAGCGCAATAATTGAAATTCTAGCTAGAGGAAAAAAAGGCATTAAGGAAAGCAGTTATACGGAAGAATTACAGCAAATAATAACCAAACAATATTCAAGTAATATCACGAAGGAAAATTGTAATAGAGTACTTCAATGGTTTTACACGTCAAAATTTGTTAAAGACTGTGATAAGCTTATAGATTTTGAATTTACCAATATAAAGAAGAGACAAAGATATTTTTTATCAGATGTTGGTATGGCAAATTATGTGATGAAAAAAGCAAACCTATTAGCATCGGAATCTAGCGGGTTATTAAATGAAACGTTTGTTTACCACTGTCTTTTGGATAAAATATCTACAGTTCCTATGTTTGGCATCTATGGTGATGGAGAACTTGATTTTGTCTATAGAGATAGGGAAAACGGGCATGTTTACGGAATAGAAGTTAAGGCTGGTAAGAATCCGGGTAAAACCATAACAAAATCATTAGCTAATGGAAAAATTAATTTTGCAGTTTATCTAAAAGGAGTAACTCAAGGTGGAATTGCAAACAAGACTTATACAATTCCAATATTTTTATTTCCAAGATTTGAGTTCAGAAAAATATAAAGATATTTATGATAAGAGTTTACGTAATGTAAGCTCTTATTTTATGGTAAAATATACTTATAATATAGATGAATTAACATTTTTACGTGTTTATAAAGATTAGATTTATGTAAAAAACGGTGAAAAATACAGCAAGGTTTGCGATTTAGCTTAGAAGGAAGTGATTCAAATTATTAAAAGATGTGAATGGGTGACAAAAGAAGAATTATATATTGAATATCACGATAAGGAATGGGGAGTGCCGGTATATGATGATAGGAAACTATTTGAAATGTTGTGCTTAGAAGGAGCTCAAGCAGGCTTAAGCTGGTGGACTATTCTTAAAAAAAGAGAAAACTATAAAGAAGCTTTTGATAATTTTGAGGCTGAAAAGATAGTAAAATATACTGAAGAAAAATTAGAACAATTAATGCAAGATAAAGGCATTGTTCGTAATAGAAGAAAAATTGAAAGTGTTGTAACTAATGCAAAAGCATTTCTGAAAATTAGAGAAGAGTGTGGCTCATTTTCCAATTATATATGGAAGTTTGCAGATAATAAGCCTATCATTAATTCATGGAAAAGCATAGGAGAAGTTCCGGCTTCAACTGAATTAAGTGATAAAATGAGTAAGCAACTAAAAAAAGATGGTTTTAAATTTGTTGGAAGTACAATTTGTTATTCTTTTATGCAAGCAGTAGGAATGGTTAATGATCATACAACTGAATGCTTTTGCTATACAAAATTAATTTAGTATTCTTAAGATTAATAATTTTAAAATCGATTTTAGAAGTTAAAATGAAAAATACAAGCTTTTAGAATCTAAATTACAGGAAGAATAAAATAATTTTTAATTTATATTAGTAACTTTCATTTTTAAGCATATATCCTATATAGATAAATTATTTATATAGGAGCGTGTTAAAAATGAGAGAAAGAAAATGTGTTAAATTTAATGTGAATATGTATGAGGATACAAAGTTCAAAATAATAGATAGAATGGAAAAAAGAGATCTTATAAATTATGTTTGGACTAGGCTTGTGGTTCTTGCAGGCAAGGTTAACTTAGAAGGAGAATTATTTTTGTCTAGAAATATACCATATACTCTAGAGACTTTGGCTATAGAGTTCAATAGAGAAGTATCTGAAATAGAATTAGCTATGAAAACTTTTGTAGACTTAGAAATGGTTGAATTTACTCAAGATAAAATATATAAAGTAAAAAACTTTGTAAAGCATCAAAATATTAAAACAAAAGAAAAAGTTCAAAATAAAGATAAGGCTGAAGAAGTTGAAATTAATGATAAGAAACAGCTAAGCAGTAACTGTATAGAGAATATTAATGTAGAGAGCGAGAATAAACATAAGGATAATAAAGTAATTGATATAAAAGATAATATTGCAAATAAAAATGTCACTACTGCTGATAATAAAAGCTGTATGGAAACAAGTACAAGTGTACCTTTAAACAGCTGTAATAAAAATGTAACGGAAGTAGATAATGAAGCCACTCAGAAATTAAATATGGAAAAATACAAAAGCAAAGAGCATTTACCTAATGAGATAGTAACTACCTTAGAGAAGAAAGCAGTAAAAAATAAAAGTAAGCCTAAGAAAAAAGAGAAGATTAATGAAATTAGTGTTGTTGATGAAGTAGAAAATGATGATCTGATGAAGATTACTGACGGGGAGCCGGTAATAGGAAAAGATGAGGAGATTGTTTTGGCATTTAGCTTTTAACAGAAGGAAAAACTTCAAGTATATTTAATACTCCATGTAGACAATCTGTGCATGGTGAAAACTACACAAAAGCTATTGAAGAAAATAAAGCAAATTTAGGAGCAAGCCTAAGTCCATTATCTTATTGAATATGTGGCAAAATCCGTGAAATAGATGATGTTATAGATGCATTATGTTTAGCAATTACAGTAGTTATTGGATTAGAAAATGGATCGGAAACAATATCTGAGGTGACTATGGACGATAAAAGAGGGATAAAAATGCAAATGGTTTATAGGAAATTAAGTGAATATAATAAAATAAATGAAAAAACATGCAATAAATTAGTAAGAGATAAAATATCAGACATAATAAAAGCAGATGGACGGAAATTCGATACTTCAATTGTAGATGGATATGAAAGAAGATCCTCTTAAGGGACGAAGAAGCTGGGATAGTTATTTTATATTTAAATGTCATCAAGCGTTATCTCCTCGAATTGAAATTTTAGAGAGTTTGACAGAGCAGGAAGTTGAAGAATGGTTAAGCTAATTCATACTCTGTTGAGGAAGTGCTTGAAAAACTTAAAAGTGTAAAAACTAATTTCTTTACTGTTGATATCGATAAGAAAGTAATTGATAAAAGAAATCCAAAAGTTTCATAATTATAAAATTTTAAGAGAATATTGGGGGGATTTTTTGTTTAGAAATATCGTACTAACTAAAGCAGGGGACTCAACGCTAGCAATAGCTTTTGTTATTGTTTCATTTAACTTCAATAAAGAATTTAGCAGCGAAGCAATAATGACATTTTTATCAATAATATTATCAACTATATTAGTTATAATTCATAATTTAGAATTTAAGCCTAAAAAGTACCTAAATATTTGGGTGCTTGAAATAAGCACAATTTTTGCAATAATCTATTGTTTTATATCAATAATTAGTTTTGCATATCTATATAAAACATTATCAGAAGCTCCATTAAAAAGAATTGGATTGTTTTGGAATGCGTTTTCGTTTTTAGTAATTATATGTAACATAATAAATATCGGAGTGGCATATTTAGGTACTAAGATACTAAAAAAATCAAATGATTATCAGGATTGGGATTGATAAAACAGAGCAGTAGTGGTCTCATGGAGTTTAGAGGAATAGCGAGGAAATTGTAATGAGCGAAAATCAAATAAAAGAGCCAATTATATTTATTGTAATTGAACCAAATACAAAAGCAAATTATATAAGCATCTTTGAAGCTTTAAGGTTAATTTATGAGAAAGAGACTAATTTTAAAGTTTATACTAAAGACAAAACTAAATATGTTATTATTGCTGGAGTAGAAGAGGAAACACTTCAAATTGTTATTGAAGCTTTGAGAAAAGAATTTAATATTGAGTTTAAGGCTAGCAATACACAAATTATATATAAGCAGACTATTAAAAATACCATTAAATCAGAAGGTAGGTACGTAAAACAGGGTGGTGGCAGTGAGCACTATGGCCATTGCTTTATTGAAATTGAACCTAATGATAGAGGAAAAGGATATGAATTTATAAATAAAATTTATGATGATGAAGTTATTCCTAAAGAATTTATTGAATCTATTAATTCAGGGATTCAAGAGTCAATGAAGTTAGGAAGGTGTTGTGGTTATTCTTTAACTGATATAAAAGTTACACTATATGATGGTTCATATCATAAAACAGATTCAAGGCAAATGGCTTTTAAGATTGCAGGTTCTATGGCTATTATACGAGCTACAAAAGACTTAGAATTTACATTTTTAGAACCTATATTGAAATTAGTACTTGAATTAAAGGATAACAAAGAAGATATAATAAGACTTATTCATAATAGCAGCGGAAAAATTGAAGATGGTGCCAGCAATGGAGAAATTACAGCCTACATTCCTTTGAGGGAAACCATTGGTAATGCTTCACTAGAGATAAAGAATCTTGTAAAATATCCTCTATCAATTGATATTAGCCATTATGAGGAACTTCCATATGAAATACAGAATAATATTGCAAATGAAGAGGATTTTTATAGATGTGAATATGTGGATTTACTAAATTATAAAACTCAAGAGGAAGAAATTCTATGAGTGATGATATTTATGATAACTAAATAATTGAAATAATAGAATCAAATTATATGTTAGCCTATTTTCCATAATTATATGTCAGTAGAGAAACTGAAAGCTATTGATGAATAATATGTTTAAAAAATAATAGTTTTAAAAGGAGATTATAAATAGTAATTTTTGATAAAGGTGAACCATCTTTAGCAGATGATTTAGAAACTGAATTTTGGGGAGATGGGGATGGTAAAGTAAAGATTATAAGAAGAATGGTTCTTGAAGAATTAAACTTGATTAGATAAAGTTTTAGAAGTTATTATGTAAATAGATATGCATTTGTGAGAGGATATACGAAATGGAAAATTATTTTATTTTTAAGAGCGAAGATGAATTTTATACATGTTTCTTGTTTTGCAGTAATCCACTTAACAAGAGGAAACCCGATATTGATTATGAGGAAGAATATGAAGAAGCTAAAGCAAATGGTTTTGATGTACTTTTATTTAGCTATGAAGATCTAATAGAGTTTGGTAAAGTAAATGTCCCATTAGGTGAGGAGATCAGCAGAGTAATTTATAGAGGTTGGATGCTTAAACCCAAAGATTATGAATGCCTTTATAATAAGCTTGCAGAGAAAAATCATTACCTTATTAATAACCCAGAAGAATATTTAAATGTACATTACTTACCTAAATGGTATAAACATTTAGAGGGAGTTACACCTAAAACTAAATGGAGTAATAGTGTACCAAATAAAGAAGAAATAATAGATATGCTAAAAGGTTTTGGCCCTAAGCCAGTTATAGTTAAGGATTATGTAAAATCTCGTAAACATGAATGGTATAAAAGCTGCTACATTGAAAATGCTGAGGAAAAAGAAAAATCATTGCAAGTAATTAATAATTTTATTAAAGGCCAGGGTGAAGATTTAAACCAAGGCATTGTTTTAAGAGAATTTGTTAATTTAGAATCAATTGGATTTCATGAAAAGAGTAGAAGGCCAATTTCAAATGAATTAAGATTATTTATATATAATTATAGAGTAATTTGTACAATTGGTTATTGGGATGGTAAATGACTGAATGAATATCCTAAGTTCGTAGATGAAGTTCTGGAAAAACTTAAAAAAGTGCAAAGTAATTTTTTTACGGTTGATATAGCTAAAAAAGCTAATGGAGAATGGATTATAATGGAACTTGAAGATGGACAAGTTTCTGGATTGCGGGATTATGAGGTTAAGAGGTTTTTAAGGACTTAATTAATTATTTATAACAAAGAATAGACTATTAGCTTGCATTTTGCAAAGAAAATAGCTTACCATGATATTTATATTTTATCGTAGCAAGCTATTTGTTTATATTAGTATTTAAATTTAAAAACTGTTTCTGTTTATTTTAAAATATGTAGAACTTAAATAATATCGGAAACTACTAACTATCAGCTTTTGATTTAGATTGGTGCATTCCTTTAGCTTTAGCTTCCTTTAGAGTAATTTCTTGAATATTTTTACTTCTACTTAGCGTTCCATCGCTCTTGCTTAAATGGTATACGTTGCTGCCAGGAACATAATATACTATTGTGTTCTCATCTCCGCTATTTGCAGAAGTAGCATTATTAGTACTAGCAGAACTTGCACTTATGCTCCCTGACGATTTTGTTGAGTTATCGCTGTTTGTAATAGTTGAAGGGGCAACCGAAGCAGAAGAATTGTCTACAGATTTTGTTTTATCTTCATTAGGTTTAGCATCGACAGCTGTATTCTCCTCTTTTACTTCTGGTTTGGAATCTTCTTTAATTTCGGCTTCTTTTTGCTCTGATGGCTTGTCAGATGAATTTGTTGATTCTGTTGTAGTCTCAACTTTAGAGTTTGAAGCAATTGTTTTGTTAGTAGTCGGAGCATTTTTTATTCCAATTATAAGAAGAGTAAGCAAAATTAAAACAGAACTTAAAACTATTTTACCTGCTTTGGGAAAAGATCTGAATTTAACGTTCTTTTTATTTAAGTATACTATAAGTCCTGCGCCAGATAGAAAGATTAAAAATGAATACTTGAAAATTATTGCAAGAGCAATAAGACTCATGACAATCTTAAAAATTTTAGTTTGATAGAATTTCATAATAACACACCTTTTCTGTCAATATTTCTTAGATAGTACTATAATATAACAATTTTAGAATATTTAATACAGGAAAATATTGGATGGAAGTTTATAAGGTAGATCATTATGTTTTATTGAGAGTTTATTTAATATAAGCTCTTATTTTATGTTAAAATATAGTTATAATGTATATGACTAGGCGTTAGGTGGAGAGTTTTATGAATGATATATACACAAGAAAAGATATAATATTACCAAAAGAAATATGTGAAGTTCCTTATAGTAATGAAGTTGATTACGCTACGTTTTCTAGATCACTTAGAGATGATAAGGTTGTAGCAAGTTATAAGATGTATTGGCTGCTGGCTTTATTAGATGAAATTTCTTTGGATAATTTTGAAATAGAATTTAGAACATTAATATGTAAAATGGTCGTAAAGGCTTGGTATCCTCTTTTGAAATACAAGTTAAGTTTTGGATTATGTGATAATTTAGCAAAAGTAGCTACTTACATTTCAGATACATATAACTTGGAAAGCAATTATGATGAACGTAAGCTTTTTCATTTTATATATTCATCACAAGATAAAACATTAAATAAAATGCTTAAAGAATTAACATTAAATGTACCATATAGATTTTTATCACCATTTTTTGAGAATAAACTTAGAGGTCAGAAAAAAGTTCAAAAGCTCATAGAAGAACTATCCAAAGAGGATAATGGATGCATTTATGAAATTTATAAAAATTATAAGGATGAAAATTGTATTAGGATTAAAGATAATTGGTGTAATTACTTAAAGTTTAACTACAGAATTATTCAAGGCTGGGCGTATTATAAATTGGTATGCTTCCTGCAAAAGCGCAATCCAAATGTACCAGGTATAGCAATGAAATTAGAAGCTCCTAAAAATAGAGACTTGAGAGAGCAGACAAAGATATGGAAGAAAGTTATAGAACAAAGGCATATAACGGACTTATATACAGGCTTAGATTTCACAGAAACAAATTATAATAATTATGGTGTTTTAAGCATAGATCACTTTATACCTTGGAGCTTTGTCCTTCATGATCAAATGTGGAATTTAGTACCTACTTTTAAGAATATAAATAGTAAGAAAAGTGATAATTTACTACAATATGATACATATATTGATAGGTTTTGTGAAATGCAGTATGAAGCCTTTTGCTTTGTAGTTGATGAAAATAGGAAAAATCAACTTGAGGAATATGGACAAGTGCTTAAGGTTGACAATCTTAGGAAGTTTAAAAAAGAAAATAAGGAAGAGGAATTCGTTAGGAGAATGAAACAAGAGATTGGTCCGGTTTATGGAGTGGCGGTAAATCAAGGGTTTGGAGTTTTGGGAAAATTTATTTGAATACTTCTTAAGTTCATATAAAAGTGATTTGATATGAATAGACTAGAAAGTGAGGAATTTATTGATGGAATTAAATTATATAAGAGATGTTTTAGTGTCAATAACTACAATTATAACAGTACTTGGAGTATTTATTAAAACATTAAATAAATTTTTCTTAGAGACAATTAAAAGCCGATACAAAATGATACCAGGTAAGCAATCGATTTTTGATACAGTGTTGAAAAGTATAATAGCCTTTATTTCTACAGTTAGTATAATATTTTCATTTATAATGGTAACATATTCAGTGATAAAAAAGGGAAGCAATTTAAATGCGAATGAATTGTTGAATTTAAATGTCAATATATATCAATTTATAGGTTTTGGGATAGCAATGTTATTTTATTATCTAATGTTTGGAACTCAAGAAGTTTTTGGTAGATTACAAAGTATGTTTATAGATAAATTTGAGAAGAAATCAACGGAAAGTCAGAGTAAAAGTATAATATTTAAAAAGAGTATGTATTCTTTCTTGTTACATATTGGAAACACACTAAATATAATTAAGAATGTTAGTGAAAGAAAGCTAAATATAATAAATATAATAATTTCCACATTTTTAGGAAGTTCTAGTCTAATCCTGATCCTTGCATATGTTATTAAAGGGATAAAAAAAGAAGATATTGAATCAGTTCTTATACTAGGCTTAATTAGCATAGTTAGTTTAATAAGTTTTATAATATCAATTAGTTTGGTAAATGTGTTGGAAATGGTGAATAGTAACTATATCTACACAATAGTTTTGGAGCAAGAAATAATTATATGTAGTTGCTACTTAGAATACGATGAACATTATTTATTTTTAGAAAATGGAAATGAGAGATATATAAGCAAAGGAAAAATTAAGGAAATAAGAAAATCCAAAGGATTTGGAATAGAAATATTAAGAAATTAAGCATTCATGTTAGGAGTTAATATATGTTTTTATACAAAATAAATGAAGACAAGCTAGACGAAATAAAAGAAATACTATTCAAAAAAGAGATAGAATTACATAAATTATGTGAAAGTAATTTAGAAAATATATTTGGATTAAAGTTTATTAAAAGAGAATTTGCTTTTAATAATTTCAGATTAGATACTTTAGCTTTTGATGAGAGTAGCAAGGCTTTTGTAATAATTGAGTATAAAAATACAAGTAGCTTTAGTGTAATAGATCAAGGTTATGCTTATTTATCTCTATTATTAAATAATAAGGCTGAGTTTATACTTGAATACAATGAAAATTGTAATACGACTTTAAAGAGAGATGATATTGATTGGTCAAACAAGAGTTATATTCGTATCGCCATCATTTAATAATTATCAAAAGGAGTCAATCAACTTTAAAGATTTACCTTTCGAACTATGGGAAGTTAAGAAATTCTCTAATAATACAGTTTATTTTAATAATATTAAGCCATCTAAAACATCTGAATCAATAAAAACAATAACCAAAACAAATACAAATGCTCAAACTAGAAATGTAATTGATGAAGTGATTGTATATACAGAAGAAGATCATTTCAAAAATTCTTCTGAAGAAATCATTGATTTATATAATAGGATTAAAGAATATATAACTTCATTAAATGACAACATCACTATAAGAGCTAAAAAATTAGAGATTGGATTTGTTTATAACAATAAAATTATGATAGATATACATTTACAAAAGAGAGCATTAAAGATTTGGTTAAACGCTAAGTGGGGAACTATAGATGATTCAAAACACCTTGCAAAAGATATGTCTAAAACTTGTCATTGGGGCAACGGGGATTATGAGATTCAAATATCTGATGATGAGGAATTGGAGTATATTTTTAGTTTGATAAAGCAGGTTTATAGGGTGAAATGTAATGTATAGAATAATAATTATGTTTGAAGAAAATTAGCACTTGTATGTTATGGAGTTTTAATCAATTAAAGATAAATAGGAGTAAATATTAATGGAAAATAAAGCAGAGTTAATAGATGAATTACAAGAAATTAAAGAAAATATTAAAAATCATAAATTAGTTGAATTTTTAATGGACTTACCATATCCAAAGTATTCTTGGACGCTGCTAAGCTTCTTAATAGTATACTTTTTTTATCAACTAGGATATGTTTTTATATATGGATTTTACTTTGGTGGGTATGAGTGAAAATGAAAAAATAGAAAAACTTGGAGCGTTTTATGAAGAAAAGCAAAAAGAAGTTATTGAAAATTTAGATGTGATTGAAGATAGATTTTTAAAATTCATTATTATGGACTTTGTTGATTGTGATTTCTCATTTTGGGAAGAAGCTGATGGGAGTTTAACATCATTTATAATTCCAGAAAAAATGCCTAATCATTTATCAAATAATGAGGAGGAATTAATAGAGTTAATTTATGGTAATCTACCAGATAATATTTATGAGCTGATTGATACAGAATATGAGCCAGGCAAAAATGTCATGTCGGCGAGAGAAATTTGTTTGAAGTATTTTCTTATGATGGATATAGATAATCTTATTTCAACAATATATCCAGATATATTAGTATTAAATGGCGATATCTCAATATTTCAGTGTTCAAGTAATGTTGGAGATGGGATGATTATATGTTCTGCTTATGCAGAGATATTACCAAACTATAAATTCGATGATTGGCATAATCACTAAGTTATAATATTAATTTTATATAAAAAGACAAAAGGAGAACAAAATGAAAAATATTTTATATTATCCGTCTTTTGAATTTAAAGATTTAGATTGGCTAAAATTTGCTTTGCTATATTTTTATGAGGTGAATTTAATAATACCAGAGTCTGCAGATGAAAATCTAAGCGAAGAAATTCAATATGTATATAAAGAGACTGACTTAATTAATAAATAAATATAGGCCTGATTATATGGATGGGTAAAATGCTTCTCTTGATTCACTTGAAATTATGGATAAAATATTAAGAGAGCCTGAAAGGTATATTAGAATATTTAGGCCGATAAGAGCGAGTAGAGCCATTAGGTATTTTGGTAAAGAATTAAGAAAAGAATGGGAATGCGTAGATAATCAGAAATATATATTATACGACGAGAAATATACTTGGGAATGGTCTCATTTTTGTATGGAAAACGGGATAGGACATAGAACTAATAATGGGATACAGATTCCAGAAGAAATTGGTTTGATTTATATGAGCATTTTGTCACATGTAATTAGTGAAAAAAAGGATGGAAGCTTTTACGGATAGACCATATATGGATAGATATGCAATGGCAATAAGAAAGGACTATACAACACAATTTAACTATGAAAAAATTCAGGTGACAAGAACTAAAATGGAATTACATTTACCAAATAATCTATCTCAAATTGATCTTAAAGATATTATTAAATTAAGAAACAGTAAGGAGTTTAAAGATAAACTACATGCATTTCATGATGGAATGGATAAATATTACAAGGAAATAGAGGAAGGTTCATTGAATAAAAGTAGTATTAATTCATTTGATGACATTTATAATGAATTTTTATATGAAATCTTTAAGTTAGGTAGAGAGGTAGTAAAAATCTCATTAGGAATATGGGTGGCAACCCATTCAAATCCGTTCATTGCTCAAAGCCTTGCTAGCGAAATGTTAGGTGTTGGTCTTGCATTTGATGCTATTACTCAGATAAATAAAGCATGGACAAATTCTAGAGAATCAAAGTATTGCAAAAAATATTTTTCGGACTTAAGTCAATTATCTGATGGGAGAAGGTATAGAAATAAATCATTTAGTTTGTTACGTTAAATAAATATAGAAATGTATATATGAATGAAATATTTAAGAGTAATTCTTAAAATTTTTATATTAACAAAATACCACAATATTCAGAGAAATGAATTTGTGGTATTTTTGTTACTTTATGTAATTTATTCTTAAATATATGTTATAATTAAGAATAAACTAGTAGAGATTAAACGATGGTTAATTATATGTCAAAAAATTGTATTAGGGGGAGAATAATGAGAATAGTACATTTATCGGATATACATTTAAATAAAGAGGACCTAAAGAACTTTCAGGAATTTGTTTTACCAGCGCTTATTAAGGATCTAGATGAATATAATTCTAATCAAAAAATTGATTTAGTATTAATAACTGGAGATTTAATTGATAAAGGTGGTAAATCCCTAGGAGGTATAGAAAATGCATTAAAATTATTCGTTGAAAATGTGATTGAGCCTATTAAAAATGAATTTGGATTAGGATATGAAAAGTTTTTTTTTGTTCCAGGAAATCATGATATTGACGAGAATGTAGATTCACCTCGAATAGAAAAAGGATTAACGGCTGATTTAGGAGATACAGATTCAGTGAATAAATTCATTGATGAAGATACTTTGGAAGGAATTGAAAGAATATTACCATATAAGAAATTTGAAGAAGAATATTATAAGAATTGCGTATTGAGCAAAGATATTACAAATTTTCAATCTAGTTATGTGATTAATATTGAAGGAACAACAATAGGTGTGAATTGCTTAAATACAGCGTGGCGTTGTTATAATAGTAAAACAGATAAAGAAAAAATTCTTTTAGGTGAAAGACAAATAATAAATGGCTATAAGAAGATTAAAGATTGTGATATTAAGATTGCGTTGATGCATCACCAACCGGATTGGTTAGCTAAGTTTGATAGGGAAAGCATAGAAAGCTTATTATTTGAATATTATGATTTGTTATTTTGTGGACATGTACATAAAGGTAGCACATGGAACACAAATAGGAGTTATGGAGAATTATTTTTTTCAATTGCACCTATAAATTTTGCTGGTAATATAAGAAGTGAGAATAGAATTTACTCTAATGGATATTCTATTTTAGATTATGATCCCGAATTAGGTGAAATTATTTTAAACTATAGAAGATATAATCATATTCCTCTTCATGCGTATGTAAGTAATACAGATGAAGCCAAGGAAGGAAAAGGCTTATTTAAAATTAATTGTAAGATAAATAAAAAAAAAACTATAGCTAGAGAAAGCTCGACCAAAGAAGAAATGGCGATATTTAATTTTGTGCATTCAGATATAAATTATCTAAAAACAAATAATCTTTTAGGTGAATTTATTGTAGAAAAAAAAAATTATGGTACAGGATTTTTTAGAAACAAACATCTTATTAATGAAAATATTAAAATTATATCGAAGTATAGTTTAAAATATAAAAACTTAGTAAATAACATAGATCTAATAATAGTATTATTAGATAAATTACTGTATAAATTTTCATTAGAGGATCAAAATGCTGAGTATTTCGAGATAATAATCAACTTGCAAGAACATTTTAATGAAATAAGAAGTGATAATGATGAAAATAGAATAGTCGCTTTAAAATCAATTTATGACTCAATTATTTGGTTTTGGAAGAAAATTTCAACAGATATTATTCCAGGGCTATTTCCTGGGGAAGTGTCTATATCAAAATTATTAGAATATATTATTGATTCAGAGGGAAAAAGTTGCATTGATGATCAATATGTAAAAGTGTTGGTAGAGGCAATGGAAATATATGATGCTTTAGATTCTGGAAATGAATATGAAGTTAGAAAATATAGCGAAAGTTCATTAAAGTGTCAAATGATACTATGTATAATTCTCCCAACTTACATATATGAAGAAAAATTATTATGTTGGACGTCTGAAATTAAAATTGGTAAGTCTGAAGATAAGGATATGAACCAGCTATTATCGGTAATAAAAAATGAATATATTGAATTACAATGTAATTATGCAGAAAGAAACATAGATATAGAATTAATTTATAATAAAATATTAGAAAATGATACTATAATTATAAAAGGAAAAAATGGATCTGGAAAATCATCTATAATAGGAAAATTAGTTGAAAAATTAAGTGATGAAAAGTATGGTAAAGAATTAAGTTTATCAATTATACTATATTCGTTTAAGCACTCTAAAAATATTTACGATTTAATTAAATCTATCATTTACCAAACTAATGTTACATTGGTAAATAAAATTGATGAAACAATACTAGACCAAGTTACAAAGGAATATAATATGTGGTCTGGAAATCAAATGCAGGTAAATAAAACAAATACAAGTAATGTTTATAATATTTACAAAAAAATAATACAAGAAGTTCTGGCTAATTTTATTCTAGAACATGGTGAAATATATATTTTTATAGATTCTATGGAATTAGCCAATGATTATGAGGATGATGTTAAAAATTTGTTCACTGATTTACCAAGTAATTCGCATATTGTATTTTGTACCATTGAAGATAATAAAAGCTTAGACAAAATTAATAGGGATACACATATTGGAGAAAATGTAGTAACAATTAGTGAGTTAAGTAAAGAAGAAATATCACATATACTCAATTTGTCCTTTGCTGATATTGAAAATATAGAAGTTATAGATAAGATTTACGAAAAAACAAATGGAAATATTAAATTAATTAAATCTTTAATCGAAAAAGTAGGAATTAGTGAAAAAGACATATTAGAATATTTAAAGGATTATGAGAATGAAATACATAAAAAGAATACAGAGGAATTTGAAAGATTGGCAAATAAATGGATACTATTTCATACAGATATTTTAGAGGAAACTCTTCTTATTTTGGCTCTTTTTGAAACAATTAATTTTATTAGTTTGGATAAAATTCAATCTTATTTGAATTTTAAAGGCTATGATGTAAGGTTGCCAAAGATAAAAAAATTTCTCAACAAAGTTGATGAACAAATAGTATATATAAATAATAAAGCTAAACTTGCCAATGGGGAATTAGCGAAATTTGTTATTGAGAATTTTTTTAGCAATAGTGATATGGAAATATTTGTATCTGACTTGTTTAGTTGGATTTGTAATAATATTAAAAATGAATATAATTTTGCAATAGCTTTCTTTAAGTATTTAATTAAAAAGAAATTAATCAACGAGAACCAATTGGATAAGAATTTTAATAATTTTATCTCCAAGAAAAAAGATAATAATGAAGATGAGTATTTATATCATGTTGGTATGCTTATGTACTATGAAAACAAGCAAATGGAAAAGTATTTCATGAAAATGATAGAATCCGCATCGGAACTTAATAATTGTAAAGCAAAAACATTTTTAGGATATTGTTATATGATAGGAGAATGTGTATCACAAGACATATCTAAGGCTGAAGTTTTACTTAAAGAAGCTTGCGAAGCTGGTGATTCGATGGCTAAATCCATTTTAGGAAAAGTATTGATTAGTGGTATTTATTTGAAAAGAGATTCGGAAAAGGGTAAAAAATTACTTTTCGAAGCGAGTAAGGATGGTGATGTAGATGCAAAATTAAGTTTGGCAGCTATGCTTATTAGTGGGAATGGAATTAAACCGAATCCACTTCAAGGAAGAGAACTTTTATGTGAATTAATTGAAGATAATAATACAATGGCTATGCTTTTCTTGGGAAGATTTATGTTAGACGGAGTATCAATGGAAAGGAATGTAGATGAAGGACTAAAATTGATTGAAAAAGCAATAGAACTAGGTAATATAGATGCGAAAATTGATTTAGCAGAGAGATTAATTTATGGAAATGGAATTGAAGAAGATAAATTAGAAGGGTTTAGGATGTTAGAGGAAGTATCCAACTCTGGAAATATAAAGGCAAAAAGAAAGCTTGCAAGGCTTAATATAACTAGAGGAGATGCAGAATTAGGAAGTCAATTAATCTATGAATTAATTGAAGGCAAAGATTCGTCGGCAATATTAGAGTGCTGGAGATTAATTTTAAATAAAAAATTATCTGAAGAAAAAAAAGAAATGGTATTGGAGCTATTGCGAGAAGAAGCAAAAAATAATAATGTAGATGCTATGCGATTATTAGGAATAAGTTTAATTCGTGGCGATGGAGTAGATAGAAATGTTGAAGAAGGTATAGATTTACTGAAATATTGCGTAAGTAAATCAGATGTTGAGTCTATGAGAATATTAGGATATAATCTTGCGAATGGAGTAGATATTATGCAAGATAAAGAATTAGGAGAAACATTGCTACTTGATGCAGTTGAACGAGGGGATACCGAGGCTAAAGTTTCATATGCATTAACTTTGATTAATAATTATTCTGATGAATACAATGTGAATAAATCAATTAGGTTACTTGATGAAGCGGCATCTTGTGGAAATATTTATGCAAAATTGAATTTATTTGATATTTTTATTAATGGAAGAACTGTGAAAAAAGATATTGAAAGAGCATTAAAACTACTAAATGATTGCATAGAATGGGGAGATAGACAAGCAACGAGAATTATGGCTTTTATGACACTAAATGGAATTGACGTTCCATATGATCCGAACATGGCAAAAAGACTTTTAATAAAAGCTAAAAATGATGGAGATGAATTAGCAAAAACAATTTTAGGAGAAGCAATTGTTAAATTAAGATTTCCGGAGTATTCGGTAGAACAAGGAATAGAATTATTAGAAGATGCAGCATGCCAGGAGACTATGGCAGAATGTATTTTGGGGAAGATGCTAATTTGTGGAAGAAATATCGCCCAAGATAAATTTAGAGGAATGGCATTGTTAAAAAGCTCTGCTGAAAAAGGAAATACAGCAGCAAAAAGAAACTTATACAATATGCTATTAGATGGGAAATATTTAGAACAAAATATAGAGGAAGGTAAAAATTATCTGATGAATGCAGTGGAATCTAATGATTATATCGCTAAGATGGATTTTGCGAGAAGATTACTAGATGGGAAGGCTATAAAAAGAAATGAAAATCAAGGTAAAAAAATATTTGAAGATTTGATAAATCAAAATAATTCAGATGCGATGTGTCAATATGGGGATAGATTAATTAATGGTGATGGCGTAATTAAAAATAAACCTAAGGGTGAAAATTTATTAAGAAAAGCTATAGAACTTGGAAATAAAAATGCAAGAAGGCTATTGGCCATTAATATTATTGAGAATAAATTACAAATTAATAATATTGATGAAGCAGTAAGTTTATTTGAAAAAAATATTTTAGAATCAGATGAAAGGACAATGATACTTTACGGAGAAATGCTTATAAATGGAGAAAAGGTTGTTGAAGATATAGACAGAGGAATTAAATTATTAGAAGAATGCAGCAATCGTAAAAATTCTACTGCTCAATATTATCTTGGAAAAAGATTAGTAAAGGGGAAGAAAGTTAATCAAGATATAAATAGAGGAATTAATTTATTAGAAGCCTCTTTCGCTGAAGGAGATGAAAGTTCAGGTATTTTCTTGGCTATGGTTCATATTAATGGAAAATATGTAAAACAAGATATAGATAAAGGAATTGCAATTCTGAGCAACTTATCAAGTGAAGGTTATGAGGAAGCACAAGAAAAGCTAGCTATGATGCTGATTAAAGGAGATAGAATACAGAGAGATTATATTAAAGGAATTGATTTGATTGAAAAATTATGTAAAAAGAAAGAAACTGGGGTTATGGTGGAGTATGGAGAGATGTTGTTAGATGGATTCTATGTTGAAAAAGATTTACGACTTGGACATAAGTTATTAAATGATGCAATTAAGGAGGGCGATTACTATGCGGCTTACAGATTGGGGAGAAGATTGTTCAGTGGAAGGAGCATAAAAAGACATAAATCACATGCAAGTAAATATTTGCATAAAGCTATAAAGCATGGTATTGTAACAGCTAAATTTGAATATGGAATAAGATTGAAAAATGGATTGGATCTTGCTTTAGATATAGATAAAGGGAAAAGTATTATAAATGAAGTATTGGATAAGAGTGATGCGGAAGAAAAATATTATCTGGGAATAACTGCATATAAGTTCAATGACTATGAATTAGCGACACAATTATTTTATGACGCATACAAAGATGATGTGGAAGGAGCTTCAGTATCACTAGCGTATATGCTTAGAAGAAATGAGATAAATGGAAAAATTGAATTGCCTGACATACCTAAGCTTTTGGAAAATGAAATTAAAAACAACAGTCAGAATGCAAAAATTAATCTTGCACTACATTATGTGAGAAGGAATGATAAATATCAAGATTGGGAAAAAGTAAATGAAATTTTTAGCAAATTGGATTATTGTGGAGAAGCTGCTGAATGGTGGTATGAAACATCTAGAAATGGAGATTTAGAAGGGGAATTAGTTCTAGGATTGATGGATAGATATGGATTAATACCTGAATTAAGTAATGAAACTTTTATTGAGCGATTTGGAAAAGTTAATAATAATGGCTGGGATATTCCAAATTGGATGTTTAATAATATAACAGCTTATAGCCAAATAGCTGTTACAAAAGAAAATTAAGTATATTTAATTACACAGATTACATATGAATCAATTTAGTTAAATACAACTTCCTATCAATTAAATTATATATCATTCTATGTGCGAACGTATATTTGCATAAAAGTGAATATTATTGTAAAATGTTATTAACATTTGTAGGGAGATGAAGCTATAGAAACAAAAGTAAGTGAATTGTTGGCGAAAGGATTAAAAATTAATATTAGTTATAAGGAACTACAAGAGTTATTGAATCGAATTTCTATAGTAAAAAATGAATATTTATCTTTATGTAATAAAAAAATCAGGATGAACTTTAATCATCTTGATTTTTTTTATTTTGCGCCAATGTTATTTTAGCTGCCAATATTAAATTTGGTAGATCTTTTTCAGTAATTGTATAGCCGTCATTTTCAAGCTGCTCAATGAGCTTTAAAGTAAACTGTTCTGCTAAATTAGATTTTTGTTGTTTGTCCGAAGTAATAATGTTAGTTCTGCCGAGAAGATAATCAACAAATACACCGAAGAAATTAGCTATTTTCACTAGAGTTTTTTGATCTAGTTGTCGAGAAACTTCTTCATTCAATGCATAAATATAGCAGCATTAAATCATATGAATTTATATTTGATGCAAAATATAAGATAGATACATCTCCAGAATATATTCAGGCATATGGAAGTGCTGCCCATAAGGAAGAGGATATTAATACAATACACACCTATAAAAAGAGTGCGAAGCACAATTCGGAACTTAATAGAGATGCCATTATTTACGCACCTATGAAAAAAGCAGGAAGTGCAATAAATAACAAAGATAAATTATTAGAACGTAAAGATAAAATAAAAAATCCTAGTGAATCTATAAATAACTGTATCTTTGGAGCATTTGTATTGTTCCCATATAATAATGAAGAAGAATTTAAAAATCATAAATTTTATAGGAGTATAGAAGAAGTTAATATAGGAGCAATACCGTTTCTGCCTTCAACTACAAATCTCATAGAAGATTTTCTAGATGAAATCATTGATGAGTCTTCTTACTCAAGTTATGAAAGAGCAATAGAGCCTGTAGGGAAAAAGGATTATTTAAAAGATGAATACTTTAAGCAGAGAACCAAAATCTATGATTTTGAGTGAATCGCTTACTCAGCGAACGAATGTGAGTCGAGCTTCCTTAAAAAGAGAGGTATTAGTTGGATCATTAAAAGGTAGAGAACAACTAGAAGCAAGCATTAAAGGAGCTAAATAGACGTTATAGTGAAATATCCATTGAAACAGATAATAATATCGATGATAAAAGTAAAATTAAAGCTTTTAATATAGATAATGTGAAAATTATTGTTGATGATAAAAACATAATGAGTGTAATAGGAGAAAATGTGATTGAGTTTCTAGGGATGAGTTTATGAGAAGGCCTATGAAGTGTATTAAGGAGCTTTTAAGAAGATAAGATTTATGCCTGGAAGTACTATTGATAAGGAATTAGCGGAGGATACAGTAAAAATGTTAGAAGTTGGAAGGAGGATATAAAAATAGATAAAGTTACTGTTTTGTGATACAAGCGAATATTATTGGTAATTATGTTAAAATATAATAAAACATTAATTTAAAATCAAGTGGTAAAAAGTGGGGGAGAATATGAAAAAGTTAAAATTAACAAAAGTAATAGCTAGTGTATTGGTAGTAGCTTCAGTATTATTATTAAATCCAATAGGTGCAAGTGCAGAATGGCAACAAAATTCTAATGGCTGGTGGTATTCAGAGGGCGATTCATGGGCTAAAGGTTGGAGATATATTTCTGGAAACTGGTATTATTTCGGTACTTTTGGATATATGGAAAAGAATCAAGATGTAGATGGCTGGTATTTAGATGATAATGGAGTTGGGATAGAATGTATTAAAGCTGGGGAGTTTGATATTCTTAAGTCAACTAGCGGAATTGTAAAATTTAATAGAAATGTCCCTTGGGGTCCGGGAAAAACTGGTATTCCATTAGTTATACCAGGAAAAATAGGAGATATTGAGATAAAAAGCATAGGAAATAGAGGATTTTATAATTGTGAGTTTTTAACAGATGTAACAATTCCAGATAGTGTAACTAGTATTGGAGATAGTGCATTTGAAAGGTGTGTTAGTTTAAAAAGGATAATAATTCCAGATAGTGTGGAAAGTATAGGACGTGATGCATTTGACGAGTGTGATGAGGCTGTGTTTTATGTTAATAGTGAAAAAACAAAACAATATTTAATCAAGTATGGTATATCCCCAAGTAAAATTATATTAAATACTAAATGATGCTCATTAACCAAATTTATATTAGAAGGAATTGCTGATTTTAAGCAATTCCTTTTAAAATTTAAACAAAAGATAAAAAAGGTAAAGGTAGTAAGATGAATAAAACTTTAAACTAAAAGGTTTCAATATTATCAAGGAAACATTGATTTAGACCTAATAAGTAAAGGTGAAGATTATAGAAAACTAGCAAAAAGTTATATTATATTTATCTGCACATTTGATTTATTTGATAAAGGCCGCCATAAATATACTTTTCAAAATATGTGCTTAGAAGATAGTAGTATAATGTTAAACGATGAAGCTCAGAAAATAATATTAAATTCCAAAGGAATTATGAATGATTTAAGTGATGAGCTATTGGAATTCCTTGCTTATGTAGAAGATTCAACAGATTATAAGGTAAAGCATGCTAAAGGAAATCTTGTTAAGAATATACATAGAAGAGTGAAGGAAGTTAAAAGTGATATTTCAGTGGAGGTGCACATTGTGAAAAAGTGCGAAGCACAATCAAGATCTTACATGACTTTATTGGAAAGAGATAGAGAGAAAATAGAAGAAGGAATAGAAAAGGGCAGAGAAGAAGGTGAAAAAAAGAAGGCATTAGAGATAGCATTAGAGATGCTGAAAGATAATGAGCCAATAGAGAAAATAATTAAATATTCAAAACTCAGTAAAGAAGAAATATTAAAGATTAAAATTTAAAGTTTAAAAAATAAGCTAAAATTTTCTGAATTTAGAGAATATTAGCTTATTTTTTAAACGAGAACATATGTACGTGTATTTTACTTACGATTGGAAATAATTATATTATAGATAAATGAGCGCTTAAATCTAAATTTATGATATAATTGAGGTAAAATAATGGGTTATAAAAAGGCTATTAATAATATACATGATAGATCCTATAAGGATCTTTATTCAAATAAAATAGTGTTTTTGAATTTAGTTAAAGAAATACTCAATGCATCTTGGGCAAATGATTTAAATGAAGAAAATTTAATAAATTAACAAATAGAGAAAAAGAAATATTAAAGCATTGGCTTAGAAATACTGTTGATGAGACTATAAGAAAAAATGTAGTTGAAATATTAGAAGCTAATAGAGAAGGAGTGGAAAATATGGTGGCTAATAATGCATTTATGATTAAAGAGATGAAAGAAAAAGTTGAGAAAGAAGGAATAGAAAAGGGGATAGAAAAAGAAAGAGAAAGTTCTAGATTAAAGGATATAAGAAGAGTTGAAAATTTACTTATTAAAAAATTTGGAGATTTAAATAGTGATTATAATGAAAAAATAGAAAATTTAGATAGTGATAAATTGAATTTAATTATTGAAGATATTTTGGATATTGAAAGCATAAAAGATGTAGAAAAGTATTTTTAAAATAATAGAAATAGAGAGAATGTATTAAAATATTTTAGTACATTCTTTTTTTGATTATATTAAATGTACATATCATCATATCTTTCTCAATAAAATATCATATAATCAATATTTGATTATAACAAAGAAATATATTTGTGTTATTGAGACAAAACAGCTTTTGGGAGACGTAAATATAAATAGTGATGGAGAATTTATTCGAGTTTATAAAAAGAAGAAGGATATAATGCTTTAAAATATCATTATGCTTTTTCTGGTAGCACGATTAATAATCTTGTTGAGAATAAGCCAAAAACAACAGAACAGCTGTTTAATATTAAAGGACTAGGTGAAGTAAAGATTAATAATAATGATTATTTGAATATTAATTAGCAGCAAGTCGCTTATTATAAACGATAAATAATAAAACCTTATTAAGTAAGTCACATGATAACAAGTGTAAATGATTATAGAATAGACATATGAGCATTTAAATTAAAATTTAAATTTATGATATGATCGAGGTAAGAAAATGAGATATAAAAAGTTATATAGAATGGCCAGTATCAAAAGGTGAATTGCTGAAATAAATTATATGCCAAATTATATGTTTGATAAAAGGAGTGAGTATTTATGAAATGGGATCAAGTTAAAAAAACAGATCCTAATACTTTTGTGAAGATCCAAATATTAGATTCGCATTTAGATGGAGAATAATTACATATTTCAATAAACCTTGTTAAAAATTAATATGTTTTTGAAGTTTACATTAAATATTCTTTTAAAGTAATATGGGTTTGAATAAAAGTTTTTTACAATTTAAGAATAAAAAAAGTTAAGAAGATTAGAATGAAAAAAGTTAACAATATAACAATTTATAGTAAACATCAATGTTAGGGGATTTTATTAAGGAACTTTTTATATAATAAGAATAATAAGTTAGAGCTATTATATCTAATTTTCGAATTAAATATAAATCAACGAAAGGTGTACAAATTTTTGTATGCCTTATTTTTATACAGAGTATAGATTTAAATGGAGATTAGTTTTTATCAAACGTTAAGAGAATAGAAAGTCAAAAGTTTCGAGTTGATTAAGAAAATATATAGTATAAGCTGAGATTTTCATATATTTTAGGAAGTCTCAGCTTTAATTATATTACTGAATATAATTCTAATAAGAAATATGGTAATATATAAGTAAAATAGAGAATTTAAGGAGAAATAATGAAGGAAATTAATATATTTGAAATAGTTCCAGAAAACTTTTTTGTTCCACTTTCCAGCCAAGGAAAGACTCTATATATTAAAATTATTTCTTTAATATATAAATTGGTTCAAAATGGTTTGTCCTATGGTATTGATAAAGACATATTAGTTGATGAAATTGAAGAATATTTAGGATTAATTAATTATGATATTGAAAATGAAGAAGATGAACAGTTGAACAATAATAGGGAAAAAGCAAATTATTTGATTAGAAAGCTAATTAATTATGGATGGATTTATCCAGAACAGACTAATGACTATAAACAAATTATAAATTTTCATGATTATGCAATTGTTATTTTAGAAGCTTTCTTAAAAATAGTAAGTAAAGAATCTTTAGAGTATCAAGGAAATATAATAAGTATTTATTCTATGCTGTACTCAAATGAAAAAGCAGGAGTAGTTATTAAACAGGTTTTTGAAAACACTAAAGGAATTATAAGTGGATTAAAAAACTTAAATTCAAATATAAAAAAGTACATGGATAGATTAACTAAACAGAAAACACCTGAAGAGATAATGCAAGAGTTCTTTGGAAACTATACTAAAGAAGTAATTGACAAAGCATATCATAGATTAAAAACTTCAGAAAATGTCTCAAAATATAGGCCTAAAATTATTGAAAAGCTTAATGAAAGTTTAAATAATAGTGAATTTTTAAGTGAAGCTGGAGAGTTTTACAGAGAAGATGAAGAATTGGGCTCATTAGATGAGGGAATAGAAAAAGTTAAGGATATAGTTCATAACATAATAAATGCATTTAATGAATTAGACGATATTATGCATGATATTGATAGTAAGAATGCTAAATACATAAGAGCAGCTGTAACTAGGGCTAAATTTTTACTTAACAATTCTAAAGATATGACAGGTATCATAAAAGGAATTTTAGAGTACATAAGTAATGAATATAAAGAACTTGAACTAAGTTTATCATCAGATTATCTGGAGGAAGTTACAGACTTATTCACTTTGTATTCTTATGGTTATGTAGATGAAACATCTCTGTATATTGCAAATGAAGGAAAAAAGTCCTTTAAGCCAGGTAAGATTTTAAGTGATACACTATCAAGGGAAGAGCGTCAAAGAAAAATTGACGAATTTAAGAAAAAGCAGGAAAAACAGTATTCTCCTAAGAAGGTAAATGAAATAGTTGATGAACTTTTAGGAGATAAAAAGATGGTTCTTGCAAGTGAAATTGAGATAAATAGTGTAGATGATTTTATTAAGATCATTTATATAAGGTTATATGGTAATCATATTTTGTCTAAGTATTCCATTAACAGAAAAGATATTATTGCTTCGAATAATGGATTTACTTTTAAAAACTTTGAGATATGGAGGAAGTAATTTTGATATATGATTCACTGTCCATTAAGGAGAAAGATGAATTTAAACGGGTTTGTAATAAACTATTAAGCTATTGTTTAATTTGCAAGCAAAAGGAAGACACAAAAAAGGATTATTATTTTGCAGAAGGACATAAAGATGCAATTAATGAATATTTTGAACCACTAGGATTTGAACTTGAAATTAATAAATCTATAAAAGCGGCACAGCTTATTAATAAATTTGGAAATAATAAGATTTCATTAAAACTTATTGATAGTATTACTCTTTTAATACTAAGGATTTTATATCAGGAAAAAATGCAGGAATTATCCTTATCTCAAGTTGTGATTGTGGAAATAGAAGAAATACAAAGCAGGTTTATGGCTCTTGGGTTTAAAGATAGGTTAATGGATAAAACATTACTTAGGCAGGCATTAAGAACTTTAAAAAAATTTAATATCATCGAAACATTGGATAGAGATATTACTTTGAGTGATGCGAGAATCATAGTTTATCCAACAATTCAAATGATAGTAAGAAGCGAAAATATAACTAGTATTTATGAAAAATTAGAAACTTATAAAAGAAAGGGGGTAAAAGATGATGAAGAGGTTAACGGGGATTAGGCTAGTCAATTGGCATGCATTTAAGGATGAAACAATTGAAATTAAAAACTCAGCTCTTTTATCTGGAGAAAATGGTGCAGGAAAGTCTACAATTTTAGATGCTATTCAATTTGTCTTAACTTGTTCTAAAAATAACTTTAATAAGGCAGCTAATGAAAATTCCAAAAGAAGTTTATCGGGATATGTAAGATTTAAGACAGGAAGAGAAGACAATGAATTTGAAAGAAGTGGAGATGTTTCAGCTCACGTAGCCTTGGAATTTTATGAGGAAAGTAAAAAGAATTATTTTATAATTGGAGCAGTAATTGATTCAGCTTCTGAAACTTCAGAAAAGATTCTGTGGTATAGAGTAGAAAAGTGCAGATTTGAAGATGTAACTTTTATAGTTAATAATGAACCTGCTGATATAGCTAATTTTAGATTGTATGGAAAAGAATTAAATATGACATTTTCATCAACAAGGATAGTTGATGCTAAAAAGGATTTCTCTCACAGACTTGGAAGGCTAAATGAAAAATTTTTTGAATTGCTTCCAAAGGCTTTAGCATTTAAACCGATTTCTAATGTTAAAGAGTTTGTGTATACTTACATACTAGAAGAAAAATCGGTTAATATTGATGAACTTAGGGAAAATATACGAACTTTTAAAGAATTTGAAGATATTTTAAATGAAGTAAAAGTAAAAATTAAAAAGCTCGAGGAAATAGAAGTTAAGTACTCTTCATATGAAAGTATTTCAAGGACAATAAGTCTTCATGAATTTATAGTATTAAAAGCAGAAGAAGAGCTATTAAAAGAGGAAATTGAACAAAAAATAAAAGAAATTACCGCTTTGAATGTTAATATTGATACTTTAATTAACAAGAATAATGTTATTTATGATGAAATAAATGATAAAACAAAGATTGCTAATAATATTCAGGCCGATTTGTATTCTAATTCTGAATATAATGCGCTAAAGGCTATGAAGAATTCTTTAGAACAAGCTGAAAAAGATTATAGACATGAAAAAGAAAATAAAAATGGATTTTTAAAACAATTTAGTGAACAAAAATCTTATATTAAAGAATTAAGCAGACTTCTATTGGATACGGATACTATAGGTGATTTTTACAATAAAATGATTTCACTAGATGAAAATAGTATAGAAGAATATAAAACAACATCAATAAATACTGAAAATGTAATTGATAAAACTAAACAGGATAAGGAAAAGTATAGGGCTGGGAATGAGTATGAATTAAAACAGAAAGAAGATAATAGGAAAGATATAGAAAAACAAATTTCTGAACTTGAAAAGAGAAATCTTCAATATCCTAAGGAAGTTATACTTTTAAAAGAGGAAATTATAAAGGAAACAAGAAAACTAGGAAGAGAAATTGTTCCCAAAATCTTGTGCGAATTATTGGAAGTTACAGATCCAGTTTGGAAAAATGCTGTTGAAGGGTATTTAAATACTCAGAGATTTTATCTTATTGTAGATGAAGAAGATTTTGATTCAGTACTTAAAATTTATGAGAGATTAAGTAAAGCACAAGGATTACATTCAGTTGGAGTAATAAACACCGGAGGTCTTGCAAAATATGATAATCCTCTTGAAAATTCTTTAGCAGAGGTAGTGGTTTCAAAAAGCACTGATGCCAAAAGATATATTAATATGATATTAGGAAATGTAATAAGATGCACTAATGTTTCAGAGTTGAAAGAACATAAGACATCAATTACACCTACATGTATGATGTATAAAAATAATGTCGCAAGAGCTATAAATCCAAAGATATATAAAACTCCTTACATAGGTGAAGATGCTTATAAATATCAATTAGAGCAGGCAAAAGCTAATCTTAATATATTGCTATCTGAAATTAATGTTTTAAAAGAAAATATTAGTATAGTTACAAATATAATTAAAATAATTAATAAGCTTAAGCTTGAAAACTTAAGGGAAAAGTGTGATGTTTTAAAAAGAATAGTGGATATAAGTAATAAGGTTTCAACACTTAAGGAAGAGATTTTTGAATTAGAAAAGAATAACAGCTATATGGCCCTTCAAATAAAACTTAATGAAGTTCAAGAGGAAATTGAAAGTTTAAATTTAAGTAAGAAGAAGATAGAAAATGAATTGATTAATAAAAAAGGAAATTTATCTTCAATTAATAATATTATTGATGACAAAAGAAGAATTCTTTCTATAAAAAAAGTGCAGGTAGAGGAAAATAAAAATAAAATTGGATCTTTAGCTAAAGAGGCCGAGGAGAGATTTATCAAAGAAACTGAAAGCAAATCTTTTGAAGTCATTAAAAATAATTTTAATGTGAGTAAGGAAGGAAATAAAACTAAATTATCAAAAACTGAAGAAGATTTAAAGAATCTTCAGGGATCATATAATATTACTTATGATTTCGGAGCAGAAGTCGGGATAAATGGTATTAATACTTTTTTAGATGAACTTGATAATCTTGTAAAAAGTAAAGTTATCGAATACGAAGAGCAAGTTAAAACTTCAAGGAAAAATGCAGAAGAAGAGTTTAAGGAGCACTTTTTATCTAAAATTCAAGAAAATATTAATACTGCAAAATCCGAATTTAAGGGATTAAATAAGGGGCTTAAAGATGTCAAATTTGGAAATGAAGAATACGAGTTTAAAATTGGGAAAAGCAAAGAAAATAAAGAGTATTATGATATGATAATGGATAATGAAAATATAGGTGAAGGTTTCACTTTATTTAGTACAACTTATGAAAATAAGCATAAGGAACTCCTAAATGAATTATTTGACAAGTTAACTTTAGATAATGAGAGTAATGAAGCAGAACTTATTAAATTAACTGATTATAGAAATTATATGAGCTATGATATAGAGATTAAATATAGTGATAATACCACATCATTATTTTCTAAAGTATGCAGGGAAAAGAGTGGAGGAGAAACTCAAACTCCATTTTATGTTGCAATGGCAGCATCATTTCTGCAGCTTTACAAAGGGGTATCTTCATCTTCAGAATCTATAGGAATTATATTATTTGATGAAGCCTTTGATAAAATGGATGATGCAAGAATTATGTCTATGATGGAATTTTATGATAAATTTAATTCTCAGCTGCAATTATTAATAGGAGCACCACCACAAAAAATTGAGCCTATAACTCCTTACGTAAATACAGTGCTTCTTGCAATAAAAGCAGATAAATTCAGTATTATAGAGGATATGATAAATGAGAAATTATAAAAAAATACTATTAGATAAGTTAATTGATTCTTATGAAAGCAGTGTCATTTATAAGGGCGATGCGTTAAGAGATACACAGATATACTTGAAATTTAATTTGAAAAGTATAAAGGAATATTTTGATGAACTAAATTACAAATATAAAGAAGAAATTGATGTAGCTTGTAATCAGTTAGAAATTGAAAAACTTATAAAAGTATATAAGGGAAAAGGATACAAAAGCCATATTATAGAAAAGATTCAATTAAATCTTGAGAATATAGAAGCAGCATATTTATATCTCAATAGGAAAGAAAAAAAGCAAAAAGAAGATGAAGTTTCCACATTATTGGAAAGTTATAAAGAAGGGGAAGATGCTCTTGGGAACTTTGCAACATATATTACAGATAAACTTAAGAGTAATGGATCTGTAAAAAAATATTTAGATATTGATAATGTATCGGAATGTAAAGATATATTAAAAGGTATAGATGAAGTGCTAAAGCAAGATGAAGAAATTTTTAGAAGAAATTTTTCTGTCAAAGTTTATGGGGATTCCAAAAGGTATGAAGCTATAGAGGGCAAAATAATTAAGATTATAAAAGACTTTTCTAGTGATGAAGTTCTTAATGATTATAACATTTTGAAGAATTATACCTATGTTTATTTTAAAGGAGATATAAGCTTGAGGCTTAAAGAAAGTAAAATAAATGCAAATGATTTTCTTGGAGGTATAGCTGTAAGCTCAAAGGATATAGAAAATATTAAAGAAATTAAAGTTTCAGGAAGTAAGCTGGTGACAATTGAAAATTTAACATCATTTAATAATTATACTGGAGATGGAGGTGTAATTTATTTAGGTGGGTATCATAATAGTGTTAGACAAAAGTTATTAATTAAAATTTATTCTGAAAATCCTCATATAAATTATTATCATTCTGGTGATATTGATGCCGGGGGTTTTAAAATTTTAGTTCATTTAAAAAGAAAGACAAAAATACCATTTAAAACTCTAAACATGGATAGTGAAACCTTACGTGAAAATATTAATTATGCTAAGGAACTTACAACTAATGATGTAAATGAGATTAATAGATTGTTAGAAAGTGAAGAATATAAGGACTATACAGACGTTCTATCTACAATAATTAAATTGAATAAAAAATTAGAGCAGGAAATAATTTTTTAATAAAAGATAATTTGAAACATTTAGAAAGTGCTAGTAAACAGAGATAAATTAAAGGTATAATGTAAGTATTAAAATGGTAATAACAAATTAAATTAGTTATTAGTAATTTTTGCAGAGCAGCATACTATTTAAAGATGGAGAGTGAAGCTATGACAAAAAGGTTTAATACAACAGGCGTATGTGTACCTAAAAAGCATTATATGGTAGATATATCAGGAGGAATTGAAAAAGAGCTTAATTTAATATGTTTTTAACTTAGCTAACTCCTAAATGAGTTAGCTAAGTTATTTATTTTGTTATCTTTTTTAGTTACTCTTTAGATGCCTTAAATTTTTTAAGCATCCTGCTTTAGGAAGCTGTATTGGGCTGAATATAGTTTATAATAATAACCATGATTTTTAAGGAGTTCATCATGAGTACCTGACTCAACTATTCTGCCTTTAGAAAGTACAAAAATTTTATCACAATCTCTTATGGTAGAAAGTCTATGTGCTATTACTATTGAGGTCCTTCCTTTCATAAGCTTTTTTATACCTTCTTGAACTAATAATTCAGTTTCAGTATCAATATTTGCAGTTGCTTCATCTAGTATTAGTATTCTTGGATCTGCAATTAAAGCTCTTGCAAAAGCGATTAATTGTCTCTGACCAAGGGAGAGTCTTGAACCTCTTTCATTTACGTCAGTATCATATCCCTTTTCTAGCTTTTCGATAAATCCATGAGCATTAACTGCCTTTGCAGCTTGTATTACCTCTTCATCTGTAGCGTTTAATTTACCATAGCGTATATTTTCTTTAATTGAGGTTGAAAATAAAAATGAATCTTGAAGCATTATACCCATTTGGCTTCTTAAGCTTTCAACAGTGACGTCTTTTATATCTACACCATCAATTTTTACACAGCCAAAGGTAGGGTCATAAAATCTGCTAATTAAATTAGTTATGGTTGTTTTTCCTGCACCAGTTTCACCAACTAAAGCTATTTTTTCGCCAGCTTTTAATTTAAAAGAAGTATTCTTAAGGGCTGGAATATCAGCATTAGTATAGGAAAAAGTAACATGATCAAATTCGATATCTCCTTTAATTTGAGGGAGAGCCTTAATTGATGCTTCATCTACAATATCGCTTTTGGTATCTAAAATATCAAAAATTCTTTCGCCAGCAGACATACTGGTAACAAAGGCATTATAAAATGAAGAGAGATTTATAATAGGTCTCCAAAGCATTTCAATGTACATAAAAAATGCCATTAAAGTCCCTAAGCTTAAATTCCCTTGTTTGCTTAACACATATCCAGAGCCGAGTAGAATTACCATACTTAAACCACGGAAGGCAGTCAAAAATGGCCAAAAGAAATCTTGAGTAAATACAGCAGTCATAAAACCTTTTGCATGATTTCCAATATGGCTGTCAAATTTATCTTTAGCGTAATATTTTCTGCTAAAACCTTGAATTACCTTCATTCCTGATAAAGATTCATGAGTGTATCCAATTAAAGAAGAACGATGTTCTCTAAAGATTTTCCATTTATTATCTGCCTTAATCTGAATGTAGAACATTGCAAATAATAATAAAGGCATTGTAATTAAGCAGATACCAGCCAGCATTGGATTTAATATAAGCATTAGACAAATTACAAGGATAATAGTAAAAACATTAGGAATTAAATTTACAATACTATTATTTAATAAATTTTGAAGAGCATTTACATCTCCAACAACTCTTGAAATAATCTTTCCAACGGGTCTATTATCAAAAAAATTAAAGCTTAAAGTTTGTATATGAGTATATAAGCTATGTCTAATATCCACTAAGATTTGATTGGTAATCTTAGACATGGCGATAGTTCTGATTCCAGATAAAATCATTGAAAATACATTCATAAGTATTAACCCACATCCAAGAAGAAATAAGGCCTTAACATTTTTATCTGCAACAAAAGTATCTATAGATATTTTCATTAAATAAGGGGTAACTGAATTACAAGCCATTACAATAAGTAAAAGTAAAATTACAAGAGTAACTTTCAGTTTATAAGGTTTAACATAGGTTAATAGTCTTTTTACTATTTGAATCTTAGAGGATTCATGTAAAATATCATTCATATTAATTCGCCTCCAATGTAAGTGCTTCAAAATCTTGGAATTGGTGAGAATATACACTATGATAGTAACCTTTAGCCTTTACTAAACTTGAATGATCACCTTTTTCTACAATTCTACCATCTTTCATAAATAGAATTATATCAGCGTCTTTTACACCAGATATCCTATGGGCAATTATAAAAGTAGTTGCTTTTTTCTTATCATTTCTTAGATTTTGAAGAACTTTAAATTCAGTTTCCATATCAAGGGCAGAAGTTGAATCATCTAGAATTAAAATAGGTGATTTTCTTAATATTGCTCTTGATATAGCAAGTCTTTGTTTTTGTCCTCCTGATAGGCCAAGACCTCTTTCACCAATAATGGTATCAAAACCTTCTGGCATTTCTTTAATAAAGGAGTAAGCAGCACTATCTTTAACAGCTTTAATTAAAGCACTTTCAGATTTATTACTTCCAAAGTCTATATTGTTTTTTATTGTATCTGAAAATAAGAAAGTATCTTGAAATACAACAGACATATTAGCTCTTAAAGTTTCTAAGTTCCAGTTCTTAACATTGACGTTATCAACTAAAATTTCTCCTTTAGTCACATCGTAATACCTGCCTATTAGAGAAAGTAAGGTACTTTTACCACATCCAGTGGTACCCATTATTGCAACAGTACTTCCGTGAGGAATATTTAAATTTATATCATGAAGTACTTCAACATTGTTATAAGAAAAGCTTACATTTTTAAATATAATATCTCCTTTAACTTCAGTAGGGTTATAACCATTTTCCTTGGAAGTAATTTGAGAATTTCTATCTAAAATATCAGTAATTTTACTCATAGAAGCCTTATTTTGTGAAAGTAAGTTAATAAAAAAACCTAAATTCTTTACACACCAAGAAAGATTAAAAATATAACTAGTAAATGCTACTAAACTACCAAAGCTTAAATTTCCTTGAATACATAAATAACCACCATAAACAATCATTAAAATTGGTGCAGCGTTTGTTAAAAGTTCAATTATAGGACCATAAGTCCCAACTATTTTTGCCTGCTCAACATTTAAATCAAAGAATTTTTTGTTTACTTTCAAAAATTTTGATATTTCATATTTTTCACGAGCAAAAGCTTTTACAAGTCTGATACCAGAAACATCCTGCTGAACTATGGAGTTTATTTCTGCTGTTTGATCACTAATTTGTGAATATACAGTCCAGAACTTCTTGTCCATAATTGTTCCAATATAAGCAACGGGTAATAGAACAAGTAAGCAGATAATAGTTAAAGTTTTATTTATATTAAACATTATAAAAGCAGAAACTGAAAAAAGTATTATTGCTTCCAATAGCAATCTCAGTCCAAAGGATAGAGTGTCCCATACTACATCTACATCTTCAATAATTCTCGAAAGTAATTCACCAGTGTTATTATTATCGAAAAAAGAGAATTCAAAAGATTGAAATTTAGAGTATAAATCTTGTCTCAATTTTTTACACACTATAAGAGCGAATTTATCGAACAAATACTCATTTAAGTAAGAAAATAAACCATGAATTAGCGCAACTGAAACAACAACTATTAAAAATATAATTAAATAATTATCCATATGACCAAGAATTATATTATCAATAAATATCTTTTGAAAGTAAGGATAAGAGCTATCTGCACAGATGGATACTATCATAGCAAACATAGGCAAAAGTAATAATTTCCATTGTTTTGCAATGTGATTTTTAAATAAGGTCATAAAATTTCCTCCTTTTTGGCATATGATTTCAATAATCTGATGGTTTGATATGCCTAGATATTGCATGATGTTTAAAATTTTAAATTTATAAAGTTTTCAATTAGGCGCATGCGCATGAAGATAAATAATAAGTTTTGAATGTGCCCTAAGCTAAACAAAGCAACTTTATAAACTTTTAAACGCAAAAAAGACACAGCTATTCAGAGCTGTGTTCAACGCAAAATAATATAAAAGTTAAACGCTAAAAGTTAATAATAAATATCACATAGCGGTTCTTTCGCGAGGTTTCACAGATGAATAAGTACATGTATTTAATTTTATAAATGTAATAAATAATATAATTGTATTCATAGTTCAACCTCCTTAAAAAAATATTTTTTAAACATCATGTTGCAAATATACTACAAATTAACAAAAAAGGCAAGAGAATAATTAAATTTAATAATTGCAGCTACAACAATTATTCTTTTCTTAATTTTTTACACCTCAAGGGTATTTTGCAGGGTTAAGAATTATTTTCTCAGAGCTGTGTTCAACATAAAATAATATAAAGGTTAAAAAATAATATGACTCTATAATACTTAGAGATTTTTATGAAATTCATTTTATGTAATATATGCTATAATAAACATAAAAACTGGAAAAGCATAGAAAGAGTGAATAATATGAAAGAAACAATAAATAGAATAAGAAAATTCCGAAATGACAGAGACTGGAGTCAATTTCACACCCCAGCAAATCTATCTAAAGCTATATCCATAGAAGCAGGAGAGCTTCTAGAAGAATTTTTATGGGATGAAGAAAACTATAATAAAGAACATGTTTTAGAAGAGCTGGCTGATGTTATGGTTTATTGTATACATATGGCTGATTCATTAGGAGTAGATTTAGAGGAAATTATAAATAGCAAAATGGATAAAAACGAAGAGAAATATCCAGTAGAAAAAGCTAAAGGTAACAGCAAGAAGTACACAGAGTTATAAAGATCATATTTATAGGCTGAGATTTTCTTATATTTAGAAAATCTCAGCTTTATTATTTTGCACTGAATCGACATCAATAAAAGGGTCAGGCCCTTTTATAAATTTACCAAAAGTCTCCTTAACTTTACAACTATTATAAATTATGATATTATAACAAAAAGATTGGCAGAATATTATCAAATCATTATGAAAATATAAATTAAATTATCATAATGATAGTAAAATTAGCAGTACAGTAGGAATGTGTTAATTATGAAAGTGAAAAATTAGGAGGACAGTAATATGGTAGGAAAAAGAAAATTAGCAATGTTATTATGTACAGTTTTAGTAGGTGGAGTGCTTTCTGGATGTGGACAAGATGCAACAGGATCTAGCAAAGAGAAAACTTCTTCATCAGAAATAAAAAATATTGGAATTATACAATTAGTACAACATGACGCATTGGATTTAACTAATAAAGGTTTTATTGATGCACTAAAAGAAAACGGATATGAAGAAGGAAAAAACATAAAGATTGAGCAGCAAAATGCTCAAGGTGATCAATCAAATACACAGACCATTTCTAAACAATTTGTAGATAGTAAGAAGGATTTGATTTTTGCAATTGCAACACCAGCAGTTCAAGCGGCATACAATGCCACTAAAGATATCCCAATAGTATGTTCTGCAGTAGTAGATCCAGTAAAAGCAGGAGTTGCAAAGGATTGGAAGAGTTCAGGTACTAATGTTACAGGTACATCAAATAAGACTCCAGTAGATAAACAAATGGAATTATTAGTAAAGTTAATTCCAAATGCTAAAACTGTAGGGGTAATTTATAATTCGTCAGAAACTAATGCTGTAATTCAAGTTAATGAATTTAAGGCTGAAGCAGAAAAACATGGAATTACAGTAAAGGAAATAGCAGTCACTAATACAAATGAAATAAATCAAAATTTAGCAAGTGCTCTTGGTGAAATTGATGCACTATACACACCAACAGATAATACAGTAGCTTCAAGCTATACATTAGTAGGTAAGCTTTGTTTAGAAAAAAACATTCCTGTAATTGGTGCTGAAGACGCTGCAATTAGTAAAGGTGCTCTCGCTACTTTAGGTATAGATTACTATAAATTAGGAAAAGAAGCAGGCTTTGAAGCTGCAGAAATATTTGAGGGAAAGAAGCCTTCAGAAATTGAAATAACAAAATTAAGTGAAATAAAAGTAGTTATAAATACAGATGTTGCAAAAAAATTAAATATAAAGATTCCTTCAGATATTGAAGCTAATGCTGAAAAAGCAACAGGTGGTATTGTTGAATAGTAGGGATTAATTTACTAAGGCACAATCAAAAAAATTGGACTCGTTATTTTATTTCATATCCTTAATTATTAACGGAAGTAGATGGTGATTAAAAATGAGCATAAAAACTAGGAAAATAGTAATAGTTGGAAGTGGAAATGTAGGCTCACATTGTGCATTTTCTCTAGCAATACAGGGTATATGTGATGAAATTGTAATGATTGATAAAATAGAAAAGAAAGCAAATGCAGAAGCAGTTGATTTAAGTGATACAGTTTCATATTTACCTCATTATGTAAAAAGCAAAAAAGGTACTTTTAAAGATTGCGAAGATGCAGATATTGTAGTAGTAAGTCTTGGAATTCCACCAGAAGATAATAAATCACGTTTAGATTATTTAGAAGATACAATAAAAGAAGTAAATACTATAATAAATCCAATACTAGAATCAGGATTTGATGGTATATTTATAGTTATATCAAATCCAGTAGACGTAATAGCTCATTATATATGGAAAAAAACAGGTTTTCCGAAAAACAAAGTCTTTGGAACTGGAACAACGTTAGATTCATCAAGGCTTAGAAGAATATTATCAGATGAAACAGGCATAGATCAGAAATCTATACAAGCATATTGCATGGGAGAACATGGGGATTCACAAATGGTACCATGGTCACATGTGTATTTTGGTGGAAAACCATTATTTGATTTGATGAAGGAAAAAACAGAAACTTATGGAAGGCTTAATCTAGATGAGTTAGCTAGTAGAACAGCAAATGCAGCATATGAGATAATAGCTGGAAAAGGATGTACAGAGTTTGGAATAGGCGTTGGTTTAAGTGAAATAGTTAAAGCAATACTTCATGATGAAAAGAGAATACTTCCTGCATCTACATTATTAGAAGGACAGTATGGTGAAGAAAATGTTTTTGCAAGTGTACCTGTTATATTAGGTAAAAATGGAGTAGAAGAAGTTATTGAAATAAGCTTAACTAAAAAAGAAAAATCACAATTTAATCATACATGTGGAATTTTAAAAGAATATATAGAGAAAGCCAATACTATTTAATTGCCAAAAAAGAACCCTCAAAACAAGGGTTCTTTTTTGGCAATTAAATTAGATATCTTATATTAGTAACTTTAGCCATTTTTACTTTAGAAGCACCTCTCTAGGAAATATGAGTTTACAATGCAGATAATAGAATTCATTTAATCCACATATCCAGAATCTTATATTATAATCTTTGAACATTTGTAGCCATAGGTCCCTTTTCGCCACTTTCAATGTCGAAGGTAACACTTTCATCTTCATGCAGATCTTTATCAGGCCCTTTATCTTTAATTTGGGAATGATGTACAAAAACATCATCTCCTTTGTCACAAGATATAAATCCATAGCCTATTTCTGTATCAAACCATTTAACTACGCCAGTAACTTTAGCCATGAAAAATTCCTCCTTTTGCAATAATTATATTTTATAGTCTTTGTTAAAAGAATGGATTTTAAACATTAAAATAATATAATAAATAAAAAGTTTAAAGTAAAAAATAATCAACTTTAAGCTTTTTTTGTTTTATATTAAATTCTAATATAAAATTAGAAAAAATGTGTTATAATTATAAACAAAAGAATATTATGGGAAAATAGGTTTAAAGTGCGAGTTTATTTGTCGAATTTGGCAATAAAACGGTACAACAATATTTTTTCAGAGAGTAATGGTATAAAAAATAGCGAAAATAAATTTGGAGGTGATCTTATTTTGAAATTAAGTAATATCAAAATAAAAAGTAAATTACACTTATTAAGTTCAATACTATTGATTTTTACAGTATTTGTTGGTATTTTCGGTTACATTCAACTAAAAATAAGCAATGATAATATGGAATCAATGTATAATAATAAATTAAATGCAATTAACTGGTTGAATGATAATAGAAATCAAGCAAGGGCAATTGAAGCGGATATGTATTACATAATATTATATCCAGATGATAAAGACAAGCAAAATGAAAAAATGAAGGACATTGAGAAAAGAAAGCAGATGTTTGATGATAACTTTCAAAAATATAAAAAAGTGGAGTTAGATACGTATGAAGAAGATATGATTACAACGATAGAAAACGATTTGTCAAAATATAGGGAAGGAAGAGATGAGGTATTAAAACTTGCTTTAGCGGGAAAGCAAAAGGAAGCATTAGAAAAGAATGAAGATATTAAAAATGTGGCGAATAATTTTCAAGTAAATTTAAAAGATTTGGCGCTACATAATATAAAAGCAGCAGATGAGATTAATGATTTAAACAATAAGAATTATAAAAAGATAACAATATTTTTTGTTATATCTATAGCTGTTTCTATTATAGTGGGATATTTGATGTCTAAGATTATCACAAAAAATATAGTTAAACCTTTAGATATTTCAGTTAATTATTTGGACATACTATCAAGTGGAGATTTTACGAGTGAAGTACCTGTAGAATTGAAAAAGAGAAAAGATGAAATAGGAACAATGGCAAAAGCGTTAGATAATATAAATGGAAGCCTGAAATCATTAATTAAAAATATTGTAGAAGAATCAGATAAAATTGAAGAGGTTGTTAACACAGTAAATAATGAAGTAAAAATTCTTAATGGAAATATAGAGGATGTTTCAGCAACTACGCAGGAACTTTCAGCAACTATTGAGGAAACCTCAGCTTCAGCAGAAGAAACTTCAGCAACTTCTCAAGAAATAGGTAAGGCAGTACAATCAATAGCTGAAAAATCACAAGAGGGAGCGATTCAAGCAGGAGAAATAAATAAAAGAGCACAACAAACTAAAGGAAATATTGAAAATTCTCAAAAGATGGCTCATAACACATTTGTAAATACAAAAGATGGACTTGAGAAAGCTTTAGAAAAGTCAAAAGTAGTTGAAGAAATTAATGTACTATCTGATTCAATTATGCAGATAACAGAACAAACAAACCTATTGGCATTAAATGCAGCCATAGAAGCAGCAAGAGCTGGAGAAGCAGGGCGTGGATTTTCTGTAGTTGCAGAAGAGGTAAGAAAACTTGCAGAACAGTCAAAAGATACTGTATCAGAAATACAGAAAGTAACAAATAAGGTTAGAGAAGCTGTTAACGATCTTTCATATAATTCAAATAATCTTTTAGAGTTTGTGTCTAAAGATGTAAAGAGAGACTATAGTAATATGCTTGAAGTAGCAGGGAAGTATAGCGAAGATGCAAAATTTGTAGATGACCTTGTTATGGACTTTAGTTCAACATCAGAAGAACTTTTAGCATCAATTAATGATATTTTAAAAACAATAGATGGAGTAGCAGAAGCAACAAGCGAAGGGGCAAGTGGAACGGTAGATATAGCAAATAAAGTTGCAGAAATTAATCATAAATCCAATGAAGTATTAGAACAGGTTACACAAACAAAAGAAAGTGCAGAAAAGTTAAAAGTTGAAATGTCTAAGTTTAAAGTTTAGGTTATATATATGAAGAAAACTTAAATAAGTAATACAATAAATATTAATATTGAGCCTGTAACAAGGCTCTTTTTTTATTTGGAGATTAAGTTATTAGCAAGTCGTTCGTAAACTCTCGCCTACAACCTCTGAGGTCCATAAATTATATACTTATAACTGCTAAATGTATTTGTGTAAAAATTTTGTCTGTAATCAAAGTAAAAACAAAAAATTAAGATGTCTTTGTGATTATATGTTATAATTATTTTTAGTGAGAAATTATGTAAATGTATGAAGGAAATCCAAATTGAGACTCTTCAATGTTTAATAATTGCTTTTGAATTTAGTATACATATATTGTCAGGAGAATAGAAAAATGAACTTAAATGTGTATTCAGATAATTTTGAAATAAGTAGAGAGTTACTTATTAAAGTAGATACTGAGGGAGTTATTAAATTTATTTCTAAAAACTGTTATAGGGTTTTAGGATTTATGCAAAATGAAATTCTAAATACTAGTATTGATAAATTTTTAGGTTATAGATTTGATGAGTTATTATCACGTGAAAGTTTCGAGGCCTTAGTTTTAAAAAAAGATGACAACCAGTTACTTTTTGAGGTTGTCTCTAAACCTATTTTTAATGATGATTCTAAAATAGTTGGGACATATTTGTCTCTTATTGATATAAGCAAATATATTCACATTCAAGAGAGGTACAATCAACTAATTAAAACATGTGAAAAAACAAAGGACGTTTTTTTTGTATTTGAAATTTTACCGGAATTTAGGTTTATATATGTTAACCCTTCGATGCAAGAGACTTTAGGGTATGAACTAGAAATGTACTATACTGACCCTCATTTTGTATTCGAAATTGTTCATCCTGAGGATACCAATATTATGCAATCTAGAGTGGATAAAAACACTGATTTTTCCAAAGATTTTTGTCTAAGATTTAAGCATAAAGATGGACATTATGTCTGGATAGAGGATTATTTAGTTCCTACATATAATGAAAATGGGGATTTAGTATCTGTATCAGGATTCAGCAGGGATATCACAGAAAGAAAAAAATTAGAAAAAATGCTAGAAGAACAAAATAAATTATTAGAAAAGGATGTTACTGCTGAAATAAAGACGAATAAAATCATGGAAAAAACATTAAAATCACAGGAAGAGTTATTGGTTAATATATCTCACGAACTTAAAACTCCATTAAATGTAATTTCGGCAACAGCTCAGTTATTAGAAATGTATTATATGGATGATTCAATAATAAATAAGAAGGACATACTTATTAAATATTTTAAATCAATAAAGCTAAATACCTATAGATTATCAAAGCTTATTAACAATATAGTGGACACGTCAAAAATTGAAGCAGGATTTTTTGAACTTAACCTATTGAATGTGAATATAGTTAATGTCGTAGAAGAAATAGTCATGTCAGTAACCAGTTTTATTAAAATTAAAGGCTTAAATATTATTTTTGATACGGATACGGAAGAAAAGATTATTGCATGTGATCCAGAAAAGATAGAGAGAATAATGCTAAACCTTATTTCAAATGCTACAAAATTTTCAAATGATAATGGTGAAATATTTGTAAAAGTTAAGGATATGAATGAATGGGTTGAAATATCAGTAGAGGATAATGGAATTGGTATCGAAGAGAAAAAAATGGATATTATATTTGATAGATTTGAACAAGCGGATAAATCTTTGTCTAGAAATGCTGAAGGTACGGGTATTGGATTGAGTCTAGTGAAATCTATTGTTTTATTACATGGTGGCAGTATAAATGTAGAAAGTGAATATGGGAAAGGGAGCAAGTTTACTGTGACTCTTCCAGCTATTTCAGTAGATAAGGAAAATATGATTTATGATAGAAATATTAAAAATAAGGATGAACGTATAAGAATAGAATTTTCAGATGTTTATTTTTAACTTTTGAAATCATGAATTACTAAAAATTTAAAAATATATTTTAGTACATAAAAGAAAATAACAGATCCTAATATGCTAATGAATTAATTTGGTATTTTCTTAATAGTGCCTTAATTGGTACAATCAAGATTAAAAAAACCGCATCTAGCATAGATATATACTAAATACGGTTTTTTAAAGAGCATAACAATCTTCACTAGCACAATAATAGATAGCTTATCATCATATTATAATCTTTCGACTATAATACAACAAATCACAACCAATTACCATGTTTCGCTCCACCACACAACATATTTATTCAACTTAATATAACCTCACGGCTGTATTAAATCAATTCAACACATTGAATAATGTTAACTCGACCTTATATAATAAGTTGGAGTACTATTATAATAGATATAAATCAACTATAATAAAACTTTTCCCCACCAGATAAAATCTTATCGCCGACTATCATAACAACTATATGTTATAACCATTATAAAATCTTTGTTCGACTTATATACACCCTCATATCAAGAGCATATAGAAATCTTTGCTCGACTGTTATGTTCCTTATGATATTAGCATGTGTAGTTTTGCTTTGAATATGCATGATACGAAAAATAAATTTTGAAATATTTAATGGACGTTGCATTGCAAAATTATTTCAAGGATATTAAAAGAGGATTTCTTATAGTTTTTTAGAAAAATAAAGAAATTGAGAAATGAGGAAAGATATAGATATCCGAACCAGGAAATTCACTTATACATTTAATGTTTCCATTAGTATTACATGAATTAGAATAATGAATGTGTCAAATTTATAATTTGGGTATCTATAATAAAAATAATTAAAATCTGGTAGATCAAGGATTGTATTAAGGGATACTTCTAATTTTATCATCTAACAAGAACATATGTGCGTATATTTTGTTCGATACTGGAAATAATTATAATATAGACATATGAGTGATCAAACCTAAATTTATGATATAATGGAGGTAGAAATATGGATAGAAAAAATGACTCATTTATAAACTTATTATAAATGTTAGGATGTGAGAATATGAAGTGGGAAGAAGTAAGAACTATATACCCTAATAAATTTGTGCTTTTGAAAAGCTTAGAGGCTCATATTGAAGAGAACAAAAAGTGTATAGATGATGTAGCTGTAGTGAGAGTTTTGGATGATGAAGAAGCAAGCAATATATTAATTAGATGTAAAGGCGATAATTTTGTATTTCATACATCAAAAGAAGAATTATCAATGAATATAGTTCAAATGCCAGTACTAAGAGGAGCAATTAGATGAAGTTAGAATATAAAAATGGTTTGTTATTTGTTGATATGAATATTGGATATAAGGGCAATAATGTAATAATTAATAATGTAGTTGTAGATACAGGTGCTGCACATACTATTATTAATCCAGATAGTGTATATAAATTAGGAATTAAAGCGGAAGCAGACGATGAATTTATCACAATGTATGGTGTTGGTGGCGAGCATTATTCTTATAGGAAAAATATTAATTCAGTTAATATAGGAAGAAATTGTCTAGAAGATGTAAATATAGATTTTGGATTAATTGATGAAGAAGGATATATAAATGGTTTACTTGGGCTTGATGTATTGTTAAAATTAGGTATAACTATCAACTTAAAAGAATTGAAATTATATAGCTGTTAAGGTGTAAGAATCTGATAAAGAAATATTTCATAATTTGAAAGTCTTAATTTTGACACTAGAATTCGCAAAAAGCTATCCGCAAAAGGATGGCTTTTTACATATTAAAATTTACAACTTATTTTTAAAGCTTATAGCTGGTGCTTGCCACTGTCAATCGTTGGTCTTTGGGGTGTTTAACCACGCGTGTTATCATTAAATGAATAGTAGAAATACGTGGATATTATGTAATAAAAAGGTTAGTATGCATATTGTTATATAGATTATAATGATAAAGAGAAAATATCGGATAAAAAGGCATATTTGTAACAATAATAGTAAGAAATATAGAAAAGAGATGATCAAATGATAAAAGCAAATTTTAATGATTATAAGTTATGCAATGAGCTATTAAAAGCAATTAGTATGTTGAATTTCAATGAGTTAACAAAAGTTCAAGAACAGGTTATACCGATTGCGTTAGAAGAAAAGGATATAGTAGTAAAGTCTAAAACTGGAAGTGGTAAGACTGCATCATATGCTATTCCTATTTGTCAATTAGTGGATTGGGAAGAAAATAAACCTCAAGCATTAGTGATTACACCAACAAGAGAACTTGCTATCCAAGTCAAAGAGGATTTTTTTAATATAGGTAGATTTAAAAGAATTAAAGCAGCTGCAATTTATGGGAATTCACCTTTCTATGATCAAGAAAAGGAACTTAAGCAAAAGACACATATAGTAGTTGGGACACCTGGTCGTATTATAGATCATATAGAAAAAGGGACATTTGATACATCAAAAATAAAGTATCTTATAATAGATGAAGCTGATGAAATGCTTAATATGGGATTTGTAGAGCAAATAGAAACAATAATAAAAAACTTATCAAAAGAACGTGTGACCATGTTATTGTCAGCCACAATGCCAAAAGACATAGAGACTTTATGCAATAAATATATGAAAGATCCTATACATGTTGAAATAGAGGAGCAAAATAAATCCGCAGATAATATATGTCAAGAAAGATATAATGTAAATGAATCAAATAAAATAGAACTCTTAAGAGATATAACTATATTGGAAAATCCAGATAGCTGTATGATATTCTGCAATACAAAACAAAAGGTAGATGAAGTTTATAAGGAGCTAGCAAAGCTCCAGTATAATTGTAGAAAAATACATGGCGGAATGGAACAAAGTGATAGATTAAGAGTAATGAATAATTTTAAGCAAGGTTATTTTAGATATCTAATAGCCACAGATGTTGCAGCTAGAGGGATAGATATAGATAATATCACCCATGTAATTAATTATGATATACCAGAAGATAAGGAAAGTTATGTTCATAGGATAGGAAGAACTGGACGTGCAGGCAAGATGGGTAAAGCGATTACTTTTGTAACACAAAATGAAAGTAAGTTTTTAAATGATATACATGAGTATATCGGTAAAGAAATTCTTTTGAAGGAAAGACCTAAAGTGGAAACTGTAAATAATCTCAAAGAAGAATTTGATTTGAAAATGAATACAAGATCTGAAATTAAAGAAACAAAGGGTGCGAAGTTAAGTAAAGAGATTATGAAATTACATATTAATGCAGGTAAGAAAACAAAGATGAGGGCAGTTGATATTGTAGGCACGCTTTGTAATATTGAAGGCATGACAAAAGACGATATAGGAATCATCAATATAGTTGATATATCTACCTTTGTAGAAATATTAAATAATAAAGGAGAGTGGGTGTTCCAGCAGTTACAAAAAACACCTATCAAAGGCAGGCTTCGTACCGTAAGTAAAGTTGATATATAAGAATAAACAATGTATTCTTATGAATTTGAAAATAATATTTTACCTGCTGACGTTTTAATATAATCTGTAACATGGTAACTTTTCTATTTCTAAGGTAAAAACCCCCGACATAAGTCGAGGGTTATATGTAGTTTTCATACCTAATATTTCAAGTGTAATAGTTTTCATTCATCTGAAATAACTTAAACTACAGTTAAATTATATTTTTAGATTTTAACTTATTAATGCTTTGCTTAACTAAATCAATTGCTTCAGACTTACTCTGTCCCTTATGCTTTATCTCATTATCACCTATTTTTGCAATTGCCTTATATGGGTATTGACTTTCATTATTCTGTATTACGATTATTTCATGATCTCCATATTTCTCCATAAAGCATACCACCTCTATATATTTTTATCTTATTATATCATATTCTAAATATTTTGAATATTCCTTCTTTTAAAATTTTTCTGAAAAATACTCAAAACTAAATAAGGAAGAAATATTAAGAATTAAAATTTGAATAACTGGATGATATGGGGATTAGTTTGAATAATGTAAAAAGTAGACTTAATAAAAATTATTATAGTAAATTATTTTTTAGTGTTAATATAAAGTGAGTCGTATAGTTAAATTATCTTCTAAAAGTTTAAATTTAATTGATGATAATAATGGGGCTAAATATGATGAATGAGTTAATACTTATGAAAATAGGGGGAAGACTTATTAAGCATTAAGCTACAAAGCAACTTTGAAAATTCAAATAAAGTACCAATCATAAGGGGAATATGATTGGTACTCTTTATTTATTAGGGAAATATATATGAAAAAAACTATCATCTAAACAGCTAATTTAAAAACATAAAATTTATAGAGATTTATTTTTCAGGGGTAAATCCTTGTTTCTTCATTGCATCCTTTACTTTTGGATAGTATATATTTTGATAAACACTTGAAGTTAAAGTACTCCAATTTTTTTCTTTATCATATCTACCGATGTCTTTTAAGTAAGCTTCCATTTCTTCATCGTAGCTATCAATAGAATTTTCTATAGCTTCTTTGTTATAAGTATCATTGTGTCTAAAGCTTTCAAAAGGAATTCTTGGCTTTTGGTGTGATTCATCTGAAGGATACCCTATTGCAAGACCTACAAGTGGGAATGTATATTTAGGCAAATCCAAGAGTTCTATAACTTCTTCGGGATTTTTTCTTATTCCACCAATTGGAACAGTTCCAAGGCCTAGAGATTCAGCTGCAATTATTGCTGCACCTAAAGTAATTCCACTATCTACAGCACCAACTAGAGCACTTTCAATGTCTTCATGTATTATTTGCTTAGAACCAGTTTTTTCTCCAGCTAAGTAAGTTCTATAAAAATCCATTACGAAAACTAAGAAAACAGGAGCTTTAGCTACGTATTCTTGATTCCCAACAAGCCCTGCAAGTTTTTCTTTTTTTGCCTTATCTCTTATAGCTATGACAGTTGTTTGTTGACCATTTATTGAATTAGGCATGGCTTGGGCAGCTTTTATTATTTCATCTATGATTTCATTTGAAACATCCTTATCTAAATATTGTCTAATTGATCTATGATTTTTTATATTTTCTATTGTATTATTCATTTTATTCAATCCTTTCAATTTTACGATTTATTACAATTTCATTATAGTGTTATTTTTAAGGGAAGTTACACCTTCTGGAGTATGAGTTGATAAATAAACTGTATCATTTTCTTTTATAAAAGTTCTGACTTTATTTAATGTTTCAATTGCTTGTCCTTTATCTTCAAAGACAACAGATAATTGGTTTTGCCTTAAAGCTTCGTCTGTGTAAGTAACATCACCATGAATCATGTAGTGAATACCGTTATCATAAACAACAATTAATGAATTTCCAGTAGTATGTCCATAAGCTGGCAACATATAAATATTTTCACTTATAATTTGGCTTTTATCAAAGTTTTTATACTGCCCATCAGTAAAATTAACTTCAACTAAATTGTCGCCTGCAATATTCATAGCCTCAAGCTCTATTTTTGATATATAAATCTTTGCATGATCAAACATTCTAAGTTCACCAGCATGATCTGGATGTTTATGAGTTAAAACGACTTTGCTAACATCTTCTGGAGTATAACCTACATTTTTTAGTGCTTCCTTAAAATTAGCAATTTTTTCACCCATATATAAGGCTTGATCAGGTTTGTCTTCAAAATCAGGAGTCTCAACTGGTAAACCTGTGTCTACTAGAATAACCTCTTTTCCAGTATCTATTAAATAATTTTGCAGGCTTGCAGGGTAATCTTTGTTTATATTAATTTTTTCTTTTTCAAGTGATCCTCCAAATGCAAAGGATTCTTTCATTCTTCCATTTTTATAAAATTCCAATGCTAAAATTTTCATAATCTTTTCCTCCACTATTATTAATCTTTATACGACATTCAATATGAATAGATTATATTGTGTAAAATTAAATTTGTCAATCGGTATTTTAACTTAAAATATTTTAAAACACGAACTTAAGCTACATAAATATTGGCATCTTAAGGAATAGGAGTTAATCTAAATATATGCCATATATTATATATTCTTTATATGTTCAGAATATTTCGAATATCATGTTTTCGCTAGAGGTTGGATTATAAATATGATACAATAACTAATAGAAATTATTATATAACATTAATACTTTATTTTGAGAATTAGAATTAGGAGAGATACGCGATGAAAACTGATTTATTAGAAAAAGGGGCAATATTGCAAAGGGATAAGGAAACATATGCAATTGCTCCACATTTAACTGCTGGACTTGTAACTCCAGAGATTTTAAGAAATATTGCAGATGTAGCTGAAAAATATAATGCAGCAGCTATTAAAGTTACAGGAGCTCAAAGAATTGCATTAGTTGGATTAAAAGAAGAAGATTTAGATAATGCTTGGGATGATCTAGGGATGGACCCAGGTGCAGCAGTAGGTCTATGTGTAAGAAGTATAAAAGTATGTCCAGGGACTACTTTTTGTAAAAGAGGTCTTCAAAATTCAGTAGCAGTTGGTTCAAAATTGGACAGCTTATATCATGGAAAAGAATTACCTAATAAATTAAAAATGGGAGTAAGTGGTTGCCCTCATAGCTGTGCAGATAGTGCATTTAAAGATATAGGATTAATAGGAAGCGGAAAAGGATGGATGTTCTATGTTGGCGGAAAAGGTGGAGCTAGACCAAGAATAGCAGATAGAATAGCACTTTCTGTATCAGAAGAAAAGGTATATGATTTAATAGAAAAAGTTATTGAAGTATATAGAGAAAATGCAACTAACAGAGAAAGATTAGGAGATTACATAGATAGAGTAGGATTAGATGAGTTCAAAGAACAAATAAATCTTAATAGTTATCTATAAAGTGAAAATTTTAATACATGGTTTTATCTGAATAGAAAATTTTCAAATTAATGAACAAATCAATTAGTTTAAATTTAATATATCTAATAGTGTAAAAAATCATGCTAAATAATGGCATGATTTTTTATTATTTCAAGCACAGCAGGAATATCTGCAGGAGCCCACTTCAAAGAAAGCAGGCTTTCTGGTTTCAGCCATAATAAAGCTGCATGTTCATTAGATTTAGGATAGCTATTTACTAATTCGCAGTTAGTAGTTATCAAATTTACAATAAAATCATCATATTCATGTCTATTTTCATTATGTATATTAATATATCGCACTTTACAATTTAATTCTTCAAAAATTTCTCTTTCAATAGCTTCTTTTGGAGTTTCGTTAGCTTCTATTTTACCACCTGGGAACTCCCAAAGATTTGGCGATTTCATAGTAGGAGAGCGTAAAGCACATAATATTTCTCCGCTATCATTTTTTATAATTGCAGCTACAACATTAATAGTTTTTTTCATCATAACACCTCAAAAAATATTTTATAGTATATGGATTGTATTTTCAAATAAACTTATAAAATTTAAACCCTTTTTTAAATAAACCTTTTTAACAATAAGAATTTTTTCAAAGTTTTCATTGTATATTTTTAAAAGGGAACAAAGGTTTAAATAAAACTTTTTACCTTTTTAAAAAGTTAAGAAGGTAAAAATGAAAAAAGTTAACTATGTTGCAGAAAATATAATGGCTGAGACGTATCAAAAGGTTTTGAAGAAACAAATATTATGAAATATAATATGATATTAAAAAACTAAGAATTTTATTATGAAGATTCACAGTTTTATTAATATAAGGCATTAAGTTCTAAATTAGCATCAATAACATAATATCTTAGATATTATAATTATCCCCAATATAATAATTAGAGCAAATATCACTGTGAATTAACAATTCTTATATTGAAATTACAGTGATTCTTATTATAATTCATATATAAATTGAAATTTAATTGTATGTGTTAGCTAGCTCAAGAAATGGGGCGGGATTTCCAAAGCCAGAAGCTATTGAAACTAAATGTTTAATTAGTTATAATGTTGTTAATAATCAAAACAAAAGATGATGAATAAGGTAAGGTTAATAAGATGGATAAGACATTAAAGGAATTAAATCTTGAAGATGATTTCCTTTTTGCAAAGGTTATGAGTGATAAAGAAATTTGCAAAGAATTATTAGAAAAGATTTTAGAAATTGAAATAGAAAAAGTCGAACTAGTTGAAGAGCAAAAAACCATAGATTTATTGCTAGAGAGCAAGGGGATTAGACTTGATGTTTATGTTAAAGATGAAAATAATACAATTTATAATGTAGAGATGCAACGAGGAAAACATAAAAATTTGCCTAAAAGACTAAGATATTATCAAGGAAGTATAGATTTAGACTTGATAAGTAAGGGTGAAGATTATAGGAAACTTGCAAAGAGCTACATAATATTTATTTGTACATTTGATTTGTTTAATAAAGGTCGTCATAAATATACTTTTCAAAATGTATGCTTAGAAGATAGTGATATAATCTTAAATGATCAAGCACAAAAAATACTATTAAATACTAAAGGAATCATGAAAGACTTAAGTTATGAGTTGCTGGAATTTCTTGATTATATAGAAGATTCAACAGAAGATAGAGTAAAGCATGCTAAAGGAAACCTTGTTAAAAATATACATAAAAGAGTTAATGAAGTTAAAAATGATATTTCGGTGGAGGTGGAGTTCATGACTTTATTGGAAAGAGATAGAGAGAAAATTGAAGAAGGAAAAATAGAAGGGAAAATGGAAGGATTAAAAGAAACTATTTTAGATAATTTAAAAGAACTAGGGAATGTGCCACAAAATTTAGTTGAGTGTATAAATGAACAAAATAATATAGATATATTAAAGAGATGGACTAAAATTGCAATTATTTCTAAAGATTTTGATGAATTCCAAGAAAAGATAAAATAATTCTATTAACAAAAGTAATAGCTAGTGCTTTGGTAGTAGCTTCAGTATTAATGCTAAATCCAATAGGTGCAAATGCAGAATGGAAACATAATTTAGCAGGATGGTGGTATGCAGAAGGAGATTCATGGGCCACAGGCTGGAGTGAAATTGATGGAAAATGGTATCACTTTAATTCAAGAGGTTATATGGAACATGATAAAACCATTGATGGATACTATTTAGATAGTAGTGGAGCATGGAAAGAAGTGATGACAACAAGTGAAAATTTGAAATTTGATAAATCAACTGGAACAATAGTAGGATATAGCGGAGTTAACACGGTTGTAAATATACCTAGTGAAATTGATGGTGTTTCAGTTACAAGTATAGGAAGAGGAGCATTTTCTACTGATAATAGCTCAGCTAAAATAGAGAGTGTAACAATACCAAATAGTGTGACAAGTATAGGAGAAAGCGCTTTTGAATGGGACAGCAATTTAAAAGCAATTAGTATACCTGAAAGTGTAAAAAAAATAGAGAAAGCAACATTTAATGGTTGTATTAAGTTAACTAGTGTGACAATGCCTAATGGTCTAACAAGTATCGGGCAAGGGGCTTTTTCAGGCTGTGGAAACTTAACTAATATAATAATACCAGATAATGTAACATATATAGATAATGTAGCTTTTGCCGGTTGCCATAGTTTAAGATCTATAGATATACCTAAAAGTGTGAAAAGAATTGTAGGGGGTGCATTTGAAAATTGTGATAAACTAACATCAATGAATATACATAGTAGTACTGTTATAGGACAATATGTATTCGATGGGACCCCTAATGTAAAAATCACAATTGTAAATTAGAAAAATAAAAGAACATTCTAAATGATAAATTTCATATTGGAAATGTATTCATGTTATATTTACAAATAAAAAGAGAGTAGCTTTTTTGAGAAAATTAAAAGTAAGTTAATAGTGTCTATAAATCAAAACTTTTTGAAAAAATATTGGCTATTATAATAAAAATGTGTTGCGATTATTACGCAACGCATTTTTATTATTAGTTTATTTATGCATTATTTATGTTTTCAACAAGCCTCTTATTTTTCATATCACGACTTCTCTTTTTATCGCTGAATAATGCAAACAATATGCCTGGCAAGAGAATTATAGCGCTCACTTTAAATGTAAAACTAAAAGCTTTAACAGTATAAGTCAAAAAGGTATCTTGGATATTAGATACTATTTTTTTTGTTTCTTTCTTTTGATTCTCAAAACTTTCTTTAATTTTATCTTCATCCATAGCTTGAGCAGAGGTTAACACAGTAGCTTCTTTTTCAGCAATTGTATTTAATATTTCTGAAAGACTAACGTTTTTATTAATACCTGTTTTGATAGAAGTAATCATCTGTTGCTTTGTTTCATCATCAAATACAGTGTCATTCTGTATTGTTTGAATAGCAGAGTCTTTAGCATCATACATCTGGGTAGTCATATTTGATGTAAATATAGTCAAAAATAAGGCAACTCCAAGTACAGTTCCAAGTGTTCTTGTCATATTATTTATTCCAGAAGCTATTCCTATTTTGTCTAAAGGAACGTTAGCCATTACAGAACCTATTAGTGTTGCCATACTTAATCCCGTACCAGAACCAGCAACAATTAATCTTAAAATAAAATCTATATTTGAAGAATTTTGAGTAAGAGAACTATTTAAGTAGCAAGAAATACAAAGTAAAAGAATGCCCAATGCACTAGTTAATCTACTGCCTAATTTTTTTGTCAAAACAGTAGCTAATATTGAAAAAATCATTGAAGTTAAGGACATAGTTGAAATAATAAGTCCTGCTGAAAGCTGATTTAATCCTTTAATCTGAATTAGGAAAAAAGATAGTAAGTAGGTACCAGACATCATACCAAGACCGAGTAAAAATAGCGTAATTGATCCGTTTGTAAATGGTATAGATTTAAATAAACTAAGAGGAACCATGGGCTCTTTAACTTTTAGTTCAATAATGACAAATAGTATAAAGGCTATAGCAGAAATTGCAAAGAAGGAAAGGATGAAGCTTGAAGTCCAACCTTTTTCATTAGCTTTCATTAATGCGAAAGTTAAGCAGAACATAGCAATTGAGATTGTTATAATTCCAAAAAAGTCTATGTTTTTGCTTGCGGTTGGGTCATAAGATTCCTTTATGAATTTTATAGTCAATATTATGCATATACAACCTATAGGTATATTAATAAAGAAAATATATCTCCAATTAAAAAATTGAGTTACTATACCCCCAATAGATGGTCCACTTGCAGCAGCAAGACCTGCAAAAGCTCCCCAAAGTGCCATAATAGTTTTTCTCATTTCTGGTGGAAATATTTCGGCAGAAAGAGGCGCTGCGACAGGTACAACAAAAGCTGCGGCTAGCCCTTGAAGTGTTCTAAATAATATAATTGCTTGAAGGGAATTTGAAATACCGCATAGAAATGAAGATATAGTAAATAGAAATACTCCTGAAATAAACATTTTTTTTCTGCCAAATTGATCTGCAAGTCTTGAAGCAGTTACTAGAATAACTGCAGTAGCTAGATTATAGGCATTTACTACCCAAGAAATATGATCTATAGTGGTATTAAAGTATTCAGTCATTCTAGGCAAAGTGATATTTACGACAGTTGTATCTAACAATGCCATAAAAAATCCTAAGATAATAGCTACAAAAGAAATGTATTGATGTTTTTTGTTCATAAGACAAACCTCCTAAATAGTAATAAAAACATTTTTATATTAGTATATAATAAACTACTATAAAGTATAGTAGTGACGCGAAAAAATTGTCTCACAATATTGAGATTTAGGCACTAGAAAGAAAATAACAAGTAAAAGATGATACATATATTTTGTGTAACATAAAGAAGTAATCTTAGATCATATTTGACTATTAACTAATACTACTGATTTAGTATGATGCAAAATAATAGTATGATACCTTGTTATTTTTGACAGTGACTTATTGGAGACATTAAATTATTAATTGTAATAATCAAAAACTTTTTCAGACCATTTTTGTAAAACATTGTAGAATTCGTTATATAAATCTAATATAAGAAATTCAGAACCAATTTTATCCTTGTGCTGTTTCGTGTCATTATAAATTGACTCTGCAAAAGCTCTACGTTCTTCTGCCTTGTCTTTGAAGTTTTTAAGGTATTCTTTTCTTTTTTCTTCTGGTAAGTTCTCTATATTAGCTAAAAATGCATTAAACTCTAAATAAACATTTCCTATATTTTTTGAACTTTCCTCCATTAGTTCATTGAAATATAAATTTCCTTTTTCATTCAATGAATATAATGTTTTTTCTGGCATTTCACCTTCTTTAACAGTTCTTGAATTTAAATACCCATTATCACATAACTTAATTATATTTTTATAAATTGACGGGGTACTAATCTTTAACCACTTAGTAAGATTCCAGACTTCAAATTCCTTAACCATTTCATAGGCACTTTTCTCTTTGTTCTGCAAATATCCAAGTATTATTAAATTAATTGAAGACAATTTAATCACCACCATTTATTATACTACTATACAATATAGTAGTATAACCTATATTTGTCAAGATAAAATTTGGTGAAATTATTTTAAACTTGCTTGTAGCGCAAATTTAAAGGTCTATTGTATATGATTTAGTAGAAAAAGTTATTAGAAATATATAGGGGAAATGCACTTGACAAAGAAAGATTAGGTGATTACATAGACAGAGTATGATTAGAGGAGCTCAAAGAACAAATAAATCTTAAAGGAACAAAGGTTTAAATAAAACTGTTTACCATTTTAAAAAGTTAAGAAGAAAAAAATGAAAAAAATCAATGGTTAACAACATTATGGAATATCATTAATAATTATGTTAAAATACAATAAAATGGAATTTTGTTATTTTGCAAAGGTAGTGTAAAAAATATATGAAAAATCAATCCAACTACCATTTAATGTTAAATTATGTTTGCTAGTTGCCCTTGACACACCTAAAGATAAATGGTCTTAGGCAGTTAAGGACGGGTGAATGATAATTTTGAACATGACTAATAGACCCGCCTATTGAGATATTTTACCATTTATCTTTGTGGGCGTGTCAAGGGTGCGTTTCACCAACTGCTTTAGATCATTAGGCAGTTATTGTACAGTTATTTAGAACAAAGTCTTGAGATAGTTCAATAAATTTGCACCATCTAGTAGGCATGTTGGACATTGACTCTAACTCTTCAAGGATTACAGGAGTTTTGCCTTCAAGGGCAGAATGTGGTCTTAGAAAGTTAAAGTATGCCACAAACATAGTTACAAATGCAACCGACCCGTTAGGACTTCCGAAGCCAGTAGTAGCTCTATAATTGCCTTTAAAGGTTCGGTTAAGACGTTCAATAATTTGCTTCAATGGCCTATATTCTTTTGAAACTTCATCTTTATTGGTTAAGCCTATAACTTGAGTAACATCGAATTTTATACTATGGCTTGCAAAGAAGTGCTGTGCAAGAAGATATATAGGGTTACCATCAGTTATAAGATTAAGATCTTCAGGTATTTCTTTTAACTTACTTAGAACATCATCGATGGCTTTTACAGCCGTTTCGGTATCTCTATGTGGTGATACTCTGTAAGATAGAATAATCTTTTTAACAGCATCAAAAAAGAAGAAAATATAGTTCCACTTACCGTTAACTTTTATGTAGGTTTCATCGCCGCAGAAAGAGTCAGAAAGTTTATAATCGTAGTTATCTATAAATGGCTTAACTACAATTGAAACGGCATTAACATAGTTTAAAATTGCTTGATGAGATATTTTAATATCATGAATATCTTTAAGCAATGCAGCTGTCTTTCTGGAAGATAAACCGTAGTTAACGTAGTAAGTTAGAATGAGTCCTAAGGTGTAAGAAGAAATCATAATGTTTGGAAGAGAAACCTTTGATTTTACCGGACTTTCTTTAGAAAGTGGCTTAAAGTCAAAAGTGAAATCTCTAAATATGTATCTAACTTTGAACTTACCAGGATTCTTCTTAAAATCTTGTTTTTCAGATTTTGTCATTGATTTAAGATTATTTTGGTAAAAAGAGCAATTATCATTCTTACACTTATAAACGTAGAAATCCTTACGCGCCTTGATTCTTTCAAGTGTTTTACTGCAGTGAGGACATCTTAACACTATGGATTTCTGATAGTAATTTTTAGGATTGAATGTGGTATCACAGACTTTGCAAAGATATTGTCCTCGGCCTCCGTTATTATCGTAAAGATAGGTATGTGGAGCACCACACTTAGGACAGATAACATCCTTAGGAGCTAACGCTTTGTTTTTGCGAGGTTTCACAGGAGCAAATTCTTTGCCGTGCTTAAACTCATATTCAGCTATTAGAAGCTTATAGTTAAGTTTTTCGGGAACATCAAAGATTGGTTGATCATCTACTTGAAGCTTTCGGTATTCTTTCTTAACAGGTTCGTCCGAAATGCTTTTAAGCAAGTTTTTGCCAACCAGCAAAGTCATGAGATACTTTATAATTTCAATAAGATAAATTACAGTTTCAAGAAGAAACTTATTAATCATGGTAATAGCTTGCCTCCTTTTTTAGTTCAGTGTTTTTGTTTTGCAAGTATAAAATATCTTAACTTTTTGGGGGTGGCAAGTTATTTATATAAAAAATAAGAAAAATTAAAGGGTTGCTGCCTTAGTTAGATAAAAAACTTTGACAGTACCTTTGCAAAAAATAGGGGGATAATATGAAAAAATTAAAATTAACAAAAGTAATAGCTAGTGCTTTAGTGGTAGCTTCAGTATTAATGTTAAATCCAATAGGTGCAAGTGCAGAATGGAAGCAGAATAAAACAGGTTGGTGGTATGCAGAGGGAAATTCATGGGCCACAGGCTGGAGAGTAATTGATGGAAGTTTATATTATTTTGATACAAAAGGCTATATGTTAGGTAGTATGCCAAATGAGTTTAGGGATGAATATGGAATTAATAGTAGTGGTCAATTTGCAAACGTCACAATTGAAGGAGCATGGGCTTTTTGTAAACAAACTGGTGAAATAGTGGCCTATGTAGGTAAGGACAGCAATGTAGTAATTCCAGATAAAATTGATAACGTTGCAATAACAAGTATAGGGAACAAAGCATTTTATAGAAATAAGAATATAACAAATATAACTATTCCAAATAGTATAAAAAGCATAGAAAGATCAGCACTTGTTGGATGTACAGGTTTAACAAGCATAAACATTCCTGCTAGCGTAAAAAGTATAGGTGGATATGCATTAACGGGATGTACAAGCTTAAAAAATATATCTGTAGATATTAACAATATAACTTTTAAGAGCGTTGATGGAGTATTGTATAGCAAAGATGGAACTAAAATAGTAAATTATCCTGTTGGAAAAGTTGACGAAAAATACACAATTCCAGATGGTGTGACAGATATAGAGTGGAATGCATTTTCTGGAGGAGTAAATTTAAAAAGTATAGAAATACCTAGCACTGTAACAAGTATAGGAAGTAGTGCCTTTGATGGATGTAAGAATTTAAACAGTATAACTATTCCAGATGGAGTTACAGATATAGGAATTGGTACTTTTTATGGATGTACAAACTTAAGCAGTATAAAAATTCCTAATACTGTCATAACAATAGAGCATAGTGCATTTCAAAACTGCATTAACTTAACAAGCATAGTTCTTCCTGACAGTATAACTAAAATAGAAGAAGGGGCATTTAATGGATGTAAAAATACCTTGTTTAATGTAAAAAGTGAGTCAGTGAAACAGCTTTTAATTAAAGCTGGTGTAGATTATAATAAAATTGTAGGGAATTCCTAAGATTAAACAGTAAGTAGTAAATTAGTAATTTTATAAGCTGAGATTTTCCTATATATATTGCAAAAATAATTCTTAATCATAATTTTAAAAATATTGCAAGAATTTTAGACGCAATTGTGAATTAGGAAATGTGCATCGTGAATCGCAATATATATATTTAGAAAGTCTCAGCTTTAATAAATAATATTTCTTAGAAGAATTTGCTGATATTATAGCTTATTTCATATTTGTTTTGTTATTTCTTAGGTCAAATTTTTCAATTTGCTCTGGACCTCTTAATATTTTTCTTTTTATATGAAGAATACCCTCTGAATCAGTTCTGATTCTCCATTCAATAAGCATTATTTTTCCATCTACTATTTCAATTCCTTGGATTCCACTTGCCCTAACACATGATCCATCATTGAAGTAAGGTAATTCCTTGACTTTTGGAAAGTGGGGCCTATGAGTATGTCCGCAGATGATCATAATTTTGTTCATTTTAATCCAATGACTATAAATACGCTCGATTTTATGAATCCTTTCAGAACTCTTTACGGGGCTTGCAGGATTTATGAATCCTATTGAGTGAAGAAATTTCCAAAAATATCTTACTGTAAGCATATTAAAACGCCACAAATTATCATTCATTCTGTCTCCTTGATGACCATGAACAGTTAGTATTTCCTGGCCTGTGTTTTTATGTTTAAATACCACTGCCTCATATGGTGTGATCCCAGGAAACAACTCTATTTCTTCTTCGTTATATTCATCATAGAATTTATAATAATTCTTTTCTACAAAATTGCTATATTTTAAGTGTACATTGTGATTACCATATAACATAATCAATCTATCAGAATCAAAGAACTTTTTTAGTAGAGCATATACTTCATCATGTGCAAGTCTTATATGTTTAAAGTTAGAATGTTCCCAAAGTTCATCTCCATCGCCAACTTCCACATAAGTATATCCATTATTAAAATAGAATTCTAATGCAAATAGAAAGATATTTTGGTTTTTTGCAAATTCATCAGAGGGTGTACCATCGCCTCTATGGCAATCACTGAAAAATATATATTTAGAGTTGTTATCAAAATATTCAATTTTAGCATTCTTATAAGCTTCTGTTAATCGCTTTTCAGCGAGCTTTTTTTCTGCTATCATAGTACACCTCTTTTATGATATTTAAAATTAATTTGATTATATGTAGTTAATCTGCCCTTTTAAAGAAGAATATATGTTAGTCAGATACCTTTTTTTATCATGCTTAAAGCAATTTAATCAATGCTTCCAACTCTTCAGATAAGGCTTTTGCACGTTCAAAATCTGTGTTTCTTAGTGATATGGCTATTTTCATTTCTAAATCTCTTTTCTTTTGTTCAATTTCTAAATAGTCTTTATCAAAGTATTTCGCATAAATCATCTTTCTAAATTTTCTCATATTCATTTTTCTGATTGTTTTATCTTCAATGAGTAAAACATAATCTACGCAATTAATTATGGAATAGTAATCATGAGATATCATTAAAATAGCACCATTGTATTTTTCTATGGCTTCTTCAAGAGCCATTTGTGAATATATATCTAAATGGCTTGTTGGCTCATCTAAAAGCAGCATATTTGCTTTGCTTGCAGAAATTTTAGCTAATTGAAGTATATTCTTTTCGCCACCAGATAAATCTTTTATTTTTTGGTTGATTCTCTCTTCTTCAAAATCATAGTTTGAAATGTAATTTTCAACATCATCATAAGTTTTAAATCCTGCGTCTAGGAATTCTTCAAGTATTGTATTAGACTCATTTAATATTTCGCCTTGAAGCTGTGATAAATATGCAACTTCAATTTCAGAATCTATTTCAATAGCAGGGTTGTCATTCTTAAATATGTCTCTAAGCAAAGTGGTTTTTCCTGTACCATTTAAACCAACAATAGCTACTTTATCATTAGATTTAATCTCAAAATTAACATTTTCTAAAAGTATCTCATCAAAGCCAGCACTATAATTGTTAACTTTTAGAGCAACTTTTTCTTCAACTTGATTTTTAGTAGTTAAACGTATATAAGGCTGCTTAATTTCAACAAAAGGTCTTTTTATTCTACGAGATTCTAATCTTTCTAGGAATTTCATTTTACCTTTTAGATACCTTCCAGCAGCAGTTTCGCCTGTAACTTCAGCTCTATCTCTCAGTCTCTTGATTATGCGTTCGTTTCTCTCAATTTCTTCATCATCAGCAACAGACAGTTCTTGAAGTTCAATTTTAGTTTGAAGTAATGTAAAGTTATAGTCTATATAGCTTCCATCAAACTCTTGGAGTTCATGATTTTCTAGATGAATAATTTTATTAAAACAATTATTCAATAGATATCTATTGTGAGTAATAACTAACATCATTCCCTTATGAGAATTTATTAAGTTTTTAAGAGAATTAAGATTTTCAAAGTCCAAAAATACATCAGGTTCATCCATAATCATTAAGTCTGGACTATTAAGCATTTCCCTAATTACTTGGATAAGCTTAAACTCTCCACCACTTAAATCTGATATCTTTGAATCTTTAAGCTTACTTAGATTTGCAAGATTTAATTTCTTACTAAGAGTACTTTCAAAATCATCTCCACCAATTACATCAAGAGCATCTAAAGCTTCCTGATATTTTTCTAGTAGGGCATCAATATCAGTAGAGGTTTCCATTAAGCTACAAATAGAAGTTATCTCATTTTGCAGTTTAATATAATCTTCACATAGATATTCGAAAACTGTTGTTTCTTTTGTGTTATCTACCTCACAGAACTGACTCACATAACCAATCCTGCAATTTGGATCAATCTCTAGAGTACCATCAAACATATAGTTCTCAGGATCCATGATTATATCTATTAGTGTACTTTTTCCACTACCACTAGAACCTATAAAAGCACAATGCTGATCATTTTCTAAAGTAAATGAAATATTATGATATAGATCCTTATTTGGAAATGAGTACGACAAGTTATCAATTTTTATCATTTTATTACCTCGTTTTTCATATGATTAAATTTTATAATTATTTATATTATGTTATATTTAGTGCAATTTTACACTTGATTGTATCATAGATTCAGAAGTTTATAAACATTTGTGGAAGATATATTGTATGACTTAAGAAGTGGATTATGTTTTAATCTATGTAGCTTTACTCTAATGAAGGAAAACTTCAAAGTTGGGCGAGTATTGAAACACTGTCTTTATTTAGCTATAATATTGTTAGTATCAAAGCAAAATATAAACTAATTTGCATGAAAGAAAATATTTAGTGTTTTTTTAGAATGTTTATTATGATGAATATAAAAAATAAAATTTGAGGAATTAAATGAAGTTAAATAATTCCAAATAAGTGGGAGACCTAAGGGGAAATGTTAGATAGTAACATCATATGAAAAACAACTTGAAGATAAGAGAGGTGATATAAGATGAAGTTAGAAAAAATAAAATTTAATAATCATGAAATATTTAATGATTTAGAGATAGATTTTAAAGATAATAATGAAAAAATATTAGATACAATTGTTATTATCGGTGAAAATGGTTCGGGAAAGACTACTTTATTAAAGTGCATTTATGATTCATTTGAAATAGATGAATGTGATTATGAAGAAGTGGAAGATAATAAAGTGGAGCTGACTCCTGCATTATATACAGCAACTGTGAAGTTAGAGAAGAATGAAATTGGCATGTTAAGTCCAGAGATTGCTTATGCATTAGGGGATAGCTCTACTGATCCTAAAGTTGTATATATGCCAACAGAAATAAATTTTGAAAAGATTAATAAGGTGGACAATACGTTGAATTTTACACCACATTTTCAAAATATAGTAGATCAAAATATGACTCAAAATGTGCCATCATTTATAGCTACAAAGATTAATAAAGAAATATTTAAAAACAGAAATAAAACTATAGGTCAAGTTATAGATAAAGTTTGTGATGATATAAATAGTATATTTTCTATTATGAATTTAGATATTAAGTTGGTAGGGTTATCTGAAACAAGTGAGACAAAACCTATGTTTAGAAATAGCTTAGGCAAAGAATTTGATATTACTGGTTTGTCATCAGGTGAAAAGCAATTGTTCTTAAGAGCATTGTCGCTTAAGTTTTTAGAAGTAAATAATTCAATAATATTAATTGATGAACCAGAAATATCACTTCATCCAGAATGGCAAAGAAAGATAATCGATGTATATAAGAGCATTGGACATAATAATCAGTTGATTATAGCAACTCACTCACCTCATGTAATTGGGAATATAACATCTAATGAGTTAAGAGTAATGGCAAAAGATGAAGATGGAATTAAGTTAGTTGATAATGATAAATTAAGTGAAACTTATGGAAAAAGCATAGGTGATATCTTAAGTACAACTATGAAATTAGATAGTTTAAGAAATGAAGATATAACTGATAAATTAAACAAAGTATATGATCTTTTAAATAGAAATTTATATGATACAGAAGAATTTAAAAATTTATTTAATTATCTAAGAACGTATTTAGGAGATCTAGATAAAGATATTATGAGAATAAGATTGGATGTATCAGTTAGGAACAAAAAAAATGCTAAAGGTTAATAAAGAACAAGAACCTGACTTTTTATTAGATTATAAGAAAAAACATACTCCTAAATCGTGGAAAGATTATAATAAGGACGATATTAGAAACAAAATTAAGGTAAATATATTACTTGTTGAGCAGGAAGAATATTGTCCTTATTGTGAAAAAAGAATATATACAAATGATGACGGTCACATAGAACATATAAAACCAAGAGATTTCTACCCTAAAGAATTTCAGGATTATAATAATATTTTGGTTTCTTGTAATGAAAAGAATAGCTGTGGAATTTATAAAAAGAATAATTATGATGATAAATTTATAAATCCAGTTATAGATAATCCTAATGATTATTTTTATTATAGTATTGCAAGTGGTGAGATAATACCTAAAAGTAATGATAAAAATAGTAATGAATATTTAAGAGCAAATTATACAATAGATATTCTAAACTTAAATAGCTATGAACTAAAAGAAGCTAGAAAGGCTTTAATTGATGCGTTAGAAGTTTATAGAGAAAATTATGAAGAGTATAGTGAGTATATACAATACTTTTTAGATGATGGTCATAATTTTCCAAGCTTGATTAAGTTGTTTATGGAATTATAAATAGATTTATCAGCTGCTTTTTTATGGAACATTGTTTTAAATAAAACTTTTTAAGAATTTAAAAAGTTAACAATTTAAGAAGGTAAAAATAAAAAAAGTTAACAATTTATAAGAATCATAAGAGGGAAGCATATTAAATGGCTTTGAAGATACAAATAGTATGAAGCTTGATATTGTTAAATAATTTTTATAAAAGCTGAGATTTGTACCATTGGGAAAATCTCAGCTTTTATATAGATATAGTGCAAAAATAATTCTTCATCATAATTCTAAAAATATTGCAAGAATTTTAGTCGTAATTGTGAATTCTGAAATTCAACATGAATGATACACAAAATCATTGATTCAAAGGATTGACGTATTTATGTTATACTGAAATATAAAATATGGGATAATATAATTGTTAATAATATAAATTATAGTTAATGAAGGAGAGGTATCATAATACGTGAATAATTTGAAAATAACTGATTTAAAAAAGTACTTAAGAAATAGGAATGATGATGAGTTGATAAATGAGATTATTGAATTAGTAAAACTATATCCGAGTGTTAAGGAATATTATAAAGCTAAGTTATTACCGCAATCTGAATTAGAAATTTTCGAAAAATATAAAAATATTATAAAAAATGAGTTTTTTCCAGATAGAGGTTTTGGGAAATTAAGATACTCAAAGGTTAATGAGGCCATACGTGAATATAAAAAATTAACTTCAAACTCGGAATTAATTGCTAAGCTAATGTTTTATTACACTGAAATCGGTATAAAATTTACAAGGGAATATGGGGATATAGATGAAAAATTTTACATTAATATTGAAAAGTCATATATAAATGTATTAGATTATGTACAAAAATGCGATTTACAAGAAATATTTGCAGAACAGGCTCATGAAGCAAAAGTGAAAGCAGCAGGAATAGGATGGGGTTTTGGAGATAATATGTCAGATATTTATTATGAGTATTATTATGATGATATTAATTAGAAATATTAATAAAGTAAAAGATGTAGATTTACTAGTCATAGTTATGAAAGTTTCTTGATGCTAGAAAACTGTTAGAATAATTTTATAAAATTATAATGCCATTATAAGGAACTATAAAAGGTGCTAAAGTAATAATTAAGAGAGAAGGGGAAAATCTCATGGAGATAAGTTCAAAAACGCAAAAGAAGGTTATGGAAGCTTCATATCTTACAGCTGATAATGCACATAGATATAGAGTGATTTTAAGAATAGCATATAGTCAATATGAGAAGATGAAATTATGGCTTTATAAAGAAGATATTTATACACTGATTAAGGAAATTCAAGACTTTGATGATTATAGCTTAGATAATTTAAAGCAGGATTTAGATTCTTTGGAACTTTGGGGAAACTTTTTGACAATTCAAGATACAGGAAGAGCTAAGAATTTAGAAGAATTTAAAAATAGAAAGTTTAAATATCAGATTTCACCATATACCATTGAACTTGAGAGAACTCTTATTAAGCTTGAAGGTGCTGATGAAATATCAAGAGGTTCATTAGAAATCTCTTTAATTGAGAGATTTAAAGATACTCTTAAACAAATAAATAATCTTGCATTAGTAGAGGAGCAAGACATTTATTCATGGTGGAATACTTTAAATAGTGATTTTAAAACTTTAAATGAAAATTATCAGGATTATATAAGTATGTTTTATTCCCCTAAAACAGATCAGATGCTAAAGACTACAGAATTTTTATTATTTAAGGAAAATTTTATCCGATATATTAGAAACTTTATCAAGGGAATACAGATGCATGTGCCTGAAATAATGCTGATTTTTCAAAATATTAATGATGATTTAGTAAAGCAGCTTATAAAGAAATTAATTGAATACGAGAAGAACAATATTTCTTTAGATAAAAATTATAATATAGAAGAAAAATTTGATTTAAATTATGAAAGATACATAAATATAAAGCAATGGTTCATAGGTGATGGAAAGAATATTTCTATGATAGATAGTCTTCTTAATAATACAAATGAAATAGTCAGAAAAATCACTAGGTATGCACTTCAAATTATTGACATGAAAACCTCTGGTGGAAGCAGAAAAGAGGAGTATAAGACTTTAGTTAACATATTTAATAACTGTGAGGATATTGAAGAGGCACATAAGCTGTCATCTGTTGTATTTGGGGTTATTTCATCAAGGCATATAGTATGTGAAAGTGATCGTGAAACTGAAAGTATAAACAGCAGCATCTTTGAAGAAAAACCTACAATAGTAACAGTAAAGCCAAGTAATAGATATAGAGAAAAAACTGCAAGCAGGGTATATGTTAAAGATAAAACTAAAGAAAAGAAAGAAAAAGCAGCTGAGGTAATTAGGCAAAGGGAAAAAGAAAGGCAGATTCTTGAAAGTAGAATAAAAAACAATAAATTATCTTTTAAGGATTTAGATGGTATAACAAGAGAGGAAAGGACAGTATTTTTAAGATGGCTGTCTTTAGGTTTAAATAGAAAAAATAATGAATGGGTTAAAAATGAATTTGGAAAGTTTTATAAGGTTGAAAATTTAGACAAAAATGAAACCATACTTATAAAATGCAAAGATGGTGATTTAACTATGCCTGCATATGAACTTATTTTCAAGGAGGAATAATTTTTAATGAAATTTACACAGCTACTTGAAAACTACATTATTTTAAAGGAAAAAGATCGTGAGCTTTATTATGATATTATAGATAATATTGATAATTATCGAGAATTTATAAATGATAATCTTTCATATAATCTGATTATTAAAGAGGATTTTATTAAGCTTGAAAAAATTCCGGCAATACCTAAAAGCTGGATGGGAATACAGAGCTTTAATAATAAAAAAGAATATATTTTCTTTTTGCTTATTTTAATGTATCTTGAAGATAAAAATAAAGAAGAGCAGTTTATTTTATCAAATGTAACTGAATATATAGAACATAATTATCCTGGTGAAAAAATAGAATGGACAGTATTTAAAAATAGAAAAAGTTTAATAACAGTATTAAAATTTTCTTTAGAACTTGGAATCATTAAGAAAAATGATGGTGAAGAAGAAGAGTTTAATAAAAGTGAAAATGGTGAAGTATTATATGAAAGTACAGGAATTTCTAGGTATGTAGTCAGAAGATTTAATAGAGAAATTTTTGATTCAGAAAGTTATATTGAACTTTTAGAAGATGCAATAGAGGGAATTAGTACTGATAAAGGTATTATACGAAAAAATAGAGTTTTTAGAGAGCTTACCTTATCCCCTATAGTATATAATAACGAAAATAGTAGTGATTATGAGTACATAAAAAATTATAGAAATTCTATAAAAAGTACCTTTGAAAAATATCTTGAATGGGATATTCATATTCATAAAAATGGGGCCATGGCAGTAATAAAAAATGCAAATGAAATTAGGGACACTTTTCCAAATGGAAAAGGAGAAAGTGCAATAACACTATTTGTTAACAGGAAAATAAAAGATATGCTTGAAGATGGAAAGCTTATTATAAATGAGAAAGATACAATTATTATAAAAGAAGAACTTTTCGATAAAATATTATTAGAAGTTAAAAAGAAATATGGACATGGTTTTACTAAGGCCTTTAGGGATGCTTTAGATAGTTACTACTTAGGAACTATAAAAAGATTTATGGAAGAATATTATTTAATTAATGTTAAAGATGGTTATGTTGAATTAATGCCGTTAATAGTAAAAGCTACAGGTAAATACCCTGATGATTATAATGGAGAGGAAAAATAGATGGAGAGATGGACAGCTAATAAATTTGGATTATTTAATTTTTGGTATTATGATGATGAAGAATTTAAATTATCAAATGGCAAAATTATATTTAGAGGAACTAATGGAAGCGGAAAGTCAGTAACTACCCAAAGTTTTATACCTCTTCTCCTTGATGGAGATAAAAGACCTTCAAGGTTAGACCCTTTTGGATCAAATGCAAGAAAAATAGAAAATTACATACTTGTTGATGAAAAAGATGAAGATAGAATTTCTTATTTATACATTGAGTTTGTAAAACCTGAATCAAATAATTACATAACAATAGGCATGGGAATGAGGGGACGTAAAGCCAAACAGTTAGATTCCTGGTATTTTATATTAAAAGATGGAAGAAGAATAAATGTTGATTTTAAATTATATAAATTCTCAGGTCAAAAGCTTCCTCTTACATCAAAACAGCTGCAAAATGAGTTAGATAATGGAAATATCTTTACAACAAGCCAGAAAGAATATATGGAAAAAGTAAATGAACATTTATTTGGATATTCTGATATTGAAAGTTACAAAGATCTTTTAAATTTATTGATTCAGCTTAGAAGTCCAAAATTATCAAAGGATTTTAAGCCAACAGTAATTTATGAGATTTTAAAGGAATCTCTAAACACTTTATCTGATGATGATTTAAGACCTATGGCGGAAGCCATGGATAACATGGATAATTTAAATTTAAGACTTGAAGAGCTTAAAAAGAGCATAGAAGGCGCAAGTAAGATAAAAAAAGTATTTGATAAATATAATTTAAATGTATTATACGAAAAGGCAGTTAAATATAAAAACAAATTAACTAACGTTGAAAAGCTTACTAAGTCATTAGAAAAAATTGAAAGTGAGTTAAAAGAGAAGGAGAAAGATACATATAATCAAAAGATTACATTAAAGGAAATGCAAAATGAGCTTAATAAAGCTAAAATTAAGGAATCAACATTAAAAGGAAATAAAGGTTTTGCTCTTAGAGATGAAATATCAAAGGAAGAAAAAGTACTAAAAGAAATTGAAGCAGAAATAAAAACAAAAGAAAATGAGAGTAATAGAATACTTCAAACTAAAATAGAAAAAGAAAATGTAACTAAAGAATTAGATAATGAATTGTATAAAAAAACAAAGAATTTTAAAGAAATTCTTGATGATGAAGAGTATTATAGAGACGAATCATTTTTTGAACATACTGAAGATTTTAGAGGTATTTTAGATAAAGATACAGAGTATGATTTTAAAAATATTTTAACCAGCATAGAGGAATATGATAATGCAGTAAGGTCTTCTTATAACTTAATTGCTAAGTATGAAAATATAACAAATGATTTAAATCTTATGGAAGAAAAACAAAGCAAGCAGCAGGGAATTGTGAAAACTAAAGAAAACATACTCTCAGAGTCAAAAGAATATTTAACTACTGTTAAAAGTGAATATATTGAAAAGATTAATGAATATATAACAAACCTTAAGGAACTTAGTATAGGTAAAGAACAAATAATAGAAATCTATAAACAAGTAAATGAAATCTATGAAATAAGTCATTGTGATAACATTAGAAACAATATTAGCGAAATAGCAGAAACTATAAAAAATAAAATAAATGAATTAAAGCTAAACAGCGAAATTTATATGAAAAAGGTACTTGAAGATATAGAGACTGTAAATAAAGAAATTGATAATCTAGTTAATTCTAAGGAAGTAATTGAAGATGAGGCTTACCTTTTAAAAGTTAAAGAAAAGCTAGATGAGAATTTGATTCCATATGAAGATTTCTATAAAGTAATTGATTTTAAAGATGATTTAGATGAAACAAAGAGAAAAAGCCTAGAAGGCAGTCTTTTGAATATGGGAATATTAACTTCATTAATAGTTCCAGAAGAGTTTAAAAATAAAGCTTTAGAAGTATTAGAAAATATAAATTATAGAATTATTTTTAGTGATGTAAATTGTGAAGAAGAGAATATTTATGAGTATTTTAATATTGAAAATGAAGTTTTTGCGAATACATATAAAGAAGATGTAAAAAGTATATTGATGTCCATATCAATAAATGAAGGAAATAAAAATAATACTTATATTAAAGACAGTGAATTTGGTATTGGGATAATTAATGGTTATAGTAATGATGATTATAATTTAAAATATATTGGTCTTAATTCAAGAGAAAATTATAGAAAAGAAAGAATAAAAAACTTAGAGAAATACAAAAATGAGAAAAATAAAGAAAAAGAAATATATGCTAAAAATATAGATGGCTTAATTGAAAGAAGTTCTATTTTAAATAAGGAAAAAGAGGAATTCCCTAAAACTGATGATATTAAAGAAACCATAAAGGTAATAGATGAAAATATAAAGAGTTTAGATAAAGAGGTAAGTGACCTTCAGTATATAAATGAGAAGATATATGGCTTAAAAGAAGAAGTTAAAAGTTTAAAAATAAAATTATTCACTGAAAGTGAAGGCATTAAAATCCCTAAAAATAAAAAAAGCTATGAAGAAGCAATGAAGGGGATTTCAGATTATAGAAAAACAATAAACAGTTTACAAAATCAATTGATAGAGATTTATTATAAACATAAAGAAAGAAAACAGCTTGAAGAGTATATTGAAGATATATTATATAATTTAGATAATGTAAATGGGGAGTTATATAAGCTTAAGGATAAAAGAAATGAAAGAATAAATAATATTCAAGGATTAACAGAAGCAATTAAAATATTTGATTTAGGTAAACTTCAAGAAGAATATGCCCTTGTAACAAATATAATAACGAATTATCCTGAAAAAATACAGGAGATTTCAGACTTTATTGCCAGAGAAGAAACAGCAATAGGATTTATTGAAGAAAAAATTGATCTAAAAAGAAAGAGTATATTAGAAGAAAAAACTCAGTTAAATTATTTTGAAGAGATTGTTAGAAATGAACTTAATCTTAAATACATAGAGGAATTAAGTGAATTAGAGTTTAAGGAGTCCATTAATTGGAGTATTGAAAATTCTAATAATATACGAGAAAATGTTAATATTCAGTCATTACTCTATGAAAATTTCAATTTAAATAAAGGGTACCTTATAGATTATCATCCTAAACTTGAAAATATTTTTAATTATGATGAAAGTGATGATACTAAAAATGAAATTTTCAAAGGATCTGCAAGATTAGATATAAAGATAAAATTTAATAAGAAGGATATATCTATTTATCAATTAATAAGTTATCTTGAAAGTGCATTAGAAGAGCAGGCATTACTTATAAATGAAAAAGAAAGAGAGGTATTTGAGGATACTCTAATAAATACCTTAAGCAGTAAAATAAATGCTAAAATCCATAAGGCAAAAGGCTGGGTAAAAGAAATTGATGAACTTATGGGAAATATGGATACATCAAGCGGTTTTAAATTATATCTAAATTGGAGACCAAAGAAGGCTGAAAATGAAGGTGAAATTAACATAAAAGATTTAACTGAAATACTAAGCACACCGCACTTTATGACAGAAGAGCAAAGAAAAAGTGTTTCTGAGCATTTTAAAGAAAAATTAAAGAGACAGAAGCGTATTGTGGATAAAGATGGTTTAAGCAGAAATTATCATACCATAATAAAGGAAGTATTGGATTATAGAGAATGGTTTGAATTTCAATTATCATTTTCAAAACCAACAGAAAGAAAAAAGGAATTAACAGATAATGAATTTTTTAAACTTTCTGGTGGAGAAAAAGCAATGGCAATGTATGTACCGCTTTTTGCAGCAGTAAATGCCAGATATAATAGTGCAGATAAAAAGGATTGTCCTAGAATAATATCCTTAGATGAAGCTTTTGCAGGAGTAGACGAAGATAACATTAGTAATATGTTTACATTAATCGAAAATTTAAAGCTTGATTATGTTTTAAACTCTCAAGTATTATGGGGAACTTATGAAAGTGTAAAAAGTTTATCTATATATGAACTTATAAGACAAGGGGAGGATGTAGTTCTGCCTTTTAAATATCACTGGAATGGTAAAGTAAAGACAATGGAAGTTGAGGTTTAGCATTATGGAAGAGGCTTTGGCTTTAATAAATAGCAATAAAATGTATAAAGTGATTTTTAAAGAAGTCTACAATAAGTTTAAGAAATATGGAAAAATAACAGGCTCTTTTGTAATAAAATCAAAGTCTGAAGAAGATACTTATGTGCTTATGAATTTCGATCAAAATGTGCTTTATGATGGAAAGGCAAAGATTAAATGCGCTTTGGTTGAAGAACTTTTTATAAAAAAACTTAAAGGTTACTCTTTTATAGAATTAATGGAAAAAGTTATAGGAAGTGAGCTTAAAAGCAATAAGGAATTAAGAGAAACAGAAAAAAATAGTATAAATGATTTTTTTGAAACTATAATTAATAAATCTCAAAATGGTAGAGGTAAGGATTGGTTTAGATATTTAGAGGAGAATAAAGCAAGAGGTTATAATACAGTAATTAGAAAATATAAAGAATATAAGGAAAATAATACTCTTAATATCTTACTTAATGAATTGATATTAGTAAATGATTCATTAAGTAAACTTCCTTATACATATAGTTCTAAAGAGAACATATCAGTGTTTGCGGCCCAAATGACTAAAAATCCACATTTTTTTGATTTAGATACTTACACTGGGAAATTATTAATTCATGGAATAAATTTTATTTTAAATAAAAAAGGTGCAGAGGCATTAGAAGAAATAAATGAATTATATTATAATGTTGGAATCTTAAAAGACGAAATATCTAATCATACAACTGTTTTTGGTCTAAATGCCTTTGATGAAGATGGTAGTGAAATAAAACCAATAAAATTGTTTAATGAATGGAAGGAACCATTGCAGCTTTCAATATCAAATTTATTAAAGATAAAGTGCATAAAAGCTGAAAATGATGAAGTTTATATTTTTGAAAATCCCTCTGTTTTTAGTAGCGTATCAAAGCAGATAAAAAGCAAAGCATCATTAATGTGTACAAGTGGACAATTAAATTTATCTTCATATATTATTATTGATAAAATAGCTGATTTAAAAACCATTTATTATGCAGGTGATTTTGATCCAGAAGGTTTGCTTATTGCTGATAAAATAAAACAAAAATATAAGGATAAAGTAAAATTTATGTTATATGATAGGTCTATATATGAAAAAATTAAATCATTAGAACCAATAAACCAAAAAAGATTAGCAATACTAGAAAACTTAAAATCTGAAGAATTAATGGATATTAAAGAAGCAATAAATAAAGAACAGAGAGCTGCATATCAAGAATTACTTATAGATGAGTATATTAAATTCATCTAATAAGGTAGATTAGTATATCATATATTTAAACAAATATTCTTTTGAATAAACATTGTTTTAAATAAAACTTTTTTACAATTTAAAAATTTAAGAATTTAAGAAGGTAAAAATAAAAAAAGTTAACAATTTATAAGAAACATAAGGGCTGAGACATATTAAAGGGCTTTGAAGATACAAATAGTATGAAGCTTGATATTGTTAAATAATTTTTATAAAAGCTGAGATTTGTACCATTGGGAAAATCTCAGCTTTTATATATAATACAAGAAATAAGGGATAATAGAATTGTTGATGATATAAATTATATTTAATTACTTTCCATTATCATTAATAGAATCAGCTAGCAAATTTTCAATCTGCTGCATAAAGTTTATAATATCGCAGATAATAGTTGATCTTGTGCTCATTCTTAAATTTAATGTATCTAATTTATTACCCAAAGAATTCACAATCTCAGTCACAGAGTCAACACCAGTTACTGCACCACTAATCTCAGAGCTTGTACGCTCAATTCCTTTAATTATATGCTGGCTAAACTCTTTTGCTTCAATAGTACAATCAGTTACTTGTTTGAAATCTTTTTGAACATTTTGAGCATATTCATAGTTATCAGTAATTGCGGTTTTAGAATTTCTGATTTCCTCTCTAAGAGAATCTATGCTTTCATATAATTCTTTAACACTTTTATCAATTCCACTAACTAATTCTGTTGTTGATAAAGATAATTTTCTAATTTCATCTGCTACAACAGAAAAACCTCTACCTGCTTCACCAGCTCTTGCTGCTTCAATAGATGCATTTAAAGCCAGGAGATTTGTATTGCTAGCTATGCCTGTTATACTATTTGACATATTTTGAATGTTTCTAGAGTTATTTTCTAATTCATGAAAAGCCTCTGTAATTGAATCTAGCTGAGTACATGTTCCGTTAATTTTATCTGCCAACGTACCCATTTTATTATCTGCCTGGTTTACTGCACTGTCAGAACGATTCATAACATCATTAATTTTATTAGCATATTGGCTAAAATCATTAAAATTAGAGTCTATATTGTTAATTACATTTTGTATGGCATTGATTTTTGAATATGTATTGTCAATTTCTTTAATGGATTGAGTCACTCTAACTTCTTCATCCATGAATTCTCCAAATTTCTTTTCCATATGTAAAATACCATAGTTAACATATTTATCGTAATTAGACGTTTTTTCTGTGTTTAATTTGTTATTCTGTTCATTTTGAATATTTTCTTCTTCGTTTTGATTTTTATTTTTTCTAAATTTAAACCAATTCATATCGCATTACCTCATTCTATTCAAATACAGCAAGAACCATTGTTTGATTAAAGTGTTGATCTCTAAGCTGTTCTCCATAACCTGCAAAACCTATATAGTTACCTAAAGCATTTCCCATATTTTTAGCAAACTCATTTAAATACCCATCTGTTTCGAAAAGCATTGATCTTGCCAGACAGTTAACCATAATAGCTAATGATGGATTTGGAACTTCTTTTTTCACAGTAGCAATTGTTTCATTAATTACATTTTTATAATCATCAGGCTCTAAAAGAACCATTTTTGAATTATTATATACTTTCGCATGGTATGACATCCCATTATTTTTAGTAACCATTTGATTTGCTGTAATATACATATCACTTCCGATAATTCTACCTAAAGGATAACTATCTAAATATTTGGGAAGATTTTCAACAGAGGTGTTTAATGCTTGTGCCATAACAAGTGCTGCTGGTTTATTATCATACTCATATACTATACGATTTCTTGTATCTACTTTAGTGGCAGTAAAATAGTGAGCAGTTTTTTTATAGATATTTTCTCTGTATAATCTGATTTTACCACTTAAATTTTTGATGATTACAAAAGCACATGTATTGTTGTATACTATGCCGTTAAAAGAAACCATTGTTTTTTCAGCCTTACCTTTGTCACCAGCAGATCCGCCAAATAGAGGAATCTTATGTTCATCAAGGACTGAATTTAATGTAGATAAAACCAATTCTTCACAGCTTATTAAAGCAGTAGAAATTTCAAAACATATGGTATTAGATTTGTCACGAAAATTATTCACACATTTAGTTACTCTGTCTATATATTTAAGAGGATATTTATCTACCTCTTCTAATATATCGGCATAACATTCAATTCCATCCTCAATCCCCATAACTATCAGTGAATTTTTATAAGCTCCATCCATGCAAAAGCTTGCAAATGTGGTGGAGCCAATAATAATGCTGTTTTGAAATTTTTCTTTAATTTTCTTAGAATATTCTTCAAAAGGTTCAACATTGGAAAAAAATAAAATTAATTTGGGTGCTTTAAGCCCAAGTGTAGCTTCTGATACTGCTTCATTTAAATCACCTTTTGAACTTTTTCCTACTTTATAATTCATACGTACCACCTTCTATAATAAAGTGCATAATATTACATACAATAAATTTTTAATTATGCAAAATTACTCAATATATCCATAAATTTGTCTATTCATTGATAATTGTACGTACTACACAAATAAAAGTCAATGAAAATATTGGATTATTTACATGATTTTAACCTTTAGAGTTGTAAGTACAGCTTTATATTTCATTTATGGATCTAATTCTTGATAAAGCACGTGAGTATACAAAAAACACTTGAATTTAGATCAAGATTTTTTTGAGTAATTGTTAATCTATTGTATATAGCTGTAGCTTAGAAGCAGGGAAATGGAAATAGTTAAATTCTAACAAATGAAAGAGAAATTAAAAAGGCATTTTTAAAGGATGCAGATTCAGAAAAATTAGAAAGACTTGGACAAGTTGAACAAATTATGATGTTTGAATTGTAGTGAGTTCTCAGAACTACAACTTTAGGTAGTAACGAGAAGTTTAGAAAGAATTATCTGAACAGTATGGTAAACAAGTATGGTACTAAGGAAGAAGCAGTTGATAAACTTATAACAATAATTATACAAATCGAAAAAAATATTGAATATTAAGAAAAAACTGAAAATATTTTTGAAATTACAATTATTCTCATAATAGTTATTGACAATTGTACAACATACCGTATAATAGATTTATACACAATGGCTGGTGTTAATAACACCAGCTATTTTTTTTACAATAATTTTAACGTTAAAAAATTATCCTACAATAATTCTTGGGAATATATTCAAAATAGAAAAGTAAATATTATTATGCATAATATGGTGTAAACATAAAATAGGATTAAAAATATTAACTATATGACAAAGGTGTCTATAAAATCAAGGAAGATTTTATAGGCGCTTTTTTTGTATAAAGCAGGACTAGTATTAAATAAAAAATTGAAAATTTGGAGGAGATATTTATGATAAGAAAGGCATTTTTCAAAAGAATATTAGGGGTAGTAACTATAGCTGCAATGACAGCAACAATGGTTATGGGGTGTAGTGAGACAGCTAAAGTAAGTTCAAATGGGGGAAGTGCAGCTAGTGGAGATACAATTAAGATCGGAGGAGTATTTCCATTAACTGGTGATGTTCCGGCTTTAGGTGCAGCAATGGAAAACGGATCTAAACTTGCAATAAAAGAAATAAACGATGCTGGTGGCGTTCTTGGTAAAAAGTTAGAGCTTGTTTCAGAAGACGATCAAAATCAAGCAGCAACAGCGCCAAATGCCATTACAAAGTTAATTACGCAAGATAAAGTTTCGGCAGTAGTCGGAACATATGCAAGTAAATGTTCAATTCCAATGGCAGCAGTTGCAAAAGATTCAAAAGTAGTTATGATTACACCAGGGTCAACAAATGAGAAAGTTACTACTGAAGGTGGAGATTATGTATTTAGAGCATGTTTTATAGATCCATTACAAGGTCAAGTTGGTGCAAAATTCGCGTCAGAAAATTTAAAAGCTAAAAAAGTAGCAATGCTTTATGATATTGGTAATGATTATTGTGTAGGTATTTCAAAAGAATTCAAGAAAAACTTTGAAGCGGCAGGTGGTACTGTAGCATATGAAAAAACTTACAATGCAGGAGAAAGTGATTTCAAAGCATTTTTAACTGAAATAAAAGAATTAAATGTGGATGTAATTTATCTTCCAGATAACTACTCAACTGTTGGATTAATTGCAAAACAAGCAAGAGAAATTGGTATAAAGGCACCATTCTTAGGTAGTGATTCATGGAGTGATCCAGGTCTTGTAAAAGTTGGAGGAGATGCTATTGAAGGATCTTACTTTACAGATCACTTATCATTAAAATCAGATAATGCATCAATTAAAAAGTTCGTTGAAAATTACAAAAAAGAATATAATGGTGATCCTAGTGCATTCTCAGTACTTAGCTATGATTCAGTATACATTTTAGCAGAGGCAATTAAAAAAGCAGGCAGCACAGATGAAAATGCCATTAAAGATGCAATGGCTAAGTTAGATGCAGATTGTGGAACTACACATTATAAATTTGATGATAAACATAACCCAATTAAGAGTGTAGTTATTAATAAAGTTGTAAAAGGACAATTTGAATTTGAAACTGAGGTTAAATAATTCTAAAGAAAATTAAATTTTATTGTTTAGCGTCTATATTAATGGGGTAAGCTGTAATTTAAGTAGACCTAGAGATATAGCCTTTTATAAAGGAGAGGTGTACATGAGTACTTTATTACAACAAATTGTAAATGGTATATGCCTAGGTAGTGTATATGCATTAATAGCTATTGGCTACACTATGGTATATGGAATTATTAAATTAATTAATTTTGCTCACTGTGATATTTATATGGTTGGTGCTTTCTTAGGGTACTTTGCAGCAACTGTATTAGGTCTTGGATTTATTCCATGTTTAATTTTTTCTATGGTTTCATGCGCTGTCTTAGGTATGTTAATTGAAAGAATTGCTTATAAACCACTTAGGAATTCACCTAATGTAACATTGTTAATAACCACAATGGGAATGGAACTTATATTACAAAACTTTGTTAAAGCTGATTTTGTTGCAGGTCCAAATACTAGAAATTTTCCAGAAGTAATTCCTTTAATTTCTTATAAAGTTGGAGCAATAACAATAAGTAATCTTCAAATAACAGCACTTGCTATTACTATTATATTATGTGTTGCATTACAATACCTTGTAAATAAAACTAGAACAGGTAGAGCAATGAGAGCAACTTCTTATGATAGAGATGCAGCAGCATTAATGGGAATAAATATTAATAGAGTAATTTCTTTAACTTTTGCTTTAGGTTCAGCACTAGCTGCCACAGCAGGTGTACTTGTTGGTATGCTATATCCTAGACTTGAGCCTGCTATGGGTGTTATGCCAGGACTTAAATCTTTCGTAGCTGCTGTTCTTGGGGGCATTGGAATTATACCAGGGGCTATGTTTGGTGGACTTGCAATGGGGCTTATTGAGACTTTATCAAAGGTATATATTAGTTCAGGATTATCAGATGCAATTGCTTTTTCAATTTTAATTATAATTCTTATTGTAAAACCAACAGGTTTATTTGGTAAGAAAAACAATGTGAAGGTGTAGGTGATAAAAATGGTAAATAAGATAAGCAAAAATGAAGATAATCCAAGCTTAAGCTTGGTTAAAACCACATATACGAGATATATGATTACAACAGTTGTCCTTGCCTTAATTTATGTGTTTTTAATGTTTCTTGTAAACCAAGGAATAATTGGTGATTATATACTAAGAATTATGAAACAAATTGGTATTTTTTTAATTGCAGCCTTAGGTCTTAATCTTATATTAGGGTTTACTGGTCAATTTACTATGGGACATGCTGCTTTTATGTCAATAGGAGCATATGGCTCTGCAATAATGACTAAAAATTTTAATATGCCCTTTCCAATTGCCTTACTTGTAGGAATCATATTAGCTGGAATTTTAGCAGCGTTAATTGGATATCCAATATTAAGACTTAAAGGGGATTATTTAGCTATTTGTACCTTAGGGTTTGGAGAAATAGTAAAGGTAGTAATTCAAAATGTAGATTATGTTGGTGGTGCTAGAGGGATTTCAGGAATACCAGGAAGCACTTCTTTCTTAATAGTATTAATAGGTGTAGCACTTTGTTATGCAATACTAAAAAATTTAATTCATTCTTCAAAAGGTAGAGCAATTATGGCAATTAGAGAAGATGAAATAGCAGCAGAAGCTATGGGAATAAATTCTACTAAATACAAGATGATTGCATTTATTATAGGTAGCAGTATGGCTGGTCTTGCTGGGGGCTTATATGCACACTTTAATTCTTTTATTGATCCAGCAAGCTTTGCATTTTCAAAGTCAATTGAGTTAATAACTTATGTAGTACTTGGTGGAATGGGAAGTTTATCAGGAACTGTAATTGGAACTTCAATTCTTATTTATTTACCTGAATGTCTAAGAGGACTTAGTGAGGTATTTAAGACATATCGTATTTTAATATATGCTGTTATGCTTGTGCTCATGATGATTTTCCGTCCACAAGGTATTCTTGGAACAAGGGAAATTACAGTAGATAATATAATAAAATTTTTTAAGAAATTCGGGAAAAACTCTACAAAAAATATAGTTCAAAGCGAAAAGGCTGGTGAGTAGTATGTCTTTACTTTCAGTAGAAAAATTAACAATAAAATTTGGTGGTCTTACTGCCGTTTCTGATGTAAATATGGAAATTGGGGAACATCAATTAATTGGTCTTATAGGTCCAAATGGTGCAGGTAAAACAACTCTTTTTAATATGCTTACTGGCGTATATAAACCAACAGAAGGAAAAATACAATTAAATGGTGAACGTATTGATGGAACTAAACCTTATGATATTACATCAAAGCATATTGCTAGAACATTTCAGAATATTAGACTTTTCACTGAATTAACTGTACTTGAAAATGTTATGATTAGTTTTAACTTTCAAGCAAAATCTAGTTTGTTTACATCTATTATTAAGACTCCAGCTCACATTTATGAGGAACAAAAAATGAAGCAAGAGGCTTTAGAAATATTAAAAATTTTTAAATTAGATGATAGTGCAGATGAGCTTGCGAGTAATCTCCCTTATGGTAAACAAAGAAGATTAGAAATAGCTAGAGCGTTAGCAGCTAAACCTAAGCTTTTACTTCTTGATGAGCCAGCCGCTGGTATGAATCCTCAAGAAACAGTGGAACTTACTGAACTTATTCGCTGGATAAAAAATGAGTTTAAAATATCTATTTTACTTATCGAACATGATATGAAACTTGTAATGAATGTATGTGAATACATTTATGTGCTTTCTTTTGGCGAAATTATTGCTAAAGGAATTCCAAAGGAAATTCAAAAAAATCCACAAGTAATTGAAGCGTATTTAGGAAAGGGGGCGGCACAATAATATGTTAAAAGTAGAAAATATTAATATATCTTATGGTGCAATTCATGCTATTCACGATTTGAGTTTAGAAGTAAATAATGGAGAAATTGTAACTTTAATTGGAGCTAATGGTGCTGGGAAAACTAGTACACTCAGAGCAATTAGCGGTTTAAATCCAATTAAATCTGGTGAAATCACTTATAATGGCAAAATAATTGGCAATATTGGAGCACATAAGATAGTATCTTATGGTCTTAGCCAAGTTCCAGAAGGAAGAAGAGTATTTGGTGATCAGACAATAGAAGAAAATCTTTTATTAGGAGCTTATTTAAGAAAGAGTAAATCTGAAATTAAAGCATCAATGGAAGAGGTATTTACATTGTTTCCAAGAGTAAAGGAAAGAAGAAAGCAGCTTGCAGGAACTATGTCAGGTGGTGAGCAGCAAATGCTTGCAATAGGGAGAGCGTTAATGGCAAAACCTAAATTATTATTGCTTGATGAACCATCAATGGGTCTTGCTCCTATTGTAGTTGAAGAAATCTTTGAAATAATAAAAAACATCCGTAAAGCTGGAACAACAATTCTTTTAGTAGAGCAAAATGCAAATGCTGCACTTCAAATAGCTGATAGAGGTTATGTTTTAGAAACAGGTAGTGTTGTATTAGAAGGATTAGCACAAGATTTATTACATGACGATTCTGTTAGAAAAGCATACTTAGGAGAATAAAAGGATGACCATATGAAATGATAGTGTAAAGTAAGTTATGAAAAAAATAAAGGTAATTTACATTATTAAATGAAGGGGGAGGTAATATGGACAGGTTTGTAATTGCAATCACAAGAACTTGTGGAAGTGGTGGAACAACAATTGGTAAAATGCTTTCAAAGGATCTAGAGATTAATATGTATGATAGAGAATTATTACGTTTAGCATCAGAGGATAGTGGAATTAATGAATCACTATTTGCAAATGCAGATGAGCATGTTAAAAGTAGCTTATTATATATGGTGTCAAAGAAGGTATATGAAGGTGAATTGATTCCGCCAGAAAGTAATGATTTTACCTCAAATGATAATTTATTTAATTATCAAGCTAAGATACTGCGGGAGTTAGCAGAAAGAGAATCTTATGTTGTAATAGGGCGTTGTGCAGATTATATTTTAAAGGATAATCCAAATGTATTTAAGATTTTTATTCATGCATCTAATGAGTATTGTATTAAACATCAAATGGAAAGTTTGTGTATTTCAGAAAAAGAGGCTGCTAAGCAAATTAGGAAATTGAATAAGTATAGAAGAGGATACTATTATTACCACACTGGAAACAAGTGGGAAAACGTAAAAAATTATGACTTATCTCTTGATACTAGTAAATTAGGAATTGAAAATTGTGTTAAATATATTAAAGAATATATTAAGTTAAGAATGAATTCTTAATTAAGGAGATATTTATGGATAAAATGGATTACAAAATATTAAAGTGTTTGAGATCAAATGCTAGAATTAAAGCAGCCTCTATAAGTAATGAAATTCATTTATCAGTTTCAGCAGTTCTTGAGCGCATACATAAAATGGAGAAAAATAAGGTAATTCAAAATTATACCATTATAGTAGATCAAAAAAAATTAGATAATGATGTGTGTGCTTTGATGGAAGTTAGTCTTGAACATCCAAAGTTCTATGATAAATTTACTTCAGCAATTAAATGTAATGATAATATTGTTTCATGTTATTATTTAACTGGAGATTATGATTTTATGCTTAAAATAATTTGTCAATCATCTGATCATCTTGAGAAAATTCATCGTGCAATAAAAAGCATAGAAGGAGTATCAGCAACTAAAACTCATTTTGTTTTAAAAAATATAAAAAATACTTTTTCTGTAATACCAGATGTAGAAGAGTAAATAGGCATATTAAAAATTTGAGGTTTATAACTGAATTTTTTAAAATATAAGAAAAAATTTTGGTAATATAGCAAATAGCAATAAAATTAACTGGAATTTTAAAAAATATTGAAAAATATTTCTGTAGGATATACTATATGAATATAGTATTAGTATCCAAGAAAAACCAGATATACTTTAGACGAAGAAGTCAAATTCAAAGGTCTAAAATATGTCTGGTTTTTTTATTTTAAAAATTTAAGGAGGAAAACAAAATGGAGAATTTAGGTTATTATAATGGAAAGTTTGGATTATTAGAGGAAATGACAGTGCCAATGCTTGATCGTGTTTGTTATTTTGGAGATGGAGTTTATGATGCTACTTATAGCAGAAATCATAAGATTTTTGCATTGGACGAGCATATTGAAAGATTTTACAACAGCGCTGGTTTATTAGGAATTAAAATTCCTTATTCAAAGGAGCAAGTAAAAGAAATCCTTAAGGAGATGGTATTAAGGGTTGATTCAGGAGAACAATTTGTATATTGGCAAATTACTAGAGGAACTGGAATGAGAAATCATGCTTTTCCTGGAGATGAGGTCCCTGCAAATCTATGGATTATGTTAAAACCATTAAATATTAAGGATATGTCAAAAAAATTAAAGTTAATCACTTTAGAAGACACTAGATTTTTACACTGTAATATCAAAACCTTAAATTTATTACCAAGTGTAATTGCATCTCAAAAAACTGAAGAGGCAGGATGTCAGGAAGCTGTATTTCATAGAGGGGATAGAGTAACTGAATGTGCACATAGCAATGTATCAATTCTTAAAGATGGTATATTAAAAACTGCTCCAACAGACAATTTAATTTTACCTGGTATAGCAAGAGCTCACCTTATTAAAATGTGTAAATCATTTAATATTCCTGTAGATGAAACAGCATTTACCTTGAAGGAATTAATGGAGGCAGATGAAGTTATTGTTACTAGTTCAGGTCAATTTTGTATGGCAACTAGTGAAATAGATGGAATACCTGTAGGGGGAAAAGCACCAGAGCTTGTAAAGAAATTACAAGATGCATTGTTAAATGAGTTTTTAGAAGAAACAAAAACAGAATAGGAGGGGGAATATGAATCAACAAGAATTAACAATATTTAATTTGGGAGAGAATTTAGATAATTTAATGAATTTAGACCCTAGGGGATATGGTGTATGCCGCATTTTATATTCTGCAGCAAGAGAATATACAAAAGAGCCTTTAACTACAAATGCAGCAAAAAAATTGGTGAACACCTTAAAAGATGGCGACTTAGTCTATATAATGACTGGGTTTGTACTTCTTCCTTTTAAAAAGGCTGAGATGGATGGAATTGTTAGCTCTATGATATTAGCTAGAGCTTTAGTTAAAGCTTTTAATGTGAAACCTGTAATAATATGTCCTGAAGATAATATGGAGGCTGTAAAAAATTTGGCGCAAGTAATAGGAGTTCACTTATATGATAGCATAGAGGAATTAAAAGAATATCCTATATCTATTGCAGCTGTACCATTTACAAAGGATGAAAATGTAGCTGCCAAGCAGGCTGATGAAATCATAGCTAAGGGATTACCAAGTGCTGTTATTAGTATTGAGTGTCCAGGGGCAAATTCAATTGGTGTTTATCATAATGCAGTAGGACTAAATGTAACTGAATTAGAGGCAAAACAAGATATTTTGTTTACTAAATTACAGGACAAGGGTGTTCTTAATATAGCAATAGGAGATCTTGGAAATGAAATTGGTATGGGAACTATTAGTGAACATTTACAAGAATACATTCCATATGCAGCTAAAGGAAAATGTAATTGTGGATGTAATGGTGGAATTGCAGTAGCTACAAAGGCAGATAATATTATTACTGCAACAGTTTCTGACTGGGGATGTTATGGGCTAATTGCGGCAATAGCTTATTTAAAGAAAGATTTAGAAATACTACATACAAAAGAGTTACAAGAAGAAGCAATGGTTGTAGCTTCAAGAAGTGGAATGATAGATATGTATGGATGGCTTGTGCCTGCTATAGATGGATTTGGATTATCAATGAATCTTTCAATAGTTAATTTGATGAGAGAATGTGTATCTTATTCTATTAAATTAGAAGATACCTGTGCAACTTGGTTTGATAAAGTTATTGAATTAGGTTTTTATGAAAATGTTGTGTAGGGTTCTGACCATTGGGATGATTTATCAAGTAGTGATGTAGGAATAATTATTGGTAGTGTAAAAAATATATGAAAAATCAATCCAACTACCATTTAATGTTAAATTATGTTTGCTAGTTGCCCTTGACACACCTAAAGATAAATGGTCTTAGGCAGTTAAGGACGGGTGAATGATAATTTTGAACATGACTAATAGACCCGCCTATTGAGATATTTTACCATTTATCTTTGTGGGCGTGTCAAGGGTGCGTTTCACCAACTGCTTTAGATCATTAGGCAGTTATTGTACAGTTATTTAGAACAAAGTCTTGAGATAGTTCAATAAATTTGCACCATCTAGTAGGCATGTTGGACATTGACTCTAACTCTTCAAGGATTACAGGAGTTTTGCCTTCAAGGGCAGAATGTGGTCTTAGAAAGTTAAAGTATGCCACAAACATAGTTACAAATGCAACCGACCCGTTAGGACTTCCGAAGCCAGTAGTAGCTCTATAATTGCCTTTAAAGGTTCGGTTAAGACGTTCAATAATTTGCTTCAATGGCCTATATTCTTTTGAAACTTCATCTTTATTGGTTAAGCCTATAACTTGAGTAACATCGAATTTTATACTATGGCTTGCAAAGAAGTGCTGTGCAAGAAGATATATAGGGTTACCATCAGTTATAAGATTAAGATCTTCAGGTATTTCTTTTAACTTACTTAGAACATCATCGATGGCTTTTACAGCCGTTTCGGTATCTCTATGTGGTGATACTCTGTAAGATAGAATAATCTTTTTAACAGCATCAAAAAAGAAGAAAATATAGTTCCACTTACCGTTAACTTTTATGTAGGTTTCATCGCCGCAGAAAGAGTCAGAAAGTTTATAATCGTAGTTATCTATAAATGGCTTAACTACAATTGAAACGGCATTAACATAGTTTAAAATTGCTTGATGAGATATTTTAATATCATGAATATCTTTAAGCAATGCAGCTGTCTTTCTGGAAGATAAACCGTAGTTAACGTAGTAAGTTAGAATGAGTCCTAAGGTGTAAGAAGAAATCATAATGTTTGGAAGAGAAACCTTTGATTTTACCGGACTTTCTTTAGAAAGTGGCTTAAAGTCAAAAGTGAAATCTCTAAATATGTATCTAACTTTGAACTTACCAGGATTCTTCTTAAAATCTTGTTTTTCAGATTTTGTCATTGATTTAAGATTATTTTGGTAAAAAGAGCAATTATCATTCTTACACTTATAAACGTAGAAATCCTTACGCGCCTTGATTCTTTCAAGTGTTTTACTGCAGTGAGGACATCTTAACACTATGGATTTCTGATAGTAATTTTTAGGATTGAATGTGGTATCACAGACTTTGCAAAGATATTGTCCTCGGCCTCCGTTATTATCGTAAAGATAGGTATGTGGAGCACCACACTTAGGACAGATAACATCCTTAGGAGCTAACGCTTTGTTTTTGCGAGGTTTCACAGGAGCAAATTCTTTGCCGTGCTTAAACTCATATTCAGCTATTAGAAGCTTATAGTTAAGTTTTTCGGGAACATCAAAGATTGGTTGATCATCTACTTGAAGCTTTCGGTATTCTTTCTTAACAGGTTCGTCCGAAATGCTTTTAAGCAAGTTTTTGCCAACCAGCAAAGTCATGAGATACTTTATAATTTCAATAAGATAAATTACAGTTTCAAGAAGAAACTTATTAATCATGGTAATAGCTTGCCTCCTTTTTTAGTTCAGTGTTTTTGTTTTGCAAGTATAAAATATCTTAACTTTTTGGGGGTGGCAAGTTATTTATATAAAAAATAAGAAAAATTAAAGGGTTGCTGCCTTAGTTAGATAAAAAACTTTGACAGTACCTAATTATTAGGAAGGGGATAATTATGGATTATTCTAAGATGAAACCGAGTGAAGTTCGAAATTTAATACGTGAAGGCAAAATTACAGGGCCAACTTCAGGAATGTGTGCTGGATATGCACAAGCTAATTTGGTTATCTTGCCAAAGGAGTTAGCCTATGATTTCTTATTATTTAGTCAAAGAAATCCAAAAGCTTGTCCTATATTAGAAGTTAGTGATGTGGGAAGCAGGAGTTTAAGATATATTGCAGAAGATGCAGATATAGCTAAGGATATACCTAAATATAGAGTTTATGAAGATGGAATATTAACTGGTGAATATACTAGTGTTGAGCATTTATGGAGAGACGATTTTGTGAGCTTTTTAATAGGGTGCAGCTTTTCATTTGAATCAGAGCTTTTAGAGGCTGGAGTACCTGTAAGGCATATAGAAGAAAATTGTAACGTGCCAATGTTTATAACCAATATAGAGTGTGAACCAGCGGGGATCTTTAATGGAAAAATGGTTGTAAGCATGAGACCTATTCCCTATAATCAAATTGTTAAATCAGTAATGGTTACTGGAGCAATGCCAAAGGTTCATGGAACACCAATTCATATAGGAGAACCTTCTGTTATTGGAATTTCAGACATTAGCAAGCCTGATTTTGGAGATAGTGTTAAAATAAAAGAAGGAGAAGTTCCAGTATTTTGGCCTTGTGGTGTGACACCACAATCTGTGGTTATGAATGTTAAACCTAAAATAGTGATTACACATTCTCCTGGCCATATGCTTATAACGGATACTAAAAATATAGACATTAAATTCAGTTAAGAGCGTTGAGTTATGAGTTAATGATGAAATCCTTGCAGGATTTCTATAATAAATAGATAAGAAAGCCTATGGCTTTCGATATCAATTGCTAACATAGCCTGTGGATTTCATGCAGCAGATCCGCTTGTAATGGAGTATGCAGTAAAATTAGCTAAGGCAGATGGCGTTAGTATTGGTGCTCATCCTGGGTTCCCTGATTTAGTGGGATTTGGAAGAAGAAATATGAATGTATCTCCAAAAGAAGCTAAAGCTATGGTGCAATATCAAATTGGTGCTTTAGATTCTTTTTGGAAAACAAGGTTATAGCTATTACAAGGTGAAGATATACCAATTAAAGTGGATTCTATATGTGTCCATGGAGATGGAGCTAAGGCATTGGAATTTGTAAAAAAAATTAAGCTTAGCCTTGAAGAAGAAAATATAGAAATCATTCCATTACACAAAATATACTAATATATAATAAAGAAGGCTTTTTTATGGGAGAATATTTTAGAACTTATGCAAAAATAGATTTAGAGGCTATTTTGCATAATATAAATGAAGCAAAAAAACGAATAGAAAAAAATGTGAAGATTATGGCAATAATTAAGGCTGATGGATATGGACATGGCGCTGCTGCCCTAGGTAATTTTCTTAAAAGTGAAGTGGATTATTATGGTGTAGCTACTTTAGAGGAAGCTCTAGAGTTACGTCAAGCTGAAATAGAATTACCTATATTAATTCTCGGATATACATCACCTAGTCAATATATAGAAGTAGTTAAAAATAATATTACTCAAACTGTGTATAATACTGAAATGGCTAAGGAAATGTCAAAGGCAGGAGCAATATGCGAAAAAGAAGCAAAAGTTCATATTGCTCTAGATACTGGTATGACTAGAATAGGTTTTGATGCAAATGAAGATGGAATAGCAGCAGTTCAGGAGATTTTAACTTTTTCAAATTTAGTAGTTGAAGGTTTGTTTACTCATTTTGCTACAGCAGATGAAGCTGATAAAAGTTATAGTAAACTGCAAATAAGCAAATATGATAAATTTGTAGCTTTACTAGAAGAAAGAGATATAAATATTCCTATTAAGCATATGTGTAATAGTGCTGGAATTATGGAATTTGATCATCATCGCTTTGATATGGTTAGGTCTGGAATAATTACTTATGGATTATATCCATCCGAAGAAGTTAATAAAAATGCTATTACATTAAAACCAGCGCTTCAATGGAAAACCCATGTGATAAATGTAAATAAAGTTGATGCAGGTCATGGGGTAAGTTATGGGAAAACCTATATTACAAAAAATGAAACAAAGATAGCTACTCTTTCTGTAGGATATGCTGATGGATATCCTAGAGCTCTTTCTTCAAAGGGAAGGGTATTGATACATGGAGAATATGCACCAATTATAGGAAGGATTTGCATGGATCAAATGATGGTGGATGTTACACATATAGATAATGTGAAGATTGAAGATGAAGTAACTTTAGTTGGGAAAGATGGAGATAATATTATTTATGTTGAGGAATTAGCTAATATGGCTGGAAGTTTTAATTATGAGTTTGTTTGCGGGATAGGTAAAAGAGTTGAGCGAATTTATAACGGTTTAGAGCATATTACAGATAACAAAATAGAGGAAATGGACAAGAAATTGGTCATGATATAAATCTAATTCACATTTAAAAAATAACATTATTTTTAATAGTCATATTTTTTGAATATGTCTAGAGAGAATTTTTATAATTAGCAAAAATATAGCTGATCACAAATTCGCGGTCAGCTATAATAACAATATTATTTATGAAAAGTACTAGAATGGAGAAAGCTGCATATGGAAAAGAATAAGTTTGAAGCTGAAATTTCTCAAATAAGTGAAACATCATCTTTAGTTGAATTTGGGAAGGTAATAAGTGAAGAGATAAATAAAGAAGTAAGAACATTTTGTGCGTATCTAGATGAATATCCTTTCAAGGGAATGATAGAATATGTGCCTGCCTTTACAAGTGTTTCTATAATTTACAACCCTTTGGATGTGAACAGTGAATCTCCCTATGAAGTTGTAAAAGACATTTTAGATAAAATAATTTCTAAACTTAATTTTTCTTCTCTGGATGAGGAAAATATTGTTCAAATACCAGTATGTTATGGTGGGGAATTTGGACAAGATATTGAGCAAGTTGCAAAAATAAATAATATTACTGTAGATGAGGTTATAAAAATTCATTCTGAAGGAAAATATCTAGTTTATATGATTGGTTTTGCTCCGGGATTTCCATATTTAGGTGGAATGTCTGAAAAAATTGCGGCTCCAAGGCGTGAATCTCCAAGAACAGCAATACCAGCAGGTTCAGTTGGTATTGCTGGAATGCAGACAGGGGTATATCCTATAGAAACTCCTGGAGGCTGGCAGCTTGTAGGAAAGACACCATTAAAATTATTTGATTTAAAGAGAAATTCTAAAAGCCTTTTAAAGGCAGGAGATATAGTTAAATTTTATCCTATTTCTTATGAAGAATATGTACAGTTAAAGGAGGAAGAATAGTGAGTATATCTGTTTTAAATCCAGGACTGCAATCAACTATTCAAGATTTGGGAAGACATGGATATCAAAAATATGGGGTTATAGTTAGCGGTGCTATGGATGTTTATGCTATGAGAATTGCAAACATTGCAGTTGGAAATGATGAAAGTGAAGGTGTTTTGGAAATTACAATGATTGGTCCCTCATTAGAGTTAGAAAAGGGAGCCTTAATTTCTATAACAGGTGGAAATATTTCGCCTACTATTAATGGAAAGAAAATTCCAATGGGAAGACCAGTTTATTTAAAAGAAGACTGTGTATTAAATTTTGGAGCGTGTATAGCTGGATGTCGTTCTTATTTAGCTATAGCAGGCGGCTTTGATGTTCCAGAAGTTATGGAAAGTAAAAGTACATATTTAAGAGCACAATTTGGAGGCTTTAATGGAAGACCTTTGAAAAAGGGAGATATATTAAATATTGGTACTAAAAGTGTAGCAGCTATTAAAATAATAGAAAAGCTACAAGAAATAACTCAAAAAGGTGAGTTTGTAGCTCCCAGTTGGTATATGGGGGATTCAACAGTAGAAAATATCAATAGCACAATTATTAGAGTTTTTAAAGACAGGCAATTTGATAATATTTCTGATGAAAGTATAAATAAATTTTTTAATTCAGAGTTTAATGTAGATAATAAATCAGATAGAATGGGATATCGTTTATGTGGAGAAAAAATAGAACTTAAAGAAAGATTGGAAATGATATCTGAAGAAGTTTCTGTTGGGACTATTCAAATTCCACCTGACGGTAACCCTATTATTTTATTAGCAGATAGGCAAACTACAGGAGGATATCCTAAAATAGCTCACGTAGTTTCTGTAGATATTCAAAAAATAGTTCAACTTAAACCTAATAGTAAAATTAAATTTAAACAGATTACATTAAAGGAAGCTGAAAGGCTATACTTTGAAAGAGAAAAATATATTGATGAACTAAAAAAAGCAATAAGACTTACAATATTATAATAGGAAGTGAAATTATGATTAATATAGAGGATATAGAAAAAATCATGCAAGTTGTTGATAAATTTGAGGTTTCTCACTTTGAATTTCAACATGAAGATAGCAAGATAATAATAGATAAGAATAAGATATGTGAAGGTTTAGTTGGTACTAATACGTTTACTAAAGGTGAAATTAAAGCTGCTCAGTCTAAAATTGAGAAAAGTATCAATGAGGACGTTGAGATAGAAATTACAGAGAAGGAATATATTAAAGCCGCTTTTGCAGGGAGCTTCTATTCTTCCAAAGAAAAAAATGAACAAGCCTTTGTTAAAGTTAATGATGAGGTAGAGTGTGACACTGTTGTTGGGTTGATTGAAGTAATGAAATTATTTAATGAAGTTGAAGCTGGAGTTCAAGGAACTATAGTTGATATATTAGTTAAGGATGGAGAGTTTGTAGAATACGGCCAACCACTATTTGAGATAAAAAGTAAGTAAGTGATTTGAAAAGGAGAAAGATATGTTTAAGAAAATTCTCATAGCTAATAGAGGAGAAATTGCTGTTAGAATTATACGTGCTTGCAGAGAGCTTGGAATTTCAACAGTTGCTATTTATTCAGAAACGGATAAAGATGCATTGCATGTAAAAATTTCTGATGAAGCTTATTGTATTGGTAAAACATTTGTAAAGGATAGTTATCTTAATGTGCAAAATATATTGAGTGTCGCTATACATGCTAAAGTAGATGCTATTCATCCAGGTTATGGTTTCCTTTCAGAAAATACAAATTTTGCTCAAATGTGTGAGGAATTTGGAATTAAATTTATAGGTCCCTGTCCTGAAATTATAAGTTTAATGGGTGATAAATCTAATGCAAGAGATACAATGAAGCGAGCTGGAGTGCCTACTGTTCCTGGGACAGATGGAGAAATACAAAATATTGATGAAGCAATAGCAATTGCAAAAGAAATAGGATATCCAGTTATAGTTAAAGCATCAGCAGGAGGCGGAGGTAAAGGAATGAGAGTGGTTAATTCTGAAGATGAATTAATAAGCTCCATTGAAACTGCCCAAAAGGAAGCACAAAATTATTTCGGAAATCCTATGGTTTATTTGGAGAAATATTTAGAGTATACTAGACATGTAGAAATTCAAATAATTGGAGATAATTATGGAAATGTAGTTCATTTAGGTGAAAGAGATTGTTCAATACAAAGACGTCATCAAAAGCTTGTAGAAGAATCACCATCACCAGCATTAAATGAAGATTTAAGAAATGCTATGGGTGAAGCGGCTGTAAGAGTAGCTAAAGCTGTAAAGTATAATAGTGTAGGAACTGTTGAATTTCTTTTAAATGAGGATAATAATTTTTATTTTATGGAAATGAATACAAGAATACAAGTTGAGCATGGTGTTACTGAAATGATAACTGGCATTGATCTTATGAAAGAACAAATATTAGTAGCAAGTGGTGAAAAATTATCTTTTACTCAAGAAGATGTTAAGATAAATGGATGCGCTTTAGAATGTAGAATAAATGCGGAAGATCCATATAGAAACTTTATTCCTTGTTCAGGAAAAGTTGAAAATTATTTATCACCTGGTGGAATTGGTTTAAGAATAGATAGTGCAGTTTATCCAGGATACGTTATATCACCATTTTATGATTCAATGGTATCAAAAGTGATTGCTTGGGGAAGAGATAGAGATGAAGCAATTCTAAGAATGAAAAGAGCATTAAATGAATTTGTTATTGAAGGAGTTAAAACAACAATTCCTTTTCATAAAAAACTAATGGATAATGAAACTTTTAGAAAAGGAAACTTTAATACAAAATTTTTGGAAATACATAAAATCTGCTAATAAATTCTTATGATTTAATTAGACTGCATATTGGGAATGGAGGTTTTAGATACTCTTGATGAAAGTATTAATGTTAAAGATTACACATTAATATTTTCAATATAGAGGGTTACAGAACTCGAAAAATTCATATTTCAAAAGAAGAGAAACTGGAAAGATGGATATACTGTAAACGAAGCATACATGCTAAACATTCCGCTTTTAATTAGCCGTCCAAATATAAGAATTACAGTAGCAAATAAAGTTACAAGTCTTATTGATTTAAATGCTGAAAATATCATTCTTGAAACTATTAAGAAAGCTGAGGATGTTAATGGGACTATTATTAGAATTTACGAATTCGAAAATAAGCTTACAGAAGTAAAGGCACGTTTAAGCATAGATTTTACCAAAGTAATAGAATGCAACTTGCTGGAGGAGGATATTTCATGTATTGCTGAAAAAACAAATGAATTTTCCTTTACTATAAAGCCATATGAAATTAAGACCTTTAGAATAGTTTAATATATTGTTATCATTAAATATATAAAATTTCTGGAAGATGTGTTTTGATTAACATAAAGAAGACTTAAAGTGAGTAAATGTGTACTTACTTTAAGCCTTCTTTATTCTGTATGAATTTTTATTCCAGTAAAATCTGTAGGCAACTTAAAAAAGTTGGTTGAATAGTTTTTGTATTCTAAAAAAAACAAAAAAGAAATCTTATCCGCCTTCAATTTTTTTTACTTGTTACATATATTCTTGTCCTAACTTGTTAGCTGTTAAAATAGCAGCGTAAACATCTTCAGGGGTAACTTCAAATGGCATATTATGTGCAGTATCTTCTTTTGAAGTAGCAGCCTTTGCAACTTCCATAATTTCTTCTGGTTTTATTTCATCGATACCTAATTGTTTTAAAGTAACAGGAAGACCAACCCTAGTACAGAAATCTAATACTTCTTCAATTTCATCCATTGGAGCATTTTCAAGTACTAATTGAGCTAATGTACCAAATGCAACTTTTTCTCCATGGTACATGTGATGACAAGCTGGCAATACAGTTAAACCATTATGGATAGCATGAGCAGCTGCAATACCACCGCTTTCAAAGCCAAGACCACTAAGCAGAGTATTAGCTTCAACTATTTTTTCTACTGATTTTGTACAAACTCCTTCTTCTACAGCAAGTTTTGCCTTATATCCTTCAGTAATTAATGTATCATAGCATAGTCTAGCTAATGCTTGAGCTGTAATAGTAGTAGTACCAAAAGCACATGTTCCAGCATTAGATTTTTCACAAGCTCTTGCTTCAAAATATGTTGCTAAGGCATCACCCATACCAGATACTAAAAGACGAACTGGAGCCTTTGCAATAATACCAGTATCAACCAAAACTATATTAGGATTTTGCTTTAAGAATAAGTATTTATCAAAGACACCATCATCAGTGTATAAAACTGACAAAGCACTACATGGAGCATCTGTAGCAGCTATGGTAGGTACAATCACAACAGGAAGATTTGCATAGTATCCAACAGCCTTAATAGTATCAATAATTTTTCCACCACCAATACCAATAAGGACAGTTAATTGATTTTCATCACAAATTTTGATAATACGATTCACTTCAGTTATAGAGCATTCTCCATTAAATATGTCGTATTTTACACCTACATTTTTAGCCTCAAAACTTTTATCTATAGTATCTTTTACCCTTTTTAAGCCACTTTCACTAATCAAGCATAATGCTTTTTCACCAAGTACAGATACGTATTCTGCAATATTTTTCAATTCTCCATTACCTTGAATGTATTTACTTGGTGCAATCATAATTTTTGCCATAAAAAACTCCCCCTTAACTATTTAACAATGTATATTAATTATTATGTATTAAATTATACCATTTTTATCAATTATGGTAAAGTTTACATGTGCTAAATAGGCTTATAAAAATAGATTATTATAAACCACAAAATTGCCACAATTGAAATGAAATATATTGAGCTTTACTGGTGGTTACTTGGAATATATAATTGGGTTATAAAGTAAAACAAGTAATTTGATGGAGGAGATAAATGAATTTTAGGGATTTAAATATTAAAATATTTGCAGATGGAGCAAATTTAAATGAAATGCTAGAGGTTTATAAGGTCGGTATTGTTAAAGGCTTTACTACAAATCCCTCACTTATGAAAAAGGCAGGAATTGATGATTATAAGAAATTTGCAAAAAATGTGTTAGAAGAAATTAAAGATTTACCAGTATCTTTCGAAGTTTTCTCAGATGATTTCGAGACTATGGAAAGGGAAGCAGACGTTTTATCTGAACTAGGCGAAAACGTTTATGTAAAGATACCTATCATGAACACTAAGGGAGAATCTTCAATTCCGCTAATTAAAAAGTTATCGGAAAAAGGATACCATCTTAATGTTACTGCAATTTTCACTTTGGATCAGGTAAAAGAGGTGGTAACTTCATTAAATCCAGAAGTTAAGAGTATTGTGTCTGTATTTGCAGGAAGAATAGCAGATGCTGGAACTAATCCAATGAAGCTTATGATGACTAGCAGCAAGCTATGTAAAGCCAATAAAGGTGTAGAGCTTTTATGGGCAAGCTGTAGGGAATTATACAATATTGTTGAAGCAGATGAATGTGGTTGTGAAATAATTACTGTAACTAATGATATATTAAAGAAACTCCCTACTATGGGAAAAGATTTATACGAATATTCTTTGGAAACTGTACGAAGTTTTTATAAGGATGCATCAAGTTTAGGATTTTCTATTTTGTAGCATTAAGGAAGGTGGCAAGGCTATGATTGAAAAGTTATTTAATAAAGAAACAATTGAACTAAATGTTGAAGTAAATGATTGGATAGAGGCTATAAGATTTTGTGGAAGTCTATTTGTTAAGAATGGAAATACTGAAGCAAAATATACTGATGCAATGATAAATACAGTAAAAAATATGGGACAATACATTGTTATTGAAAAGGGAATAGCTATGCCGCATGCAAGACCAGAAGATGGAGTTAAGAAAATTGGTATGGGGCTTATAAAACTTAAGAAGCCTATAGAATTCGGTAATGAAGAATATGATCCTGTTGATATATTGATTTTTATATGTGCAATAGATAAGACTTCGCATTTAAAAGCCTTGGCCGAACTTATGATACTTATTGAGGATAATGAATTTTTAAGCATTGTAAGAAATTCATCTTCAAAAGAAGATGTTCTTAGCTATATTAAGTCAAAAAGCTTTTAAATTAGCTTAAAGGACTTTTAGTAATATTATAAAGGAGATAGTAAAATGGAAATATTAACGGTTTGTGGCAATGGAATTGGAAGCAGTTTAATGTTAGCTATGAAGATTGAGGAAATCTGCAGGGAAAACAATATAAAAGCTAATGTTGAATCAACTGATTTTAATTCAGCACAAGGGAAGAAGGCAGATTTGATAATTACTGTCAAGGAACTTGCTCAGCAGTTTGATAATAGAGATGTTGCAGTAGTGAGAAGTTATATAAATAAAAAGAAGATAACAGAGGATGTTTTGGAAATTATTAAAAAGAAGTATATGGAATTAAATAAATAGGGGGTAAGTATATGTCAGTTCTTGAGTTTTTTAGAGACGTATTGAAACAGCCGGCTTTATTAATGGGAATTATGTCATTCGTTGGACTTATTGCACTTAAGAAACCTGGTCATAAAATTATGACGGGAACTTTAAAGCCTATACTTGGTTACTTGATGCTTGGCGCTGGAGCAGATTTTATTACCTCTAACCTAGATCCTCTTGGAAAAATGATACAAGAGGGATTTCATATAAATGGAGTTGTTCCAAATAATGAAGCTATTGTTTCTGTTGCACAAAAAGTATTAGGCGTAGAGACAATGACAATTTTAATTGTAGGACTTTTAATTAATTTATTGATAGCAAGATTTACAAAATTTAAATACGTCTTTTTAACAGGTCATCATAGTTTTTTCATGGCTTGCCTTTTATCAGCTGTTCTTGGGACAACAGGTATGAGCGGAACTGAATTAATATTATTCGGTGGATTCTTACTTGGAGCATGGAGTTCAATATCTCCTGCGATAGGACAAAGATTTACTAGAAAAGTAACTGATGGTGACGATATTGCACTAGGTCACTTTGGTAGTTTAGCGTACTATATTTCAGCATGGGTAGGATCTAAGGTAGGAAAACCTGAAGAAAGTACTGAAAAAATTGAAATACCAGAGAAATGGGGATTTTTAAGAGATACAACTATTTCTACTGCATTAACAATGATGATATTTTATTTAATTGCAGCAATAGCTGCAGGTCCAACTTTTGTAGCAACTATTTCAGATGGTACATCGCCTATATTATTTGCCCTTATGGCAGGACTAAAATTTGCAGTTGGAGTAACAATTGTTTACAGTGGTGTTAGAATGATTCTTGGTGATCTTATTCCAGCATTCCAAGGTATTGCAACTAGAATTATCCCTGATGCCGTACCAGCTGTTGACTGCGCAGTATTCTTTACTTATGCACCTACAGCTGTTGTTATAGGATTTGTATCTTCTTTCATTGGTGGTGTTATTGGTATGATTCTTTTAGGATTTGCCGGAGGAGTATTGATAATTCCAGGACTAGTACCTCACTTTTTCTGTGGAGCAACTGCTGGAATATTTGGTAATGCAACTGGTGGTCGTAAAGGTGCTATAGTAGGTTCATTTGTAAACGGGCTTTTGATTACTTTTGCACCAGCATTACTTTTACCTGTTCTTGGTTCATTAGGATTCCAAAACACAACTTTTGGTGATTTTGATTTTGGAGTTTTGGGTATTATACTTGGTAAAGCATCAGAATTAGTAGGAAAATTTGGTGTTATAGCTATTGTTGTTATATTACTAGTAGTTTTAATTGTTCCTAATTTCATAAAAACTAAATCAAAAGCAATTAATAATTTAGATTGATATTTCTAATAAATTAGAGGAATTTATCTTAATGACATAATATCCTTTCTCTTCAATATAAATAATATTAGTGGGTTGAAAGTAAATTAAGCTTTCAACTCATTTGCTTAAGTTAATGAATATTTAAATATTTAAGGCATAATCAAAGGAATAGCAAGTCAATGGTATATTTAGGTTTGTTGTTTTCTTTCATATGCCTAAAAAAGTGAGTGATCTTATTAAAAGCAGGTGTATAATATGCTAAATAGCAGGTGTTCAGATATACTAAAACTCATAGCAAGCAGCAGTATGCCTCTAACTATAAAGGATATTGCTCTTAAGTTTAAAATAAGTTCTAGAAGTATAAGATATGATTTAGATAGAATAGATGAGTATTTAAAAGAAATAAATTTAAAACCATTAGTTAGAAAACCTAATGAGGGAATATCAATAGATTTAAGACAAGATGAAAATAAGAGACTTTTAAACTTAATAGAATCCATAAACAGCTATGATTATGTTATGTCTCAAAAGGAAAGAACAATTTATATAATCTATAAGTTATTAGAAAAAAATAGCTATCTAACAATAAACAGCCTAGCTGAAAATATGTTCGTCAGCAGAGGAACTATTAATAATGACCTTAAAGAAGTTAGAAAATTACTTGAAGGTAATAATATAAAGCTTAAAAGTGAAAAATCCAAAGGAATAAAAGCTATTGGAGATGAGAAAGATCTTAGAAAAGTTGTTTCGAATCTTATGTTTGAAAATGTAGCTGACTCAGATTTGATTGGTGTTAATTTTAAAAAGTTATTTAAGGATATGGATATAGAATTCATAGGTAATGTAATAAAGACTGCAGAAGATCAATTAGAAAGTACATTATCTGATTATTCATTTAACAATTTATTGATTCATATTGCAATTGCCATAAAGAGAATTGAACTAGCTAAAGATATCGTGATGGATGAGAATGAGCTTAAAAATTTAAGTAAAACTTGTGAATTTTCTATAGCTTCTGCAATGGCAAGAATGCTGGAGGATAGATATGATATAAAGATACCCAAAAGTGAAATTGGGTATATGACAATACATCTTCTTGGAAGTAATGTAATGTTAAAAGAAGAAAAAAATGATGATCTAATATACATACAGCTTATTTCAGCTACATTGATAAGTGAAGTTGAGAAAAGGACAAAGTATAATTTTGAAGCGGATGAGCATCTTTTAGAAGGATTAATTCAGCATATAAGACCAATGATTTATAGATTAAAACATGGAGTCAGTATAAATAATCCTCTTCTTGATGAAATTATATATAAATATAAGGAAGTTTTTACTTTAGTAGAAGAAAGCCTGATATTTTTGGAAAAGGATTTAAATGCAGAAATAAGCAAAGAAGAAATTGGCTATATAACTTTGCACTTTATGGCATCTTTAGAGCGGATAAAGAATTTAAATAAGATAAACCCTAGAGTTTTAGTGGTATGTGCTACTGGAGCTGGGACATCAAAATTTGTATCAATAAAGCTTAAATCAATATTTGACATAAACATAATAGATACAGTTTCAAGCCACGATATTGAAAAGATAGCAAAAAGAGAACCTATAGATTTAATTATAACAACAATCCCAATTAATATAATAGGTATAAGATGTATTTTAGTAAGTCCATTTTTGACAGAAAAAAATATAAGTGAGTTAAGTTTATTCTTTTCAAAATATTCACAAGAACTTGATGATATTGAAAATAAGAAAGAGTTTGAAAGTGAAAAAAGTTTTTCTAAATGTTTCAATGAAGATGATGAATATTATAATATGAATTTGGAATCAAAAAGAAGTGTCATAAAAAATATACTGAATATAGTTGATAAGAACTGCATAATAAGCAACTACTCAAATTTAGAAAAAGAAATAGTGACATGCTTAAGTTCATACAAAGAAACAATTCAGCCTTCATTAAGTGAAATAATAAATGATAAATGCATTAAACTAAATGAAGAAGCAGAAAACTGGAAAGAAGCAATAGTAAAAGGTGGACAAATTCTTAAAAGAAACAGCTGCATAAACGACTCTTATATTGATGCTATGATAAATAATGTTGAAAAATTGGGTTCGTATATAGTTATCTTACCAGGAATAGCAATGCCTCATGCAAGGCCAGAAGATGGAGCGTATAAAATTGGCTTTAGTATTATGACATTAAAATACCCAATTAAATTTGGAAACCTTGAAAATGATCCGGTAAAGGTAATAATAACTATGTCAGTAATAGATAATAAAAGCCATATGAAGGCTTTGAAGGAATTAATGAAAATAATAGAACAAGATGATTTTATAGATGAAATGAATCGAACTAATTCTGTAGAAGAAGTTTTGAGAATATTTAATTTATCTAGATAAAAAGCAAATGACAATAATAAGTTCTATAATGATGACAAAAGCAAGTAAGCGTAGTTTCCTAAAACTCGGAATTATAATTAAATAAAACTATTTTTAATATGTAAGCATTGTGCTAAATCGATATATTTAGTGCAGTGCTTTTCATTATTTAGGAACTACCTATTAAGGAAAAGCTTTCGAAAAGTATAATAAAAATAGCTTTATCTTATAGTAAATTATAATTTAGTTAAGTCGGCTGCTGTTGTACTTTATTTGAAGTTATAAGTTATATAATATGATTTTCAATTGGTTTGAAAAGAACCAATTGAATAAAGATGGAAAAAGGTATTCATATTCGTATTATATGGTATAATAACTACAATAAAAGCGTAACATTAATGATAGATGCTTAGGCTTTAATAAATTATGTGTATACTGTTTACAATTTTAATATGTATGTTAAAATCAAGTTTCTAAATTTCAGTCTTAAGCGAGCACTTAATGCATATTTATTATTTCGGTAAATTATCACAAAAATTTAGTTTTAAAGTTGGATATCTATAACATATAATGAGTTTATGATTGAAATAATAAACTATAAAGGAATGAAATATTTCTAGTGTTTGTACACGTAGTAAACAGTAAATAAAAATTAAGAATATTAACTAACTTTTATAGATGGAGGGAATAGTATGGAATTTAAAATTAATACAATTAAAGCTCATGAAGCTGACTTGGTTATGCTTCCTGTTTATAGTGATAATAAAGATTTGCAAGATGAAAAGCTTACTGTTATATATAAGCATTTTAGAGAAAGCAATAAATTTAAAGGTAATGCTGGGGAAATATGTGCGGCTACCAATGTAGTTGAAAGTGGAGTTCAAGACATAATATTTATTGGACTTGGAAGCAAGGATGAGTTGACAACAGAAATTATAAGAGGTTCTTTTGGAAAGGCAATAAAAAAGGCAATTGAATTAAAAGCTAAAAAAATAGCATTAAATATGATATCTAATGAAAAGTTATCAGTTGAAGATATTACAAAGTCTATGGTTGAAGGAATTGGTTTTGGAGAATATAGATTTGATAAATACAAGACTGAAGCTAATGAAAATTCGGAAATTGAGGTAAGTATCTGCACTGATGAAAATGGAAAAACAAACTCAATATATGAATATATAGATGAAGCTTTGATACTTGTTGAAACAACTAAATTTGCAAGGGATTTAGTTAATGAACCAGCTAATGTACTATATCCAGAAACTCTTTCAGAAAAGGTTATTGGCTCTGGAAACAAATATGGATTTGAAGTTGAAGTATTCGATGAAAAGAAAATTAATGAACTTGGAATGGAATCTTTCCTATCAGTGGCAAAAGGTTCAGAACTTCCTCCTAGACTTATTGTAATGAGATATTTTGGAGATGAAAGCAAAAAGGACGACATATTAGGTCTTGTTGGAAAGGGAGTCACTTATGATTCAGGTGGATATTCTATAAAGCCAACTAGCAGCATGGATTCAATGAAATCAGACATGGGTGGAGCTGCATCAGTTATTGGAGCAATAAGTGCTATAGCAAAGAAAAAGTTAAAGATAAATGTTGTAGGAGTAATTGCTGCATGCGAGAATTTAATATCTGGAGCTGCATATAAACCAGGAGATATAATTGGTTCTATGGCTGGTAAATATATTGAAGTTTTAAATACAGATGCAGAAGGAAGGCTTACTCTCATAGATGCGGTACATTATATAATTGAGAAGGAAAAAGTTAATAAGGTTATAGATTTAGCTACATTAACAGGAGCTGCCTTAGTTGCACTTGGAGTTACTACAACAGCTGTGGTATCTAATAACGATGAGTTTTATAAAGATTTAGAAAATGCATCACTTAAAGCTGATGAAAAAGTTTGGAGATTACCTAACTTTGATGATTATAAAAAACTTATTAAGTCCGATATAGCAGATCTAAAAAATACTGGAGGCAGGCATGCAGGTACTATTACTGCTGGATTATTTATAGGCGAATTTGTACAAAATAAGCCTTGGTTACATTTAGATATTGCAGGTACAGCTTGGACTGAAAAGGAAACTAGTTATTGCACTAAAGGTGGTACAGGAGTTGGTGTGAGAACTCTTTACTATTTAGCAAAGAATAGGTGTTAAGATCAATAAAGGTATTTTAATAATTTTTATTAAATTTCTTTGAGAAAATAGAACTTATTAGCTTTTAAGAAGCTAATAAGTTTTTTTATATTTATAGGGTAGACTAGAAGTAAGATTACATTCCCAAAATACTAATTTATAAAAAAGATTATTGTTGAGTGATTTTATCATGTATAATAGTAATAACATATAAGTTAAAATAGACCAAAGGAGGGGATATGAAGTGGATTTACTAATGACGATATTATTGTTGATGGGATGTTTATTGATTTCAAATATTATTAGTCACTATGTTCCATCTATACCTACAGCTTTGACACAAATTGTTTTGGGTGTAATTATTGCATTTGCATTTAAACATACTTCTTTTGAATTAGAAGAAGAATGGTTTTTTCTCTTATTCGTAGCACCGATTTTATATAATGATGGAAAATACTTTCCACGAGAAGAGTTATGGAAAATGAGGCGCTCAATATTTGGAAATTCTTTAATACTAGTTTTATTAACAACTATAGGTGGAGGATATTTTATTCATTGGATGATACCAGGAATTCCTCTTGCAGCTGCCTTTGCATTAGCAGCTATTTTATCACCAACTGATCCAGTGGCTGTAAATGGTATAGCAAAGAGAATTCACATACCTGAAAAAGTATTAAATCTTGTTAAAGGAGAGTCTTTGATAAATGATGCATCAGGTATAGTAGCTTTTAATTACGCTATAGCTGCTGTAGTAACAGGCTATTTCTCATTAAAAGATGCAATTTTAAATTTTTCGTATTTATTTTTGGCTGGGGCGGTCTTAGGTTTGATTTTTGCCTTGATTTTGACATTAATAAGATTTAATTTGCGTAAAGAGGGTATAAATGATGTTGTCTTTCACTCTCTTCTGCAGATATTAGCTCCATTTGTAATATTTATAATTACTGAAGAACTTCTACACGCATCAGGAGTAATTGCTGTGGTGGTTGCAGGTATTATTCATTCACTTATCAGCAGAAGATTTGAAACTAGCATAGCGGAAGAGCAGGTACTTACAGAAAATATATGGTCCATTATTTTATTTGTGTTAAATGGAATTGTATTCTTATTATTAGGATTAAATATTCCTCTATCAATGAGTGAAACAATAGCTGATCCAAATATAGGAAATTTAAAGGCCATTGGATATGTTATTGCAATTGGTTTTGTTATTTTGGCAATTCGTTTTGTCTGGTCTTATATTTCAGCTTTTTATGAATATCGTTTAAGCAAAAATAAAGATATAGAAGTACCTAATGTAAAGATAGCCTTATTAACTAGTTTAACAGGTGTTAGAGGTACGGTTACAATGGCGGGAGTTCTATCAATACCTTTTTTCTTGAATAACGGAGATGCATTTCCAGAACGCTCACTGATACTTTTTTTAACTGCTGGCGTAATATTATTTACACTAATATGTGCAACAGTGTTCTTGCCATTTTTATGTAAAGATGAATTGAATGAGGATGAAAAGATTATTGATAAAAACTTAATTGATGCCAAAAACAGACTTTTATCAGCCGGTATTAAAGCTATTGAGTCAGAATTAAATGATAAAAATGAAGCAGTAGCTTATGAATTAATTCATGAATATAAACATATATCTCAAAATCTTAGATTTGAGCAAACTTCAAACGCAGTTGAGAAAAAATTTAATCAGCAAGAAATGGTTGAAATACAATTAATAGCGTTAAAGGCAGAGCGAAAATATATTAATGAATTAATGGGTAAAAGTGAGATTGATGAACAAGTATTTAAAGCACTTGATAAATCTTTAGATTATAGAGAAGAAGTCTTTCTAAGAAATCCTAGTCAAGATACTATGTTTCTTGTAAGGAAATTAATGAGAGCAACGAAGATTTTTTATAAAAAGTTCAGGAAGAGAAAAGAAATCAAGCTAAATAATTTGAAATTAGTAAAAGATATTCAATTGAAATCCTTTCAAGCTGCAATTGAAGCATTAGAGGAATATCTAAGAAGTCATGAAGGATCAAACGCTGCACAAGATGTAATTCTATATTATAGAACCATGATTAATAGATTCAAAGGAAACGTAGTTAAATATAATGAGGAAAACATAAAACAAAAGGAAGAACTAAGAATTAAAGCCATGGATATAGAGCGTTCAGCAGTTCGTAATATGTATGAATCAGGAGAAATTACTAGAGAAGAATCAAATGAATTAAGAAGGTATATAAATTATATTGAAAGTGTGATTTTGTATAAGCATGCAGAATAATTCATATAGATAAAGCAGTTTTTTATGATATTCAATTGGATTATACGTTTCAATGTTAAAGAGAACAGTGAAACGGAGAATAGAGCAGTAGCTTGATTAGCTACTGCTTCATTATACATTTGTGACAAGCGTTACTCCCATGTCAAAGGCTTTTTGACAATCAACAGGAAATTGTTCAGCTTTATGTTTTGCTTTTTCTTTTTCAGAAAACCTAGAAGATTCGTATTTATCATAATCAGAGAATTGATAAGTATTATAACTATATAATGATTCTAGGGGTTTTCCTGTGGTTCTTGCAATCATATTTTCACGTAAAGTAAAACTTTGCTTAACTCCAAATTGATTAATTTGTTCTTCTGTAGCATTCATAGTATAAATAAATCCTGCAGGGATTTTCTTAGGATAAACCGTTGGTATTTCTTCGCTATAGATGTTATTAGAAAATAAGAAACGCTCAAGTAGTGCAGTCATTCCAGCAGTAATATTCATGTAATAAATGGGAGAACCAAAGATAACTGCATCTGCTGTTTTTAATTTTTCGAGAATAGGGGTTAAATCATCTCTTATTACACATTTTCCATGTTCACCGTTTTTTCTTTTACAGGCAAAACAGCTTATACAGCCACTATATTTTAAGTCATAGAGGTTTATAAGTTCAGTTTCTGCTCCTTTTGAGGCTGCTCCTTCAAGAGATTTCTTTAATAAAGTTGCTGTATTCCAGTTCTTACGTGGGCTCCCGTTAATAGCGATAATTTTCATAAATGTTTTGCTCCTTTTCATTTAAAATAAAATTTATATTATGATATAATTATATTACTAAATCAAAAATATACTAGTACGCAACTTTTTTTGACTAGGTATATTTAATTTTACTAAGGAGATTATTTATTATGAACGATGAAAGAAAGGATAAGTCCATAAATACTCATCTACAATATTTACTTAAAGTAATTGGTGGTAAATGGAAATTGCCTATACTATGTATATTAACCAAAAAAGAAGTAGTACGTTTTAATGAATTAAAAAGAGAACTAAATGGAATTACTAATATGTCGCTAAGTAACTGCTTGCAGGAATTAGAACAGTATAAAATAGTAAAGCGTATACAATACCTAGAAATGCCTCCTCGTGTGGAATATTCATTAACGGAGAATAGTAAGAAATTGATTCCTTCATTAAAAGGTCTCAGTGATTGGGCGAAGGAACAAATTGAAATTGATGATGAAGACTAAACGCTAAAATTAATATTGAAGAAAAGCTATAAAAGTGCAAACTAAGCTATAAGAATTTTGTAACAATAGAATAATAGAGCAGCATAAAAGCCGCTCTATTTATTTGAATAAAATCAAATTTTTACTATCGTAAAACTAATTTTAGAATTGATAAGTGTATAACAAAAAGCTAACAGAAATATTTAAACTGTATTTTATTTAGAAATTTGTATTTCACTTCCTAGATTATATCTATCTATTTGTTCTATATTATCTCTAGAAATTATATCTAAGGCCTTATCTTTTTCTACATTATTAAACTCTACGATATATCCAAGAGCAACATTTGGATCTTTATAGAAACTCATATTTTTATCGCTATCATAATTAGAGTAATAAACTTGACCTTCTGTAAAATTATAATACATACTCATACTACTTGCCATTAATAAACTTGCCTTTTCTGAACTTCCCTTACAATATACTTTTACAGTATTATCATTTCTTTCAATATTATATATTTCTCCTTTACTTCCATCAGAGAAATCGAAAGATTTTGAATAGGTTACATTATTAGTTGTTTGTTTATTTGTATCTTCTTTTTTATTACCATTTTCATGTGCTTTTCTAAATTCGTCCCAAGTTATATTACAAGTTAAAGGTATTACACTTATATCTTTTTGCTCTTTAAGAATATCATAAGTAGCCGACTTTGATTCATAAGTTCCTTTTGTTTCTTTATCATCTGAAGAACTTCCAGAAGCGCTTAACCTATACATTTTATCGCCAACCTTTAAGATCATTGAAGAATCCATATACATATCATCATGGTCTTTTCGAGGCTCTCTATAAGTAACTGTTGTTCCTAAAACATCAGACTCCAATTTATTTAAGGTCCGATCAGATCCAGAGATTTTTGTTGATAGATCTTTTTCAATTATGTTTTTAAATGATTCCGAAAAATCTGCGTTTGAATCCATTCCTATGTTAACTTTATAATTAGGAAATACTACATCTAGCCTTAAATCACCACTTTCAGGAAATTCTTCGTCGTCATTATCTTGATCTATAGTAATTAATAGAGTTTTATCATCTATAAAATCAGTCGACATACCTTCTCCGCCTCGATGAGTTTCACCATAAAGTAATTGAAATATTGAGTTATCATTGTATTTAGTTTTATCAAAAGGTTGTGTGCTTTCTACTTTAATTACTGCATTTAACTTATGCTTTGTTACCGTTGCCTTTTCTAATGTTACTTTTAATCCATTTTGAGTAACGCTCTTATTTATATTAACTGAATAATCTTTATAAGTAGCAGCAGCTGAAGTTGTACTACTTGTGTAAGAAGAAATTGCTTGTACATTATCATCTGCTAAAGCTGGCATTTCTAATACGCCCATGGTTAGCATAAATCCCATAATTCCAATAACTGGTCCTAATAATTTACTAATTATTTTGTTTATCATTAATAATTTTCCCCCTAACTAAATACTTAATAAGTGATAAGTTATAAGTGATAAGTGAGAGTCCAAATTTTACATTTGGGTTCTCGAACTTAGCTGACAACCGTAGGGCGTCAGCGTCCTTTGAAGTTGATTTTTGGTTACTCGAACTTAGTTAAGTCGCGCAAGTGACTTAACTTCCTTTATTGTATTTGCTTCTTTGAACTTAGCCAACAACCGTATGTTATTAGCTTCCTTTGTAGTTCTTTTAGTATATAAAACTTATGTCATGATATTTAATTCGACTAAGTTTGTCTTTTTACCGTACAATTAATTATATCCCTATAATGGAAAACAATCAATTAATTTACATAATATTCATTTTACTGTTATACAAAATCAATATATTCAAGCATTAATTAAGAAATTGATTAGCATTTACACTTATTTTATTTGTGATTGATGGATTAAGTTAAATAATAGTAATATTTTTTATATGATAAATCAAATCGCTTAAAAGCAAGTCACAAATAAATATTCTTTTGAACGAACATTTTTTAAAATAAAACTTTTTTACAATTTAAAAAGGAAAAAAGTTAAGAATTTAAAAACAAAAGAAGTTAAAAATGTAACAATTTATATTAGATATAGGGTTAAGGTGCATTAAAAGATTTTCTAAAAGACAAGTATTATGAAATATGGGAATAGTAAAAATGGGTGGAAAATTATTTTTCTAATTCGGACAATTTTCATGTAATATTAGTTACATTTTTACATTTTTTTGTGGTTTTAAAAACATGAAATATAAAATATATATGAATTAATTGTAAATTATGAAATTAATTAGAATAAATATTCCGATAATGGGAAGTTAGTGATATAATAGTTGGGTAAATTATGTAAAAAAGTGAATCAATATACATAAATTACTAAAGTTTTCTTTTGAGGAGGCAATATACGTTGCAAGATATAGATGAGCAAGAAGCAGATTATATTATAGAATCAAAAAAGAAGTGTAGAAAATTAGGATTAGATCCCAACAAACCTAGAGTGTCTCCTAATGCTATATCAGAATTAGAATTAGCTAAAAAGAAAGAGGTATATAAAGAAGTTTTAGATGTTGTTAAATTTTTTGGCAATAAAATGATTAAATCTTTAGAAGGTACTCCTATATTAGTTACTATTACTGATGAGAATGGGTATTTATTAGAGATTCTTGGGGACGAAGCTATAGGAGAAACAATGTTTGAATTTGGAGTTAAGCCAGGTATTCAATTTCGTGAAGAGGTTATGGGAACAAATGTAGTAAGTTTAACTCTTAAACAAAATCATCCAATACAGATAATAGGAGATAGTCATTATTATAATTGTCTACAGAAAAGCGCGTGTTATGGAGTACCATTCCACTATTCAGACGATGATAATTTACTTGGAACTATATGCATAATGACGGCTGTTATACTTCATAATCCATTTTTCTTAATGACACTAACTACTGTAGTTGATGCCATAGAACGAGAACTATTGCTTAGAAAACAAAATCGTAAGATAAATAAGCAAAAAGAACTATTATATGAATCAGAAAAAAAGCAAAGGGAGCTTTTAGAAAAAGATCTTGTGATGAAGGATGAATTTATAACCCTTATTACTCATGAATTCAAAACACCAATAAATGTAATTTATTCAGCTATTCAATTGATTGAACAGGTATATATTAATGAGATTCCTCAATCAGTCAAAAACTTAATAGGAAGCATAAAGCGAAATGCTTTCAGGCAGTTGAGGCTTGTAAATAATTTATTGGATATTACTAAGTTAAAAGCAGATCAATTTAAATTAAACCCCAAAAATATAGATATTGTATTTATAACACAATTAATTGCAGAGTCTATAAAAATATATGCGGAGCAAAAGAAAATCGCATTTGGATTTAAAACTAATACATATAGCATAAATACTTCAATAGATGATGAAAAATATGAGCGCGTAATTTTGAATCTTTTATCAAATGCAATAAAATTCACACCAGAAGGTGGAAATATAACTGTTGAGATTACAGAAAATATGAATAATAAAACAGTATCAATTGCTGTGATTGATACTGGGGTAGGGATTCCAGAAGATAAGCGTGAAGTGATTTTTGAACGATTTGGACAAGTTGATAATAATCTTTCGAGACAGGCAGAAGGTAGTGGAATTGGTTTAGCATTAGTAAAGATGCTTGTAGAAATATTAGAAGGTAGCATAAAGGTAGAAAGTGAATTAGGAATAGGTAGTAAATTTACAATAACACTACCTATTAAAGAAGTTATATTTGAAGAGAAAAGCAATGCATTCATATCTTCAGATAATGGATTAGTAAATGCCATTAATGTTGAATTTTCTGATATTTATTTTTAAAGGAATATTTATAAAAGTAATATATGAAAAAATTTTATAAACTAAGCTATTTAATTAGTGAGTTATTTATTTAATGTATCTATATAGATTTTGATAGGTATCGAGAAGGGAATGACAGAGTTATTATGGACTATAAGAAGTTATTTACGCCATTCAAAATTGGAAGCATGGAGGTTAAAAATAGAATAGTTTTTTCGCCTATAGGAATTAATGCATCCAATAGTGATGGTACTATTTCAAATGATGAAATTGATTATTATGAAGAACGTGCAAGAGGCGGAGTGGGACTTATAATTATGGGCGCTCAGTTTATCTCGCATGATATAGCACAAGGTCCTCTTTCAGGTATATTAGAGCATACGTATGTAATACCAAAACTTACTACTCTTTGTGAAACTGTGCAAAAATATGGGACAAAAATAGCTGCCCAATTATGTTGTGGTACAGGACGTGATGCACTTCCAAACGAATATGGAGAGCCACCGATGTCAGCATCACCTATACCAGCAGCATATAATAGAAAAGTTAATTGTAGGCCTATGAGTCATTACGATATAAAAGAAATTATTAAAAATTTTGCATGTTCTGCCAAAATCGTTAAAAATGCAGGCTTTGACGCGATTGAGATACATGGACATGCTGGAGATTTAATAGATCAATTTATGTCTCCAATATGGAACAAACGTGAGGATGAGTATGGTGGAACAGATGAAAAACGCGCTCGCTTTCCTATGGAAATTATTCGTTCAGTAAGAAATGCGGTTGGACCAGATATGCCAATATTATTTCGTATATCACTTGATCATCGATTTGAAGGTGGACGTACTATAGAAGACAGCGTACATCTTATTAAACTACTGGAAGAGGCCGGAGTTGATGCAATAGATATAGATGCAGGATCGTCTGAGGCAATTGAATATGTTTTTCCGCCTTCATATTTAGGCGATGCATGTATGGAATATTTATGTGAGCCTACACGCAAAGCTGTTAATCTTCCAATACTTAATTCGGGAAACCATACGCCCGAAACAGCAGTTAGGTTAATAGAATCTGGGAATGCTGATTTTGTCATGTTTGGACGTCCTCTAATAGCAGATCCAGAAATGCCAAATAAGCTTATGAATGGTAATCGTGAAGATGTAAGACCATGCATTCGCTGTAATGAGGGATGTATAGGACGTATTGCAGGTAGATTTGCTAAGTTAGGATGTTCTGTAAATCCGCAAGCTTGTAATGAAAAGCGTTTTAAAATTAAGCATACTAAAATTCCGCAAAATGTCGTAGTTATAGGAGCTGGGCCAGCAGGGTTAGAGGCAGCACGTGTTGCTGCAATTGAGGGACATAAGGTTACTCTATTTGAGAAAGAAAAAGTAATTGGCGGACAGATTGCAGCAGTCTCGACACCTGCTTTTAAGAGTCAGTTGCGCAGATTAATAGATTGGTATGGTGTTCAGTTTAAAAATTTAAATGTTAAAATTCAACTAGGCACAGAAGTTTCTGAAGCTGATGAGATATTAGCAAAGTGCGATAAAATCATCGTAGGAACAGGTGCAGTTCCAGCTAATCCTCAAATTCCTAGTATCGACGGTTCAAATGTTATTAATTTAATTGAGGCACATAAAGATAAAGGATTATTAAAAGGTGAGGATATTGTTATATGTGGGGGCGGCTTATCAGGCTGTGATAGTGCTTTGGAATTCGCTACTGAAGATGGTAAGAAAGTTACGATTATTGAAATGTCAGATGCAGTTGCAAAGGATGCTTTGTTTGTTAATGCAGCATCATTAATACCTATGCTTTATAAGGCGGGAGTGAAAATTTATACAAATAGTAAAGTTACATCAATTGATAGTAAGGGCGTTTATATAGAAAAACATGATGGTTCATCTGAATTTATAAAAGCTGATAGTGCGATTAATGCCTTGGGCATGGTAATGAACAATAAACTGGCAGAGGCAATAAAAGCAAAATATTATACAAAAACTAGGATTATAGGCGATTGTGAAAAAGTTGGGAATGTTGGCACAGCTGTACATATGGGATTTTATGCAGCAATTAGTTTGGAATAAGGAAAAACTTGATTCAGAAAGCACATAAGTGAAAGTGGAAATCTATGAGTTAACGGTTTATTATTAGTTAACCACTTAAGGAGTTATAATCACTTAAATGTGATTCATTTGAATTTAGTGAGAGAGGTTTTATGTAACACATTTGTGCTATTGTGGATAGACATCAGATAAGATGATTAATATTCTAAAATTACTTTCTAGAATATTAATATTAATTATAAAAGGAGAGATACATATGAGAAACATAGCATCTATTTTAGTATCCAATTTTAGAAAATGGGGGATTAATAATGTTTTTGGAGTACCAGGAAGACCTCTTGCTTCTTTGATTATGGAATTGGATAGACAAGATATTAATTTTATTTTAAGTAAACATGAAAGTGGTGCTGGTTATGCAGCAGCAGGTTACTCGTTAATTAACAAGAAATTGGGTGTTGCTCTTGTAACTTCTGGACCTGGAGGCACAAACGCATTAACTGCTGCAGGACAGGCTAAAGCTTACCATGTACCAGTACTATTTATTACTGGGCAGCAATCTATGCATAATGTTGGAAAAGCTATAGGACAAGATTCAACAATTTTTGGTACAGATTTAGTTAGGATGTTTGAATCAGTTACTAAATTTAGTGCTAGAGTCGAAAGAGCTGATCAGTTTCAAATATTATTAAAACATGCATTAGAAAAAGCTTATTCAGGAGTTAAAGGGCCAGTTCATTTATCAATACCTCTTGATATACTTGATGAAGAAATAGATGAATTTGAACTTGATTTACCTAACAATATGGATAAACTAATATCATCGAGATTAGATGAATTTGTTAGTAAACTAAATAATGCTAGAAAACCTGTTATATTAGCAGGTAAAGGAGTACATTCAAGTCTAGCTTACGAAGAAGTTAAAAACATAGCTGAAATTTGGGACATACCAGTTATGACGACTCCAGGAGGAAAAGGAACATTTTCTGAGAACCATCCTTTATCACTTGGCGCATTAGGTTTAGGTGGTACAGATAAATCAAGTGAATATATTAAGGAAGATATAGACTTAATGATAGTCATAGGAAGTAAACTATCTGATATGTCTTTAGTAGGAATATCACCGGACAATTATCCTAAAGAAGTTGTTCATTTAGATTATGATAATACATTCATAGAAAAAGCATTACCAGTTAAAACACTACCTATTATTGGTCATATCAAAGAAAATCTACAGCTAGTATTAGATAAAGCTAAAGATAAGAGAAGAAAAGAATATACTTTATTAGAAGAGATTTATGAATTTAAAAATAATATTAAAGAAATCAATAAGTATCTTTCATCTGCTCATGCTATGGAAATAATAAGAAAAGTATTACCGGATGATGCTGTCGTTTTTGGCGATGATGGAAGTCATTCTTTTTATGCAATAAGATATTTTAATATCAGAAAACCAGGCACATTCTTTTTCGATGACGTATTTGGAGCTATGGGGCATGCTATAGGATACTCAATCGGAGCGCAACTAGCAAACTATAATTCAAGAATTATTTGCATGACAGGTGATGGATGTACTTTTATGCAGGGAGCTGAAATTTCAACAGCAGCAAATTATAATATTCCAGTTACCTTTATAGTAATAAATAATGGAAGATTAGATATGCCAGAAAAGGCTATGATAAAGTTTTTTGGAAAGACAGTAGGAACAAATTATAATGTACCATTAGATGGTAAAAAATTTGGTGAATCTCTTGGTGTAAAGTCATTTAGATGCTGCAATGAACTTGAATTAAAAGAAGCGTTAGAAATTTCAAATTTACATAGGGAAGCAATTCTAATAGAAGTTATGGTTGATCCAAATGAAATACCGCCAACTATGAAAAGGGGATAGTAAAATGAATAAAGATTATGATAACGGAATCAATATGTTAAAACAAATGACAGATGAAAATGGTGAACAAATGATAAATTCTGTGGGAGAGATATTTCCAGATTTTTTGGATAAAATGATTTCTTTTGGATTTGGTCAAATATATGCAAGACCAAATTTGGATTTAAAAACAAGAGAAATTGTAACTATAACTGCTCTTATAACACAAGGCGCATTTGAACAATTAGATTTTCATATAAAAGGTGCTCTTAAAGCTGGATTAAAACAAGAAGAAATCTTAGAAATTATTTTGCAATGTGCAGCATATGTAGGTTTCCCTAAAGCATGCAGCGCATTAGGCATTGCAGGGAAAATCTTCACTGGAAAGCTCTAAATTGGAGATTGCCTTCCATAACTTCATGTTTCCACTTTTAGTGTGACAAGTACTAAATGAAATAAGCTCTAGCAGAAAATTTACTCGCGTTTGTTCGCTGATTAAGTTATTATCACACAATCAAAAATTGGAGTTATATACTTGGGAGCATTTAAATACAACATATTTTTGTGTACTTCTAAGATATTAATATAAGTACAAAGTTAAACAACTACTTACTAATAAATTTGAGTGGTCAAATTTTAAATGATTATTTCTTGAAATTAAAAAAATGCATATGATACCTGATTATGTGTGCACAAAAAGTGTAATAGAAAATTAGTTGAGCTGAGGCTTTCTTGTATTTAGAAAGTCTCAGCTTTATTGATTTTATATAAGTTCTTAAGTTTAGTTTGCTTTAATTTGACAATAAGTAGAAAAAATAAAGAGATTTTTAAAGATAGAATATAATTTGTTATGTAATAAGTTATAAATAAATGTAAAGTTGAAGGATTTTGGTATTTAATGTAGAAATTATAGTAATATAAAAGAATATTTAAAAATGGGGTTGAGTTTTTATGGAAATGAAATATTTATTTGAGACTATAATCAAAAATATCAAGCAGTCCTTACTAATTACCGATTCTAATGGAAAGTTAGAATTCTTTAATGCATCAACAGAAAAAATGTGGAATTATTCTGAGGAAGAGCTTAAAAATATGAATATTAACGATTTATTTTATTTTGAAAGTAGTTATACAGAAGATAATAAGATAAGTCAAATAAGCAATTTATTTCTATTTGAAAATTGGAATGGTGAAATTTATGCTAAAAATAAAGAAAATTCTGTATTTTGTCTAAAGGTATCTATATGTCAAATTTTTGAGGAAAATTCAAATGTTAAGAAATATCTTATTATTTCTGAAAATATTGAAGAAAAGAAAAGCCTCCTAAGTCAATTGAAGCTTAAAGATGAAGAATTGCAAAAGAGTATTAAGAATTTAGAAAATGCTCAATTTATGATGATTGAAGAAGATAAATTGGCAAACTTAGGTCATTTATCTGCTGGAATAGCTCACGAAATTAATAATCCTTTAGGCTTTATCATAAGTAATTTTGGAACATTAAAAAAATATGTTGAAAAGCTTAATGAGATAATATTGCTATATAAAAGTTTGCTAGCTAATTCAGAAGAAGGAATGTGCTTGGTTAAAGATGAAGTGGCAAATGTAGAGAGTTTAGAAAGAAAATATAATTTAGATTTTATAATGGATGATATTGATGAGTTATTAAAGGATACTGAAGGTGGAATTGAAAGAGTTCAGAAGATAATAGCTGCAATGAGGAATTTTGCTCATTCATCTTTAGAAAAGAATTTTGAACAATATGATTTAAACTATGGAATAACAAATACTCTAGTTATTGCTAAAAATGAAATTAAATATAACTCTAATATTGAAATTGAGCTAGATGAAATACCACAAGTGGAAGCAATCCCTAGTGAAATAAACCAAGTTATATTAAATCTTATTATTAACTCTTCCCACGCTATAAAGGAGAAACAAGAGAATGCGGATCTAGACTACTTTGGATTACTAAAAATTTATACTTTTAGTGATGATTTATTTGTAAGTTGTGTTATAGAAGATAATGGTACAGGTATACCTAAGGAAAATTTAGATAAAATATTTGAACCATTTTTTACAACAAAACCTATAGGTAAAGGTACTGGACTTGGATTAAGTATTGCCTATGATATTATAAAAAATACTCATAAGGGAGATTTGATTGTTGACAGTGTTTTAGGAGAAGGTACAAAGGTTACTATAAAGCTTCCTATTAGACATGAAGAAAAGGAAGAGGTGAGCCAAAATGAGTAAGTCTATTTTATTTGTAGATGATGAAAAAGCTATTTTAAATTCAATCAGAAGAGAATTTTTTGACAGCCCTTATGACGTGTATATTGCAAACGGTGGAAGAGAAGCTTTAGATATTCTTGAAAAAAACCATATTGATCTAATAGTAAGTGATATGAGAATGCCCGAAATGGATGGATATGAATTATTAAAAAGAGTTAAATTATTATACCCGGAGGTAACGAGATTAATATTAAGTGGCTTTACAGATGAAAAAACTGTATTTAAATCTATTTATAATAATTTAGCAAAGCTATTTATAACTAAGCCTTGGAAAAAGGATGATTTTAGAAGAGCTATTGATGAGGTTTTTAAAACTGAAGAATTATTACATAATAATATATCCTTAAACCATATAAAAGAAATGGGCAAGCTTCCGACAATTCCTTCTGTACTACAAGAAATAAGCGATGTTGTTGAACATGATGATCACAATATAGATAGGATAGTAAGATTAATTGAGGCAGATATAACTTTAAGTTCTGAAGTTCTAAGAATTATAAATTCAGCTTTTTATGGAATTAAGACAGCTTCAATAAAGACGGCAGTATTAAGCCTTGGACTAGTAAATTTAAAGGCAATTATGGCAACTGCAGAAGTTTTTAAATCAGGAAATGATTTTTATAATAAAAATGAAATATGGGAACATTCAAACTTAACTAATAAAATACTAATAGAATTATATAATAAAGCATTAGGTAAAAAGATTCCTGATTATTACGGTACTGCAGGTCTTCTTCATGATATAGGAAAAGTAGCTTTCTTTAAGATATATGATAAGGAATATGATGATATTTATAAATTAGCGGCTGACAAATCCTTAGGTGAGATAAGTACTTTAGAGAAAGAAAAATTCAAAATAGATCATGAAGAATTAGGCGGATATCTATTACAATGGTGGGATATACCGTATGCAATAGTCGAAAGTGCGTTATATCATCATAATCCTATGTTAAGCAGCGATGCAAATAGAGAGCTCGTATCAATGATTTACATTGCAGATTATTATTCTTGGCATATAATAAATCCAAATTATAAACCAAAGCTTTATTTAGAGGTTTTTGACAATTACGGAATATCTGAAGAAAGATGTGAACAGATAGTAAAAAACTTAGTAGAAAGGAAGAATTAGCATGGATAGATTTAATGTACTTTTTGTGGATGATGAAACTAATATATTAAATTCAATAAATAGAATAACTATTCAAGAAGATTTTAAGTCGCTTTTTGCAGGGAGTGGAGAAAAAGCCTTAGAACAATTTCAGGAAAATGAGATTGCTGTAATAGTTACAGATATGAGAATGCCTAAAATGAATGGCTTAGAACTTTTAGAGAAAGTTAAAGAAATATCTCCTAACACAGTTAGAATGGTACTTTCAGGATATGCTCAAATATCGCAAGTAATAGCCACAGTAAATAAAGTAGGTGTTTTTAAATATATTACAAAGCCATGGAATAATGAAGAGGAATTTCTTCCAGCTATTCGTGAAGCTTTAAAATATTATAACTTAGTAAAAGAAAATGAGATATTTAAAGTTCAAATAGAAGAAAAAAATAAGTTATATAAGAAGATACTTGATAGCAACAATAATTTAGTAAAAAATAGTCAAAAGGATATTAATTATATTAAAGTGGTTTCAAAAATAATATTTGACTTAAAAAATAGTATGTATGATAGCTTAAATAATGAATGCTCTAAGCAAAAACACATTAGTGAATTAATAGATAAAGTATATTTTCAATATTTAGAGACTGTTCCAAGCATTTCTGAAACTTTTAATTTAACTTCATTGCAGCCTAAATTTGACGAGTTAAAAAGTAGAAAATTACCTATAATTTATGATAATAATAATACAGCTCAAATTAATTATTTAGGTAACAAGCGAGTGTTTGAGTTAATATTTAATAATGTTTTAGAGGTTATTACTTGGGATTCAAAAGAAGAAGAACTATTATTAAATTTCATGCATAACTCAACTTTAAATATTAATTTTTTCATTAGAAACAAAAATAATTTTATAAAGACTATTAGTAAGCCAGAAGCTAAGCTTATATTAAATTTCCTAGATGGCTTAAGCAAAATATTTGGAGGCAAGATTACTATAGTTCCTGACAAGTTCTTAATAAACATCAATACAGGTCTAAAAATTGCAGATTAGGGGTTGGGAATTATGAATATTTTAATTGTTGATGATACAAAGTTTAACATAATGACGGCAAAAGAGGTAATTAAAATAAGTGAAATCAAATGTGATATTATAACAGCAGCATCAGGAGAGGAAGCCATTGAAATTGTAAATACTAAGAATATAGATATTATACTATTAGACATAGTTATGCCTAAGTTATCTGGAATAGAAACCTTAGAGATTATAAGAAGAAATAATAAGAATGTTATCATTTTGATGTTTACATCGCTAACAGATAAAAAATACTTGGAAAAGAGTTTTGAATTTGGAGCTAATGACTACATTAATAAACCAATTGAGCCTATAGAATTCGCATCCAGATTAAAATCAGCAATAAAGATGAGGGAATATCAAAATGCTTTGATGGAATCCTATAATAATTTGAAAAATACTAATGCTCAACTTAAGGAGTCAAATGCAAAGCTTAAAACAACACAAATTGAATTGGTAAATAAAGAAAAACTATCTACTATAGGAAGGTTTTCAGCAGGAATTGCTCATGAAATCAATACGCCTTTAGGATATGTTACTTCAAATATATATACAATTCAAAGTTATGCTAAAACTATAAAAGAATATTTAGATAAATATTTAACTTTTATTAAGGAAAATGAAGAATATTTTTCTGATAAAAAAGAACTTGAAGAGCTATTAGGTTCTAGAGGTAAATTAGAATTTATCCTATCAGACTTTGAACCAGTTATAACGGAGACAAATGAAGGTCTTGAAAAAATAAGCAGCATAATTAAAAATATCATTAGATTTTCTAATGAAGATGCTTACGATAATTTTGAAATGAATAAGTTCAGTGAATTAATAGAAGAATCTATGAAAATTTTGAAAATGGAACTTAAAGAATACAAAATTGATGATTTATTTGACTTAGAGCTAAACTTAATTGATGATGATTATATTAAGTGTAATAGGTTCCAAATTGAACAGGTTATCTTCAATATTATAAAAAATTCAATTTATTACATTGGCATAAAAGATAGAAAAGGCAGCATAAAAATAAAGACTTATAAGGAATCAGAATATTTTTGTTTAGAAATAAGAGATGATGGTACTGGCATTGAAGAAGAAAATATAAATAAAATATTTGATCCTTTCTTCACGACAAAAGAACCTGGCGAAGGAACTGGCTTAGGTTTGAGCATTTGTTATGATATTGTTGTAGTTAAACATAAGGGACATTTGTTAGCACAAAGTGTATATGGAGAAGGTTCAGCCATTATTATGAAATTGCCACTTTAATGGAGAAAATTAGAGTGCCGTGCAGACTATGTATTTCTGATACTTTCAAAGGTTATGCGTTCAAGAAGTAAACAGTCCGCAGAATTCACTCAAATATAAATTCATAAAGAAAAAACAAAAGACATTTGTCTAATGACAAATGTCTTTACTATTGACACAACAAAATAAAAACGATACAATAAGTTAGATATCGCTTTTGAATAATGTTATTTATAAATCTCTAATTATATTATACACTTTCGAAAAAGCAATGTCAATAGAGTTTTGAATTAATTCTATAAAATTATTTTATCATAAGGAGCGAAATATTATGAAAAATAACGACTTTGAATGGAAACTTGAACGTGAATGGCTGCTAGAGGTACTTAAAGAAGCTCAAAAACAACTTGATGAAAAACGTAACTTTAGGGAAAAATTTAAAAGTGATGCAATTGAAGTACAAAGGGAGTTATGGGAAAATGTAGGATCAGTTTCTGTAAATAATGGATTAGAACAGATCGTAGACTTTATGCAGTCTATTAATACTATGAAAATACAGAAAAGAACTCATGAATTCACAAGAAAGCTTGAGCAAAAATACGAAAGAGTACTTTTATCCCCATATTTTGCAAGAATGGATTTTATTGAAAAAGGGGAGGAAAGGGCAGAAAAGTGTTATATAGGAATATCTAATCTTATTAATGATAACTTTGATTTTCTAATATATGACTGGAGAGCGCCAATTTCAAGTATGTTTTATGATTATGAAATTGGACAGGCAGAGTTTAAATGTCCTGAGGGTATAGTAGAGGGTGAACTTACACTTAAAAGACAGTATAAAATTAATAATGGTGAAATTGAATATATGTTTGACAGTAATCTTAAGATAGATGATGAAGTATTACAGGATATCTTGAGTAAAAGTACCGACACCAAGATGAAAGGCATTGTAACAACTATACAAAGAGAGCAGAATAAAGTAATTCGTAATGAAGAATATAAAAATCTGATTGTTCAAGGGCCAGCTGGAAGCGGAAAAACTTCTGTTGCTCTTCATAGAATTGCTTATCTTTTATATAAGCATAGGGATAAAATAACGCCTAAAAATATAGTGATATTTTCGCCAAATGATATTTTTAATGAGTATATTTCTGATGTATTACCTGAACTCGGAGAAGATAATATGTGTCAGACTACATTTAAAGAATATATGCACAAGGCTTTAGGTGGAGGACTTAGCAAAGAAAACTATAGCGAAATGATGGAATATATTTTAGCATCAAAGAAGGAATCCGACTATCAAATAAGAATCAATAATATTAAGTTTAAATCTTCAAAGGAGTTCATAGATATACTAAAGAGGTATGTAACCTTTATGGAAAAGGAAGATACAAACTTTAAGAATATTAAATTTAGAGGGGATTTAATAATTTCATCTCAGGACTTAGATGAATTATTTTTCAAAGACTATGCAAATCTTCCACGAAAAAGAAGACTTCAAAAGATAAGAGAGAGGATTTTATTTCTTTTAAAGCCTTATGAAGAACAGCGTATAGAAGAAGTTGCTGGTGAACTTAAAGATTCAGGTTCTTATTTAGATAAAGCTGAAATCATAGAACATAGTACAGCTATGGTAAAGAATGAACTGAAAGAGATTTATCATGAAATAAATAGAATGACAAAATTTGATTTAATGGGCATTTATAAAAAGTTATTTGAGAATCTTGAGTTTTTCTTGAAAAATTCAAATATTGAGTTCAACGAGAAGAAAATTAGTGAAATAAGAAGCTATACCTTAGAAAAAATAAAAGTCCACAGGCTTAATTATGAGGATCAGATAGCTCTTCTGTATCTAAAAGGTGCTATGGGAGATCTTCCTAAAACATCAGAAATCAAATACGTTATTATTGACGAGGCCCAGGACTATTCACCACTTCAATATGAAATATTTTATCAGCTTTTTAACCATGCAAACATGACTATACTTGGGGATTTGAATCAATCAATAAACCCATTTATGAATGTAGGAGAGTATAAGAATATATCTCATATATTTGCTGAAGATAATACCTGCATAATAAATTTAACAAAAAGTTACAGATCAACAATGGAAATTACTAAATTTTCAAGAAGGCTCCTTGATAAGGGGATTGAGGGTCAATGTGTGGAAAGAAGTGGAGAAGAACCTTTGCTTCTTGGTTTTTCAAATGAAAAAGCTATAAAAGAAAGACTTCTTGAAGATATAAAAATATATAATGAGAAAAATTATAAATCCATTGGAATCATAACAAAAACTGCCAAGGAAGCAAATGAGGTATATAATTTCTTAAAAGATAAGACTAATGTTAGAGTGATAATGAAGGATGACGATGAGTATGTGAGTGGAATATTGGTAATACCTGCTTATCTTGCTAAAGGATTAGAATTTGATGTGGTGATTATATATAATGCAGGAGATGAAAATTATAGTTGTGAAGAGGAAAGACTTTTACTTTATACTGCTTGCACTAGAGCACTTCATGTTTTGCGCGTATACTACTCAGTAAATATAACACCATTACTTAAGTAAGATTATTATTGCGTGTTTAACAATTTTTTTAGGAGAGGTTTAATAAAAGGAAATAGAAGACTATGACTCAAATTTTATTATAGGGTTCCATATTGATAACAATACATATCCACTGTTTGAATTTCCTGAATAATGGCAATGTTGGAATTTCATAAGTTTGAATATCATTGTGGAACTCTATAAAATAAGTATGAAGTTCAGATAAATTAAAAAAATAAGAATGACATCTCATATTGAAAGTTAAAATGGTGATATTATAAAAAATTAACTATTGGTTAATTTTTATGAATAAAAGATGAAAAGTCTTCAATTGCTCAAGCTATGTAGCTTTGATATCATTTAATTATAAAGTTCCGCGTGAGAATCAAATTTATGTGGATATAGCCGAAATTGAAATATTTCAAATATTCAATGAGGAACTCAATAATGTTTTAGTTGATCAACAAGGACATAATAAATAGAGGAGTTAATTTTATGATTATAAGTGAAGTTATTAGGCATTATAGAAAAAGGGAAAATCTTACTCAAGAGCAGGTTGCTGATTATTTAAATGTAAGTACTCCGGCAGTAAATAAGTGGGAAAATGGAGTTTCATATCCAGATATAACATTGCTGCCACCTCTTGCACGTGTCTTAAAAATAGATGTTAACACTTTATTGGCATTTAATGAGGAATTAACAGATGCGGAAGTAAAAAAACTTACAAAAGAGGTAGGTGAAACTGCATCAAAAGAGGGAATTAAAAAAGCTTTTGAGAAAGGTAATGATTTAATTAAACAATATCCAGGTTGTGATGAGTTAATATTAATGATATCAGAGGTGCTAAGAATATATTTGTTAGGACCTCAAATTGAAGAAAAAGAAAAATATGAAAGAAAAATTATTGCTTGGCTTGAAATTGTAGCAGCTGGCAATAAGGAAAAGACAGCTTCTATGGCAAAATTGGATTTAGCAGCGATTTATAGGGAGAAAAAAGAGTATGAAAAAGCTCAAGAAATATTAGATAAAATTCCAGAAGTAGACGTAGATAAAAAAATTCAACAAGCAATATTATTTGACAGTATGGGTAAAATAGATGATGCTTATGGTGTTTGCGAAGATAAATTAAGGAAAAATGGTCATGAAACATTTACTGTTTTATCTCTTATAATAATGCTGCTATATAAAGAAAAGAAATTTACAGATGCAGAAGAATACATAGATCGTGCAAAAAAAATTGCTGAAGTATTTGATTTAGGGGCGTACCATAAATACGAATTAGATTTATCTTTGGCAATAGAAAGAAAAGATAAAGAAAAAACTATAGAGATGGTTATAAACATGGTAAATGAAGCAAGTACAATGGATGACTCTATTAAATCAAAATTATATAGTCATGTGAAATTTGATGTGACTAATAATTGGACTAAAGATAAATATAAAGATTTAGTAAAAAGGGGATTAAAAAAGAGAAAGAATATTGATTTTGTTAAAGATGATCCAAGAGTAAAGTCTCTGTTGGAATAAACAATATTAAGTCTATTTTATTTTGAAATTAGAAATAAAATAGACTTAATATTTATCTAAGTGATTTTTAGTTTTGAATAAATTTAAGGATATTACAGCATACATAATATAAATTTAAAAAGAATTGTATTACAGTGATTTGCGGTAAAATACTCTTATTAAAGGAGATTTAAATGTGGGGATAAAAGACAGAGCAAGAAAATTGAAATTAGATATACCGGCAGTATACATAGCATTAAAAAAGAAGGAAACATCAGTAATTGCAAAAGTTTTTACAATGATTACAATTATATATGCGTTATCACCTATTGATCTTATTCCTGATTTTATACCAGTTATAGGCTTGCTAGATGATATAATTTTACTTCCAATACTTATTGCAATAACTATAAAATTTATACCAGAAGAAATACTTAGCCAATGCAGAATTGAAGCAGAAAACTTATGGATTGGCGGGAAACCTAAAAGGTGGTATTTTGCCATACCAATTTTATTAGTATGGATAGTGTTAATATTTCTAGCATTAAAACTTCTTTAAATAAAACTTTTTTACAATTTAAAATGTAAATTATCCAGTCATGCTTGTAATAGAAAAGAGTTTAGAAATTTAGTACTTAACTTTTTGATATAAATTACAAGAATATTTGGTGATTAAGACCGATATTCCTTATTACAATATTAGATTAATTAAACCCTAATATTCATAAATCAAGATGCCACATTATTCATAATGAGTTTTGTGGCATTTTTTTGTAATTCGAATAATGCTTTTGTAATATATGCTATAATTGGTGTATAGTGTCAATAAAGTTTGTGTTATTAGAAATATATTTATTTTTTAAGATAATATGACAGTATGTTGTCATAATTAGAAATTTATAATGATTATGGAGGTGTTGATTTTGAAATATGAATGGAGAAAAGAGGAAAAAGAGATCTATCAGCCAAAAGAAAAACCGACTTTAGTTAAAATTCCTAAAGCAAAATATTTCTGTATTAAGGGAGAAGGGAATCCGAATGATGGAGATTTTTCTAATAGAATTGCTGTATTATATTCTCTTGCCTATGCAGTAAGAATGATGCCTAAAAGTGGTTTTATTCCTGATGGATATTTTGAATATACTGTTTATCCTTTAGAAGGATTGTGGGATATGACTGAAGTTGGTAAGAGTAGTGAGGTATTTAATAAAGATGAACTTATATATACGATAATGATAAAACAACCAGATTTTATAAACGAAGAAGTAACAAAGAAAGCCTTTGAAATTGCTAATAAGAAGAAGCCTGATAAATTATTAAAAGAAGCCTATTTTGATGAAATAGAAGATGGATTATCGGTTCAAATGCTACACATAGGTTCTTATGACAATGAGCCAGAAACATTTAGTAAGATGAAAGAATATATTAACGAAAATAATTTAAAAATTAAAAGCTTAGTTCATAGAGAAATATATTTATCAGACGCTAGAAAAGTTGAAAGAGATAAATTAAAAACAGTATTAAGATATACGGTAACTAAATAATAAACTTATATTTATACAAGAGTTTAAATTAATAATCATTTATACAATAAAGGAGAAATACTATGGCATATAAATTAAAAGAAATAACAATAAGAACAAATAATTCTGATGAGGGAATAAAAATGATTGATGAACTATGGGGGGATATTGTAAGTGGTAAATTACCTCTTCTTTTTGATAGTGAACATATACTTCAAAAAGATGCTTCTCCAATTTCAAAATATAGTAACTATTCTAGTGATGAAAGAGGGGATTATGACCTTACAATAATGAATGTAACACCTGATTTTTTTGAGAAAATGGAAATGAAAGTGAGTACAGGCTTATATAAAAAATACGATGAAATAGATGAAGATGGAAAAATAGATGTGTGTGCAAAAAAAGCATGGGAAAAGGTATGGAGTGAGCAAAAATTAGGAGCTATAAAGAGAGCATTTTCGGAGGATTATGAAATTACTGTTCCTAGTGAATACGCAAAAGATGGAAATGCACATTGTTATTTATATATTTCTGTTCAGTAAAATAGAATACACAATTGTAGAGATAATTTTAAATTCATAAACTTAGGTTTTAGAAATATTTATAAATTAGTCTTATGGTAGTGGAAAGAAGTGATAGATTAAAAGTATGTTAGGAGTATATTTTAGTGGAACAGGCAACACAAAACATTGTATTGAACTGTTCGTAAAAGAACTTGATGCAACAGCGAAAAGTATTTCAATTGAAGATGAGAGTGTGCAAGATGAAATGCAAAAAAGTGACTTTATCGTTCTAGCGTATCCAATTTATTTCAGCAACTTGCCTAAAATAATGAGAGATTTTATTTTGCAGAATAAACAAAAGTTTATGGATAAAAAAGTTTTTATTATTGCTACTATGGGATTATTCAGTGGTGATGGGGCTGGGTGTAGTGCAAGGTTACTCTCAAAATATGGTACTGAGATTGTTGGCGGACTACATCTAAAAATGCCTGACTGTATAGGTGACGAAAGGGCATTAAAGAAAACATTAGAGCAAAATAAAGCTATTGTAGAGCAAGCACACATAAAGATAAAAAAATCTGCAAATCTCATAAAAGAGAATAATGCAACACAAGACGGAACTGGATTTTTCTATCATATTGCAGGTCTTTTTGGGCAAAGACTTTGGTTCTATGGAAAAACAAAAGAATATTCAAATAAGCTGAAGATAGACAATAAAAAATGTGTTTCTTGCGGAGTTTGCACGCAACTATGTCCGATGAAAAACTTAACTATTGTAAACCAGAAGGTAGCACAAAAAGGAAGATGCACCATGTGTTACAGGTGTATTAGTAATTGCCCTAAGCAGGCAATTACTTTGTTAGGAAAAAAGATATATGAACAATGTAAAATAGAAAAATATCTCTAATGGACAAAATGAGAATATACAGTATATATTCTTATAATGACTATTAATTTAGTAATTTTAAAAAATAAGTTGAAATACATTTTAAAGCGTTATATTATGAATTCAGGCACCGGTGTACTTTATTAATAAAGAAGGTAAGGTATGGATATTAATATTGAGATGATACCAGAATATAAAATTGCTTATATAAGGAAAATAGGTCCTTATGGTTTAGAAAATGTGCAAGTAATGGAACAATTGAAAGGCTGGGCTAAAGAAAATAGCTTATTTAATGAAAGGTCAATAATCCTAGGAATAACTCAAGATAATCCTGAGATTACAGAACCTGCAGATTGTCGCTATGATGCATGTCTAGTTGTTTCTGATGAATTTGATTTTGAAAGTAAGAATATTAACATTGGAAAAACTATTGGTGGAAAATATTGTGTGTTTAAAATAAATCATACAGTAGATGCTATACAAAAAGCATGGATTGAAATATTTTCGGAGTTATCAAAAAGAAATTATAAAATTGATGATAAAAGAAAGATTATTGAACGTTATACCATGGAAATGATAAGCAACCATTATTGCGAAATTTGTGTGCCTATAGTGTAAAAAATATTAAAACAAATTCTAGTTTACCTGAGCAAACAATATGAAAGAGGTATGCTATGATTAATTTTGGATTTTAATATAATAATAAGCGTTTAAGATTTAGAATTAAATATCTGCATATTAGGAAGAAGTATCTAAAAAGATAAAGATACTTCTTCTTTTTGTAAATAATAAAGTGATGTTATACATATGATCTAAAATACTTTATAAGCAAATATATTGGGTTATATTACAAGTTAGCGGCGAGTTTACTATAATTTTTTTAAGCGAAATTTCTAACATTAAGTTTATTTACAATATAAGGTTATTATGTTAATCTATATACATAGATATACTAGGTATAATTAATGGAGGTGGCGTAATGAAAATAAACAAAGAACTTCTAAAAGGAAGCACAAATATCCTAATATTAAGTCTTTTACAGAGAAATGAAATGTATGGTTATGAAATAATAAAAGAAATGCAATTAAAGTCTAGTGGAGTTTTTGAATTTAAAGAAGGTACTTTATATCCAATACTTCATAGTCTTGAAGAAGAAAACTTAGTTGAGTCCTTTTGGAAGGAAGGTGAAAATTCAAGAAAAAGAAAATACTATAAAGTAACCAAAAAGGGAAGAGAAGCTTTAAAGGAAAAGAAAGATGAATGGGGATTGTTTACAGCAACTGTGAACAAGATAATTACTGAATAGGGGTGAATAGTGGTTATGAGAAACGATACAATTGAAAACTACTTAAAAGAGGTATGTAGTTACATTAGGAATAAGGATGTACATCAAGAAATTTCAGAGGAAATAGAAAATCATATTAGCGAAATTGCTGATGAATATATTAATGATGGACTTGAAGAAGTAGAATCAATAGACAAAGCAATTAAAAGGTTTGGAAGTGCCTATGAGTGTGGCACTAGGTTAAATAAGGTACATAGGGCAAAGCCTGATATAACTACTATAATATTGGCTATGGCGTTAGCAAGTATAGGCATATTTACCATGTATTCGATGAGCGAAAATAGTTCGGCAGTCTATGATTTAGCTTTCAATAATATAATTGGATTAATTATAGGAGGGATAATTGGTATAGGAATTTACTTCTTTGATTATAGAAAGCTAAAAAAATATAGTTACTATATTTATTGGCTATCGATTATCATGTTAATAATTTCGTCAATGAAAGCAAATATTTTTCATGTTATAAAAATCGGTGAATTTTCTATTAGCGAGGTTTCAGTTCACTTGTCAGTAGTAACATTGGTTTTAATAGGATTAAGTGGAATAATAAACATTAGGAGCATAAATAACAAGATTGATTTGGCTCTAATTGGAGCTGTGGGAATTATCCCATTAATTGTATTTTATTCCACATCTGACATAACTATAGGATTAGTTTATTTGTGTGGTATAAATGTAATTTTTTTATCATCAAAAGTTAGTAAATCATTAAAAAAGAGTTTAATTTACATAGAAACAATTTTTATAGTAATATCCTTATTTTTATTGTTACGTGAGCCTTATAGAATTAAACGTATCTATAGTCTTATTAATCCAACCCAAGATCCACTTGGAGATGGTTATACTATTAATAGGATAAGAAATTTATTGTCTAATGTAACCTTGCTTGGAAACAAATTAAGTGTAAAAGAATTAAAAATTGGAGATGTAAAAAGTAATTTTGCTTTAATATATACTATATATAATTTTGGAATTATATTTGGAGGAATATGCATATCTGCAATGATTGTATTTGTAGCAAGAATATTTAATATCATGAGAAAAGTTAAGGATTCTTATGGAAGAATGCTAGTATTGTCCATAGGATATGTATTTTTTGTACAAACAATAATAAATCTTCTTAGTAATCTTGGAATTATGGGGATTTATATTAGTTTACCATTTATTTGTTTTGGAAGTATTGATTATATTATAAGTATATCAATGGTTGGCTTAATATGTAGTATATATCGAAGGAGAGGGCTTAGTGATAGAGCTGTTAGTTAATCATTCATTTAAATAAATATTATTTTAAATAAACCTTTTTCAAAATTTAAAAAGTAAAAAAGTTACGAAGGTAAAAACAAAAAAGTTAACAATTTAACTTAAGGTGAATCTCTATCTAATTAAAAAAGCCCCTCTACTTGGGGTAAATAAGCACTTTAACTTAACAGGAAATAGAATTATAATAGTATTTAATAAATTTGAAGATATTTTTACAATAAATTATCGTAAAAAACCAAAAATATTATTATTGAGTTATGCTTGTTGGAGTAAAAACTAATTGACCATTACCTAATACAACAAAATTAAAATCCTCTTTCATTGGTCTTAAGACATAACGTATTGAATTACCTTCTAAACGTATGGATTGCTGTATTACTTTGCTACCATCGAATATAATCAAGAAAACTTCAGTGGGGGAAACATTCTGAGCAGTATACGCAACATTGGGGAGCAGATTTAAATCCTTCATTCTGTAAATACCTTGTGAGAATGTTTTTTGAGCTGGAGACGCAAAAGAAGGAATTGTATTTAGGTTAAGCGATAAGAATAAAAAAATGGAGCAGATAAAAATAATTTTTTTCATCGATTTGCACCCCTTCATAATTTTAGTAACTAAATTTATTATGTGAAGGCTCAAAGAAAATATTCGTGTTAGAAGATTTAAATATTATAGTAAAAAAGATCAAGAAATAGTCAGTGAATAAGCAGTTTATAAAGCTAGAAAATGCTATATATAATATACATCTATCTGTAGCCAATAATGAAATACTTATCTAATATGCTATAATTAGTTTATTAAAAATTTATATTTCATATAAAGGGGGATTAATTATGATAGTAAAAAGTGTAACAATTTATGTAAAACAAGAGCATGTAGATGAATTTATTAAAGCAACTAAAGAAAATCAAAATAATTCATTGAAAGAAAAAGGAATTATATGTTTTGATTTTTTTCAATGCAAAGATGATTCAACTAGGTTTTTACTTTACGAAGGCTATAAATCAGAAGACGATGTGAACAAACATATGGAAACCGAACACTTTAAAAAATGGATTAATACAGTTGAACAGTGGTTTTCAGCTCCGAGAGATAAGGCTACATACATACCTATTCCATAAATAGAATGAATATTAAGGATAAGATTATTACTTTATTTTACATTTAATAGAGAAAATAATTCTTATTAAGTATAATTTTAGGCGTTGCCATGTAGTAAGAATAAATTAAGCTAAGATTTTCTTGAATTTAGAAAATCTTAGCTTTAAATATATTATCTTAAATATCAATAGAATTAAAATCTATTTCAAGATTATCATAAATATTTACTTTAACTTTATCTGCAAAGGTATAAGCTATTGGAGCATCATATCCACCTTCAGTTAGGATATAAACTAAAATATTTCTTCTCATAGGGTTTACAATCCAATATTCCTTAACTTTAAATTGTTCATATAGATTTAATTTTCGTATATAATCATTTCTTGGATTAAAATTCGATACAACCTCGACAATCATATCCGGTGAACCAGTACAGCCTTTATCAGTTAATTTGTTTTTATCACATATAACTGATATATCAGGTTGAACTATATTTTTACTGCTGATCAATTCATCATCATCATTTTTTAATATTACATCAAATGGGGCGGTATATACTTTGCATGGGCCATTATTAGATTGAATATATTGCCTTATTTTAAAAAGCATTTCAGTTATTATTTCCTGATGTATTCTACTTGGCGCTGGACTCATATTAATTATTTCTCCATCTATAATTTCTATTCTCTCATTTTCATCATAAGACAAATAATCTTTATAGGTATAAGTTTTTATTGGATCTATTAGCATTATAAAGCCTCCTTTACTTATATTATTGACTAAGAATTTACTTAGCTAAACTGATTCTTCTAACTAAAATAATATCATTAAAAAGTATTTTTGTAATCATTTGATATATAAAATGTTAGATGATTAAGACGTATAAGCAATAGATTATAGAGAATTATACATGACTTGAATGAAACAGAGAGATTTTATCACAGCATTTGAAAGTACAGATACATGAAGAAATTTTCACTACACCAAATTCGTCTGCAATTTGCTTCTTTTTAAATTTAACTTAATTAGTAGATAAGATGTAAGATAAGGAATTTAGTTAAATACATATCATTCTTAAAATTATAGGGTTTTATCATATAATATGGTAAAATTAAGATGTTCAATAAGAATTATAATGAAAGAAAGGAGAAGATATGACCGAAATTATAGTGATTTTTGCATTAACACTAATAACGCTTAGCGCCATATTCTTGGATATCACTAAAAGATTAAATTTGCTACATAAGATTTTAATGTATATATATTTTATCTTTGCGCCACATATTGTTGCGTTAGGATATTTTTCAATCCAACATAGCAAATTTGGACAAGATAATGCTATATACAGATGGGCTATTTTAACGGAGATAATTATTTTTATTCTATATATTTTTATAAAAGTAAACATAATTCCAAATAATAAAAAGCAAATAGTAAACCTTAGATTAAGAATAATGTTAGGCGGAAGATGTCTTGTTTTATATGGATTATATACAGCATTTGTTCAAATTATTATATATTTAATAGGAAATACAATAATGCAAAGATTGGCAATTCCAGAACACATATTAGTAATTGATAGCATTATTGTTGTGTTAAACATTATTATTTTAATTATCAATGGAATGCTAAGAATTTTATGTACTTCAAGAAGATTAAATATTGTAAAAAGACTTATAGTAGGCTTTTTGAGTCTTATTCCAATCGTAAATATTTTTGTGATGTTATATGCTTGCCATATTGCAGCAATAGAGTATGATCATGAGTGTTATAAAGTAATTAATCATGAAGCTCGTGTTGATTCAGAAGTATGTAAAACAAAATATCCTCTTGTATTAGTTCATGGTGTAGGGTTTAGAGATTTAAAATATATTAATTACTGGGGCAGGATACCTAAAGAGTTAATTCGTAATGGAGCCACAGTTTATTATGGAAATCAGGAAGCTTGGGGAACAGTTGAGTATAATGCAGAAGATATAAAAAATAAAATATTAGGTATATTGAAAGAAACAGGATGTGAAAAGGTAAATATTATTGCGCACTCAAAAGGTGGACTAGATTCACGTTATATGATTACTAAATTAGAAATGGGAGATTACGTTGCATCATTAACCATGGTATCATCTCCACACAGAGGATGTAAGTTTGTTGATCTTGCTTGTAAAATTCCTGATAGAATCTATAAAGCCATTGCAAGATTTTTTGATAACCGTTATAGATTTCTAGGTGATAAGAATCCTGACTTTTATACTGCAAGCAGACAGTTTTCAACTTACCATAGTAAAAAATTCAATGAAGAGGTAAAAGACGTAGATGGTGTGTATTATCAAAGTTACACATCTGTAGTAAGAAATATATTTAGTGATTATGTTGTTGCAATACCATATATTTTAGTAAAGTTAACAGAAGGTGAAAATGATGGTCTGGTATCTATTGAATCTGCTAAATGGGGAGAATTTAAAGGGGTATTGAGAAATAAACGAAGGCGTGGAATCTCTCATGGAGATATTATAGATCTAAGAAGAGATGATTATAAAGACTTTGATGTAATAGAAAAATATGTGGAAATTGTATCAGATCTTAAAAATAAAGGTTTTTAGGTAGTATTATAAAATTTATATAAAGCATTATAGCTTATGAATAAAGGATTAAAAATACTAAGGCAGGTTTAATTAACTTGGCTTAATATTTTTAATCCTTTATATTTTAAACATTTTTATTTTATCGCTTAAAACCAATATTTATTACTTCTTAAACGTGTTATTTTACAATCATATTCTGATTCAAACTTTTAAATTTTGTATTATTAAAAAAATCTAAAAGCAGCAAATACTAATAATATTATTATAACTGGAATAGACAAGATAGATGCCATTATACGCCTACCAATTTTACTTCCAAAATTAATAGTGCTTCCTATACCATTCCTCTTATCAACAGATTCAGATGGATTATCTGGATTATAGTAGAGAATTCCAAGTTTCCAATGTCTAGGGTCGTCATCTTTATTCACTAGAAATACATCTCCTTATATTTATATACAAATAGTTAATTTTATATTTGTTTAATTATATACCTTTAATTGTAAATATTCAAATGTCTAATGTATCTACATATAAATTTTGAATATTGATTTTGAAAACAGGATGCAAAGCTAAAAATATACTAAATGAATAGTGTATTTAACCAAATGACTCTGTATAGATCATTCTTAAACTGAGAATATTGTACAAGGTTTTGAAATTTTGATAAATAATTAATAATAGTGAAAAATGACAGTATAGCACAAATACTAGACGTTACTGTGAAAGATAAGCATTCCGTATACTCTACATTATTTCTAATTCATTATTAAAATAAGTAATTGTTCTAAATCAAATATTCTGCTCGTGTTAAACATTTCCTCAAGATCATAAAGGGTTTTTTCTGAATTTTCAACTTCCTTAGAATACATATGCATTATGTCTATTTGATCATTTATATCAAAGTTATAATTATTATCAATCCAGCGTACCACATTTAACTCTTTAATAATGAGATAGCTCATGACAGCTAGTGTAACCTTAGAGCATAATTCTTCATCAAAAATAGCTTTCATAAAATATTGGAATATAAAATATACCATTAAATGTTCATATTCATAGGTTCTTGTTTTATAATATTCATTAAAAGCATCATATTGTTTTTTATAAAAAGCAACATCGTCTATTTTATAAAAATAGTCAATAGCATGTTCTAGTATTTGTGGCCAGTTATCATTAATAGGATTGAGGTTTTTATACATATTCATACATTTAAGCATATTTTCATACTTATCAGATTGTTTTGCTTTATACTTATCAAACTTATTAAGAAGCTCTTTCTTATAAGATTCTCTAGAATATCTATTTACTATATTTTTAGTTTTGGATAGATCATTTTTATTTATTTCTTCTTGAATATCATGAGCAAAATTAATTACTAATGCAATCCTATGATTTAAATCTACAGATCGATCTTGTAAAATATCTAAGGCCATTTTCCTAGCTGATATTAGCTGCACGGAAATATCAAAATTTATATCATCATATGGATTTTCCATTTCATAATCATCTGAAACTTCAAAACTAATTGGATTAGGATCTTGAAGAATTAATCTTGCAGCTTCAGGACAGGACAAAGATACCCCCATTTCACGTAAATTACTATATTCCTCTATTAACCTTGGGTATGTTTTGCATGTATAACATAAGCTTTTTTCTCCAAGTTCAGTATAGATATCACAGAGGTTATTTTTACTTAAAAATGGGCAGTTATTATTTTGTAATACAAAACCAGGCTCTCCATCTTCATATAATGTTAAATTTGATCTTAATCTTTCACCAAATTCACCACTTACCTTGTTATAATTCCTATATGTTTCGTCATCAATTATAATTTCCCACCCAGCACAACAAGTATCAGTACATTTTGAAGCGATGCATTTAAAATTTTTATAATAATGGGGTACTATTGTTTTCATGTAAATTACCTCTTATGTTTATTAATTAAATTCCATTATAATATACCACTTAATTTAACATTTAGAAAAGTATTTTAACAAGTTAACGTTTGGAAATATATTATAGATGATTTGAATAAATTAAAAGACATGTGCATTTCAATCTTGTAACTTCGCAAGGTTTTGATTTGATGCCAAACTTACAATAAAATTCTGTTTTGCTCCAATGTTATTATACAGAGCTCTAGTATAATACTTCTTGTATCTCATTTTAAGGATGAATGATACATAAATTCCATTTTAAAGGGAACATATTTGTAGTTTTACTGCATGAGAATATATGTTATCGTATACACAAGGAAGACACAAAAAGAAAAGTAAAGGGGGAAAAGAATGCATAACCTAAATAGCAGACAGGTTGAATTTATAAATTTGTTATTAGATGAGAATCAATATAGACCAATTAAATATTATACAGAATTCTTGAATGTGTCTGATAAAACTTTAAAGAAAGATTTAGTTGTAATTGAAGAATATTTAAACAAATTTAATGTTGAATTAGATAAAAAGCATAGCGTTGGAATAGCGATAAAAGATATTATGAACGCAAAACTAATTTTACGCAATACTCTTGAATCACAAAGAAATAAAAATAAGAAGATTTCCATTAATGATAGAAGAATTGAGATTATTAGAGACATGCTAATTGATTCTCATAATAGTACTTCGATTCAGAAGCTTTCTGATAAGTATTATGTGAGTAAAACAAGCATAATTAATGATTTTAAATATATAGAGGAATGGCTTCATTCCTTTAACTTAAAATTAGAAAAAACAGTAGAAGGGACACAAATAAAAGGCTTTGAAGTTGATATCCGTAGAGCTATTGCATCTTTACTTTTTGAATATTCGAAAGATGGAAGAAATAAAAAGACTATTGAAGAATTAGCAACACGTTTAGATGTAATTACATTAAATGGATTGTCAGAGTTATTTGAAAAAGACAAGGTGATATATGTTAATAAACTTTTACTCGACTTAGAAAAGAAATATAACTGTAGAATAGATGATCCATATTATATTAACTTACTTACTCATATTTTAATTTCAATGGTAAGAGGTTCAAAAGGGAGAACAGTACACAAAAAGGAAGTCATCGGAGAATTTAAATCAGAAAAGGATTATAAAGAAGCTGTCTTATGCATTAACAAAATTAATAGCGATTTTGGGATGAAATTAGATGAGAGCGAGGTTTATTACTTATATCAATATTTTGTATCTTTTGGATTAATTAAAGATGTAATTGAAAATGAAGATAAAGTGTTAAACAAATTAGATTGTCTAGCAATAACCTATAGAAATAAGATGACTCAATGCATGGAAGAGATATTACAAGTAAACATTGCAAAAAATCAAAGTATAATGGAAAAATTATTACTCCATATACGTCCTATGCTAAATCGTATGGAGCATGATATTCAAATATCAAATTCACTTATGAGTGATATAAAAGACCATTATCCTATTCTTTTAAATGTGTGTAAAGCGGCTGCACTTATGGTATCTCATGATATGAAACTAGAGGTTATTCCTATAGATGAAATTGGATATTTAACTTTATATTATCAGTTAGGCTTGGAGGAATGTCACTCTGAAAGGAAACGAGTTCTAGTTGTTTGTCATAGTGGATATGGAACATCAAAACTCTTAAGTACAAGACTTAAAAGATATTTTCCAGAATTTGAAATTATAGAAAGCATTTCAGCAAATAGGCTCATGAATAGGAATCTTGATGATATTGATTTTGTAATCTCGACAGTTCCATTAGATTTAGAGAGTAATCCTTTCTTACTAGTATCAACATTTTTAAATGAGAATGATATCAAAAATATATCAGATTTCTTACTTAATAATAAAGAGAGATTTTCTAATATGCCAGTTGCAACTAAATTTATCGGAGAGTATTTATGGGAGAATTTAATATATTTCAATAAAAACCAGAGTGACATAGAGAAAGAAATTAAAAAAAATATCAAGGTGAACATTAATTTTAATGAAATAGATATTAATAGAAATTTAAAAATACAATTAGGTTTTTGCAAGGAAGAATGTATACTTGGACTTTCAATAAATGACATAGAGAATAATGAGAAGCAATTAGTATTTTACGTTGCTATGGATGATATTGAGATAATGACTCATATTTTAAGAGAAGCAGTAAATTTTAGTGTTAAAGAAAGTTATGCTAATTATTTAATGAAATGTAAGAAGGAGAAAGATATAAAGCAATACTTTAAATTAAATAGCGAAGGTGGTACAAAAATGGAAGCAGATTTAGCAAAAGTAATACAAAAGGAAACAATAAAACTCAATATGAAAGCGACTACAAAGGATGAAGCATTAAAAGAACTTACGGAATTATTATATGATGCAGGTGCACTTTCAAGTAAGAAAGAATTTTTGGAAGACGTATATTATAGAGAAACTCTGGGTTCAACAGGTATAGGCAATGGAATTGCAATTCCACATGGAAAATCTAAATTTGTAAATAAAACATCCATAGCTTTTGGTAAAACAAATTCAGATATTAAATGGGAGACTTTAGACGGCAAACCTGTGAACTTCGTTATACTATTTGCTGTAACTGAATCTGATAAAAATAGTGTTCATGTTAGGTTACTTTCCAAAGTAGCAGCAAAACTTGGAGATGATGAAGCTTGTGAGGATTTATTAAAAGCAAAAACACCGGAAGAAGTATATGAAATATTTACAAGAGCAGAGGAAATTTAATAGGAATCATAGATATAGATTTTCGCTTATCCGATCAAGTTGAAGATAACAGCTATAGGCTCCTGGACATTACAATCTTTGAGGTTAATTAGTGCCAATTGAGAGGATAAGTTCAACTAGAATTCAGATTGGGATTGTAAACTCGCCTTAATCAAGTTTAACTTTATAATGCTTAACAATAAAATTTATCCGATAGCTAGCATCCGTAACACTCCCTCTTCTACGAGCGGGAGATAACGGCTGCACGCTCCTGGAAAAGTTCAACTAAATTCAGTTGGAGTATAAAACTCCACCTGAAAAGTTTCACTTTATATAAATAAAAAATAAAAGGGGGACAACTTTATATGAAAATTGTAGGAATAGCAGCTTGTACATCTGGGATTGCACACACTTATATAGCAAAAGAAAAATTAGTACGTGCTGCAAAAGCATTGAACCATGAAATCCATATTGAAACACAAGGAACAATTGGGACAGAAGATGAACTTAGTCTTAAAGAGATCGAAGAAGCAGATGTAGTGATTATCGCAGCAGATATTAAAGTAGGAGGGAGGGAGAGATTTAAAGGAAAGAAAGTTATTGATGTCTCAACAGATATTGTAATTAAAGCTCCAAAAGCACTTATTAATAAGATTCAGCAAGATTTAGGGTCAAAGTAAAAATTTTGTGAAAAGGGGAGAGAACTTATTATGTTAAAAAGATTACAATTAAAAAAACATGCTATGACAGGTATATCATACATGCTTCCACTAGTTGTAGCATCGGGTCTATTAATCGCCATCGGTAATTTAGCAGGAGGAAATCCATCATTAATTTCTGATTATAAAAGTTCTTATAATGTTTGGCAGGCTGCAGTTTCACTAGGTGTATTTGGTATGGGATTGTTACCTTCAGTTATGGGTGCTGCCATTGCATACTCTATTGCAGACCGCCCTGGTATTGCACCAGGTTTATTGATGGGTATGGTAGCCAATGCTATGGGTGCTGGTTTCTTAGGTGGAATGCTTGGAGGTTATCTTGCAGGTTATTTTGTAAATTATCTAAAGAAAGTCATAGTTGTACCTAAGTGGGCCCAAGGGTTATTGCCAATGATGATCATTCCATTAATATCTTCTGTAGTCATAGGATTAGTTATGTTTTTTGTAATTGGCAGGCCTATAGCAGCAGCTTCAGCTGCACTTACAAATATGCTTAACAACATGCAAGGGGGATCAAAAGCCGTGTTTGGTGCTATTATGGGTGCTATGGCAGCGTTTGATTTTGGTGGGCCTGTTAATAAAGTTGCATCTCTTTTTGCAGATGGACTTCTATTACAAGGAGTTTATGGTCCAGAAGCTATTAAGATTTGTGCTTCTATGATTCCACCTTTTGGAGTTACATTATCATGGTTAATAAGAAGATCTAGATATACTAAGGGTGAGTCAGATAATATAAAAATAGCATTTCCAATGGGTATATGTATGATTACTGAAGGTGTTATCCCTATTGCAGCAGTTGATCCACTTCGTGTAATTTTCTCTTGTTCTTTTGGTGCAGCTGTTGGCGGTGCGTTAATCATGCTATTAAATGTTGGATCTCCAGTTCCATCAGGAGGAATGTTTATTGTACCCGCAATGCAAAATCCAATTGGTTTCTTAGTAGCATTAGGTGTTGGATCAGTTATTACAGCAATTTTACTTGTAGCTCTTAAAAAAGACGCTAAAGAAAAAATATATGAAGAAGAGGAAGAAGAGGAACAAGTGGATTTATCAGGTATAGAAATAAAATAAATATTCGTATAGATAAGGAGAAGTGCTATGTATGTTTCTATGAGAGAAATGCTGAAAAAAGCAAATGAAGAAAATTATGCAGTTATGGCTATTAATTGCTTTAATTTGGAGACAGCAAGAAGTGTAATTAAGGCTGCAGAGCTAGAAAATGCACCTATTATAATCAATTTATATCAAGAACATTTAATTGATCACTGTGATAGTGAACTAATAACTCCTATTGTGAAAACACTAGCGAGTAGAACATCTATAAATGTAGCCTTAAACTTTGATCATGGACAAGAAGTTATATTTTTAAAAAAAGCAATAGATGATGGTTTTTCATCAGTAATGGTAGACGCATCACGCTTTGGATTGCAGGGAAATATCGACATGACAAGAGAAGTTGTAAATTATGCTCATCCAAAGGGTGTTAGTGTTGAAGGTGAAATCGGGTGCTTGGGTGCTACAGAAGGGCGTGCATTTACAAATGATCATATGTATACGAATCCAGAAGAGGCATTAAAGTTTGCTAAAGAAACTGGAATTGATGCATTGGCAATATCAATTGGCACGTCGCATGGAAATTATCCTGATGGAATGATACCAGAATTTGATTTTGAAAGATTGAAAACTATTAAGGAATTAACAAAAATGCCACTAGTACTTCACGGAGGTTCTGGCTCAGGAAGAGATAATATTTTAAAGGCTGTTAAATATGGTATTAATAAAATTAATGTTGGTTGTGATTTTATGAATGCAAATGTTGAAGCTATAAAAACGATACTACAAAAAGATCCAAACATTAACTACTATGTCCTAATGCATAAAGTTGAACGAGAAAGTATCGAATTGGTGAGAAGTTACATTAGGTTATCAGGGTCAAATAATAAAAATCAGTAGTAAAGATATTCAATGTAATAATTTTGAAATACAAATTGAAATAAAAAGGAGAATGATATTATGTTAATAAATATGAAAGAGTTGTTATCTGTAGCTCAAGAAAATAAATTTGCTGTGCCAGCTTTTAATACAAGCAGCAATATGATTTTAAGAGGTGTAATGGAAGCTTGTAAAGAAAAACAAGCTCCAGTAATTATTGCAATACATCCAGATGAATTGTCATTTGTAGAAGACAGCTTTATAGCAAGTGTAAAGGAAGAAGCTTTTAAATCAAATGTACCAGTAGTTATTCATTTGGATCATGGTGGAACTTTTGAGCAGATTTTAAGAGCAATAAAATGTGGGTTTACATCAGTAATGATTGATGCTTCACATATGTCCTTTGAAGAAAATATTGCAATTACAAAAAAGGTAGTAGAAGCAGCACATCCAATTAATGTTTCGGTTGAAGCTGAACTTGGAACTATAGGGACAACTGGTAATGGCGGAGAATATGGAGCTGATGAAATAATATATACAGATCCAGAAAAAGCAAAAGAGTTTGTTGAAAGAACTGGTGTAGACACTCTAGCAATTGCTATTGGTACATCTCATGGAATTTATCCTAAAAATATGAAACCAAAATTAAGATTGGATTTATTAAAAACTATAAGAGAAATTGTACAAATTCCATTAGTATTACACGGAGGATCAGCTAATTCAGATGATGAAATTGCTGAGTCTGTAAAATTAGGAATATCTAAAATAAATATTTCTAGTGATATAAAAGATGCATTTTATAAGAAATGCCGTGAAATATTAACAGAGGATTTAGGTGCTCGTGAACCAAATGCAATTTATCCACCATGTATAGAAGCTATGAAGGAAGTTATTTATCATAAAATAAATTTATTTAATGATCAAGACAAAGTAAAATATTACAAATAAAAGATAAAAAAGCGAATTTCATTAAATAATTTTCCCGTGTAAATAGTCTGTGTCTACTTCATTTCAGTATTTAAACGATGAGATAAAGTGGACACAGACTATATTACTTTCATTAATGGCATCTATATTCCAATCAGGATATTCTTTGTACAGTTCATGAATGGTAATTTCATCAGGATATTTAAGTAATTCTCTCTTCCATACTTTATTTACTTTTGAACTCTCTATATCTGGATGAGCTGAAATAACAAGTGTTTTCATATGTTTTCTCCTTTTCACATTAGTATTTTTATAATAATATTTTACGATGCCTGGTTATATATGTAAATACACACAATAAAGTAACAATGTTACTTGAAAGTAAGTATAGAAGAATGTTAGTATGTTATCAAGAAAAGTACACTATAGATAGCAGGCAATGTAGATATGCTTAAAATATACCATTATTTATATATAAGAAGTTCATTAAAACGATAAGTAATAAGTAATGATATTCATATATGGCCTTTTTATTTACTTAATAATAGTAATATAAAAGAGAACTATCATATGATTCTTAAAAAATACACATAAAAAATCTTTGATTCTACACCAACCTAAAAATATTTATAAAAATTTTAATTTTTTTGCAACACTTCTCTAAGTTGGATTGTATTACTAATATAAAGGCAATCAAAAAATAACTAGTCCATCTGTCAGCTTATATTCAATCATGCTTTTTAGGCAGATAACACTAATATGTCCGGTCCACTATGAGTGCTATTTGTCTTCTTGCCTGATATGCTCATGGCAATTTTGGACTTGTTATTTTCTTTCAAGTGCCTAAAATGAAAAATTAATACGTGAGCACATAAAAATAAATATAATATTAGATTGTGCGAGCTTAGAAGGAGAAGATAAGATTATGAAAAAATTAATGATAGGTTTATTAACAGCAGTAACAATTGTGGGGATGTCAGCTCAAGCATTTGCAGCAGATGATATATCAAGACACAAATCTAATCCAGCGAATATTATTGATGATACTGTTCCAATATCAAGCTATGCACCTAAGGATGTTGATATTAACAAGGTAGCAATATGCGGAAAAAATATTGAAATTGGAAGAAATGGAGTTTTAATATATAAAGGCAAAATTATGGTTCCACTTAAATTTACAGCAGAAAGTCTTGGTTTTAAAGTTGAAGCAGATAAGGATAATAAAACTGTAAGATTAGACAATGGTAAAATTAAAATAAATGTTTATGTAGGAACAGATGGTTTTGGGTATACAAGTACTGATCCTGATACTATGGTATTAGCTGTGATGCATGTATTAGGTGCAGAAACTATAATAGATGATAATACTATATACGTGCCAATAAATTTATATAATTCCATATTCAATGATCAAAAAACAGTAGGAAGCTTTTTTGTAAGAGATAAAGATGGACAATGGATTTATTCAGCTAATGGGGAGTTAGCAGTAGGATGGAAATTAATAAATAATAAGTGGTATTTCATGAATAATAATGGCATAATGCAAAGAGGATGGGTTCAAACTAATGGCCATTGGTACTATTTATTAAATAATGGAGAAATGGCTGCAGGCACAGTAACCCCAGATGGATATAAAGTAGATGAAAATGGAAAATGGGATGGTAAACCAGCTGCTACAGTAGTAAATAAACCTGAAGATGCAGATGATATAATAAGTCCTATTGAGAGATTTGATACTATAGACGAAGCACAAAAAGCATTAAAATTTAAGATTACAGTGCCAAAAGAATTATTAGGTAAATACAATATAAAATATATAAATACTATATCAAGAGATTTATTTCAAATATGCTATGTAAACAAACAAAATGACATCATATTTAGAATGGGACAAGGAACTTATGATATAAGTGGTGATTATAACAACTATAAAATCAATAATACTGTAAATTTAAACGGAATCAATGTAAAATTAAAAGGAGATGACAATCTTATTAAAGTTGCCGTTTGGAGCGTAAATAATATGTCATATTCTATCTCACTAAATGATGGTATGAAACAAGATGATATTATTAATATTGTAAAAAGTACTTTTTAGTTATACGGAAAATCAACACAAAGACCTAATTTGTGCCTCAAATGATAGAAATTCAATACATATTTCTTCATATGGATTGATGAAATTTTTACTGGAATGTTCTAAGAAGAAGGTTTTATCTATTTATGCATATTTCATAAACAAGTTTTAGATATGCAATATCTAGGACAACCTCTATCTAAGGATATTTACTAAGATAAATTTCAAGTAACACCATAGCAAATATGTATCTGGTTTCTATCTAGAGGTTCAAAACAGGTTTTGTAAAAAAATATAGATACATATTAACCAAGTTTATGATTATATATTCTAGCAAATAATTCTCATTACATATTATTATAATTACAATTAAATAAAGTAAGTTAATCAGAACTTGTATTAGAAAGAAATTTAAATAACAAGTAACATAAGTAGAGACATGAATAATAAGGAAGAGTTAATTTTGGGACTATGGATAAACAGTTTGAAATATAGATTTAAGCAATACTATAACTTTTGATATGGTATTTATTAGATAAACATATTTAGTTGCTAAAATGGTGAAATCTACACCTTGGAATCTTCGGCGATATTTTCATAGCTTTTCGGAACAAAATATTTATGATTTCGGTAAGTTACCACATAAATTTAGTTTTAAAGTTGAATATCTACAATACATTGTTGTGCTACTGGATGGAAGGATGAGTTTTTTAATGAAAGATGTTTCATTGCGTACGGATGAAATTATTTCACAAGATTTAGATCATTATGGAGATATGCTGCTGAGGCTTGCATATTCATATATGAAAAATATATACGATGCAGAAGATGCTGTTCAAGATGTTTTTGTACAATTGCTTAAAAATATAGAGATATTTGAAAGCGACGATCACAAAAAGCATTGGCTTATTTGTGTTACCAGAAATATATGCAAAAATAAGTTGAAATCAGTATGGTTTAAAAAGCATGTAGAGTTAACTGATATGCCCTATTATGATGAATATAAAGATAACAATGTTTTAAATCAGGTTATGAAACTTCCACTGAAATATAGAGAAATTATTCATTTATATTATTATGAAGGCTATACTACGGTTGAAATATCAAATATAGTAAATAAGAAAGAAGCTACAGTAAGATCATTACTTAGCAGAGGAAGAAATATGTTAAAAATAGAGCTGAAGGAGGAGTATGATTTTGAGTAAGAAATATAAAGAAGAACTAAATAAAATAGTGATGAATGATGATATGAAAAAAAGAATACTCCAAAATGTTTTGGCTGAAAATAAAAATGATAACAATGAAGAAAAAGAAATAAAAGTTGAAACTACTATGCCAAAAGTAAAGAAATATAATGTTAAAAGAAATATGCAAATGGCGGCAGCCTGTGGTGCAATACTTATATGTTTAAGTGTAGCTAAAAGTTATCCTATGCTTTTCAAACATGCGTCTAATGATTTAGAACAGACTGAAGTGGAAGAAAATCATGAGGATAAGAATAATGACTTAAAATCTAGTGATGATAGTGAATTGATCTATAATAATGATAGTAAAGAAGCATCTGACAGTGATCATAAAGAAGAGATAGCTGTAAATCAAAATAATAGAAATAATAATAAAAATGATAATAACTATAATAATGGCAGTAATCATGTGAACAAAAATACCAATAATGCCTCAAAAGCTGGGCAGGAAGTAAAAAACAATTTACAATCTAACTCAGGATTAGAGGAAAAGAAGAGGCAGACATCCGAAAATAATAATAATGATAATAAAGTTACTGATAATAAGGCTATAGAAAATTCAAATACTTCTTCAAAAACGAATCATAAAGATGATAATAATAATAAAGAAGAAAAAAATCCAACAAGCACAGATCAAAAAACAGCTCCAGAAGATGTAAAGGAAAATAAAATATCAGAAGATGATACAGATGATAGTGTCTCTAGTACATCGGTTGTAATGGACAAAAATGTAGGTTATAGTCAAGAATATAAGACATTAGATGAAGCGGAAAAAGCATTGAATTTGAAAGTAAATCCATTAAAAACATTGCCTAATGGATTTAAAGTAGAAAATGTAAGTGTTATATCAAATGAAATGATACAAGTAGATTATAACAATGGTAATAACAATATGATTTTCAGAGCAGGTAAAAGCACTGATAATATAAGTGGAGATTATAATACCTATCAAGTTAAGAATACAGTAAAAGTAAATGGTATAGACGTAACTCTTGAAGGAAATAAAAATGAAGAGTATAACTTAGCAACATGGAAAAAGGATGATATATCATATTCAATTTCAACTGAAGATGGTATTAATGAAAAGACAATGTTAGATATGATAAGTTAACTATACTATTTTTAAAGCTTATAAAACCATGAGGTATCTTATAATGATATTTCATGGTTTTAATTTATCTGAGAACATATATAGGTGTTTATATAACTTAGGTAATATATATAAATACTTGGTCTAAGTTTATAATATCGCCAGTAAGAGAAGTAATATGTTGGCACTTAAACAATACTTATTTACAAAATATGCTATAATTTATGGATAGCAAGGGTTGACTTTAGGAATAATCACTACTTTAAAACAAATAAAAACAATGTCAAAAGTCAACAAAAGCGCTATCAATATAATATCTTTAGGAGAATAATTATGAAATTTAATGCATTAATACCGGAATTATCAGTATCTAATATTGAGTATACAAAACAGTTTTATATATCAATTTTAGGGTTCAAATTAGAATATGAAAGAGTAACTGAAAAATTCATATTCTTATCTTATGGTGAAAGTCAATTTATGTTTGAAGAAATTCATTTAGACGGATGGATTGTTGATATTTTAGAATACCCACTAGGCAGAGGAATAAATTTCTCCATAGCTTGTAGTGATGTTGAAAAATTATACGAGGTCGTTAAAAGTAACCAAATCAAAATTTATAGGGAATTAAAAGAAACAACATATCTTTGTGATGGAGAAGAGCACATTCAGAAAGAGTTTCTTATACAAGATCCAGATGGTTATTTGTTGAGATTTACAGATTAATATGCAATAATCCTCAAAATATTTCAGTGCGATGGAAAAGCTATTACAAAAATTGTAAGTGAAGTGATATAAAGGCGAGTAGAATTAACTTTTTATAGTTAACGATCGATTATTATCAAATATAATGGACAACACTAATTTTTTCAGATATTTAGTGTTGTCATTTTTATAAAAAATAAATCAGAACTGATTCTCGTTAATATTTAATTAGCATTTTATTTACATAATATGCTATAATTAGTTAGATATGGACAGTGATTTAATTAACTCAAAACAGAAAGACATTGGGGGATGGAGTGGTAAATAGTGGCGAAGTTAATAATTCTAAGAGGCAATTCTGGAAGTGGTAAGACTACTACAGGAAAAGCTTTGCAGAGAAAATTTGGACACGACACAATGCTAATTTCGCAAGATGTTGTTAGAAGGGACATCCTATTTGCAAAAGATGGACCCAATCCCAAAGCAGGTGAATTAATATTTGAACTTTCATTATACGGCAAGAATCATTGTAATATAGTAATTTTAGAAGGAATTTTAAATTCAAAGTGGTATAAAAAATTATTTCAAGATTTATCAGATGGATTTAATAATCAAATCTTTGCATATTATTTTGACATACCATTTGAGGAAACTTTAAATCGTCATAAGCAAAAGTCCAATTCACATGAATTTGGAGATAAAGAAATGAGAGAATGGTGGAACGAAAAAGATTTATCAGATGTTATTTCAGAAGTATGCTTACATGAAGAATTAAGCCTAAATGAAATAGTGGATATAATCTACCAAGATGTTATAAAGTAAAGGATAAATTCAAATTATAGGAGTAGTTGCAGCATGGAAGATTTTCCTGAGTTTATGAAAATAGAAAGGAATAAAATCCCATCGGAACAGCAGAATACGAGAGATATTGAAGGGTATTATTTTGAGGAAAAAGACGGTAGCCAAATGGCATTCTGGACATACTATTCTGACAGAGAATCGAAGGAACAAACACATGAATTTGATGAATATACGGTTTGCGTTTCAGGACAATATATAGAAATAGTTAATGGTATAGAACATGTTTTAAATCCTGGCGATGAGATTTTAATGCCTAAGGGAACACCACATTACGGCAAATGTATTGCAGGAACTAGGACAATTCATGCATTCGGTGGAAAGAGAATTCAAAAAGATTGATAGATAAATCTAAATACTAAATTAAAGATTAAGGAGAGCAATATGGAACAAATATGGGAAAAGCTTTATAAAGAAGCCATGAATGTAATAAATCCACATGAAATTTCAAGTACTATGCGGGTTGGAAGCGTTGCTTCAGCTGTGCTAACAAAAAAAGGAAGTATTTATACAGGGATTTGTATCGATACAAATAGTTCATTAGGGATGTGCGCCGAGAGAAATGCTTTATCAACAATGCTCACAAATGGAGAAAATGAAGTAGATAAAGTCGTTTCTGTTTATAAGGATGGTAAAGTTATACCTTCTTGTGGTGCATGCAGAGAATTTATGATGCATCTTGGAAAAGATTCAGATAACATTGAAATATTACTTGATAATCAAGGAAGGTCAATCAAGCTAATTGACTTACTGCCAGAATATCCAAGATATAAATAGTTTTGTGATATTTGAATTATAATTTCTAATTAAATACTGGGTATTATAAATAGTAATTTGTAGAGGAGAAAGAATAAAATGAACTATCCTATTCCTAGTCATATTAAAGAGTTTTTTCAATTAGCTGATTCCAATAACAGCGAATATAAAGTAAAAGGGAAATTAAAATGTTCTTGTGGTACTGAGAACTTTAATGTTTATCAAAGCAACAACAAAATGATTGTAAAGGCAACATGCAAAAAATGTAACAAAGAAATTAGTATTTTTGACGATGGAAAGCATGGATGGAACGGTTTTGTATGTAAGTATGATTCTTTAGATAGAACTCAATTGTTTGAGAAAGTAATTTGTGAAAAATGTAAAAAAGATGCTTTCGTAATATCAATGGAAATTTATTCGCAAGGAAAACAGGATTTTATCGACGAATGTGTCAGTAACGATGATTCTTTTTCAGAAGAAGATTGGGTTGATGGTTTTGAATGGATATGCATTTCGCTAAGTTGCGAAGAATGTAATAATCATAGTGAGAATTGGATGGAACATGAGACGATGTAATATAATAGTTTTTGGCAAATGGAGGTAAGAGATGATTTTCTTTGATATAGATGATACATTATTAGATCATAAAAGTTCTGAATTACTTGGTGTAGAATCATTTTATGAGGAGTATAAGCATTACTTTAAGCTTGGAAAAGAAATGTTTTACAAACTTTGGTGTCAGATATCAGATAAATATTTCAATAGTTACCTTAAAAGAGAGATGACATTTGAACAACAACGTATTGAAAGGATGAAGTCTCTATTTAGATATTCAAATATTAAACTTGGAGATGAGGATGCTAATATCAAATTTAAGAAATACTTAATTAACTACGAAAAAAATTGGAAGTCATATAACGATGTAGTTCCTTGTCTAAAGTATTTATCAAGAAAATATGAGCTTGGAATTATTAGTAATGGAGATCTTAATCAACAATTATTAAAGTTAGAAAAAATGAATATTAAACAATATTTTACCAATATTTTGACGGCAGGAGAAGTTGGAATTTCAAAACCAAATATACAACTATTTAATATTGCTTGTAATAGAGCTAATAGGCAACCACAAGAATGCTGCTATATTGGTGATAATTTGTATACAGATATTATTCCTTGCGAAAGAATTGGTATGAATGGTATTTGGTTAAATCGGAGGGGAGAAACAATTATTGTTAATAATATAAAGACTATTTCTAATTTAAATGATTTAAAAAGCATTTTTAATAAAAAGATTTAATAAATATAGTATTTAGATAAAAGGGGGAAAGGAATGATAAAATTAGGAAATGCACTTATCATTTTAGCATTTATAGCCGCTTTATTTTTTGCTGTTATTGCAACAATTAGAGGATATAAAGGGATGAAGATGAGTAAACGCTTTGATACATCAGATAAAAAAGTAAAAGTTAGTTATTGGTTACTTTCTGCTATACATATGTGGCTCGGCATTTTGATAACATTATGTTATTTGATTGCAGGCGTATTCATTTTAAATAAATTATAGGAGAGGTGATATAATGGGATTTATAATTTTCTTTCCATTCTTTGCAGCTATAATTGGAATTATCATTGCTCTTATTTGTTTTATAGGAACAGGCTTGATAATTATCGGTGGTACAGGCATAGCGATGAATAGAATATACTTGAAACAGAAGAAAACAAAAGACAGCGCATTAAATTTTTCATTTAATATAGGTTCAATAATTTTAGGAAGCATATTTATATTATTTCCTTTAGGATGTGTTTTATATGGTATTATTTTTTCATTAGCATCAAAATAAGAGTATAAGCAGTGTTTATATAATAAACATAATCAGTAGTAGACTTAATATAAAATATTCTATTGTTATATATAAAATTTAATGAGTGACTGTAAGTTAAATATCTAGCCAATGGCGTGAAAAATTTTAAAAGCTGAAATATAAAGAGGAGTATATATGGACTTTCAAACTTGCTTTGATAAATCTTCGTCTATTTTAATGGAGGGAGCTTTAGGAGAGAGATTAAAAAGAGAATTTAATATTAGATTTGATGATAAGGTTGCGATGGCTGGTTTAATTTATGATTATGATTCAAGACAAGCCATGTGCAGTATTTATAAGGAATATCTGAAAACTGCTGAAAAATATGAATTTCCCTTTATTGTAACAACACCAACAAGAAGAGCCAATAAAAATCGTGTCTTAGAATCTGAATTTACTGAAAAAATAATAGAAGATAACGTGAGATTACTACAAAAAATAAAAAGTAATGCAAAGATAGATATGTTTGTAGGAGGTTTAATGGGATGCAAGGGAGATGCATATAAAGCTAGTGATGTCTTATCAATAGATGACGCAAAGGAATTCCATTCGTGGCAGGCAAATTTATTTAAAGAATCGGGAGTAGATTTTCTATTTGCAGGTATTATGCCTGCGTTGTCTGAAGCTACTGGAATGGCAAAGGCTATGGAAAGTACGGAATTGCCATATATAATTAGTTTTATGATTAGGGATGATGGGCGACTAATAGATGGAACTACCATTAATGATGCAATTTTACATATAGATAATGCTACAATTAAAAAGCCGATTTGCTATATGGTAAACTGTGTTCATCCAGCAATATTAAAAAAATCTTTATCTTATTCTTTCAATAAAACAAAATTAGTTAAAGAAAGATTTCATGGAATACAAGCAAACACTTCGCCATTATCCTCAGAAGAATTAGATAATTCTACTGATTTGAAATTTTCTGATAGTGCTAGTCTTGCTGATGATATGATGGATTTATATAAATATTTTGTTCCTAAAATTTTAGGAGGTTGTTGTGGAACTGATAATACTCATATAGAAGAAATAGCGAAAAGGTTAAAGTGTAAAAAAGTATGAAATCTGATGCAATTAAAATAAAAAGAAGAGGTCGTCTAATATCTTCTGATTCAAAAATGGCAAATGAGTGTTAAATAATAGTAAACATATAAGTTATAATTTGGAGGGTAATTATGAAAAAATGGTATGATGAAGAGTACGAATGGGAAATTGAGGTGACAGGATTTCTTCGAAGTGACCACACAGAAAGGTATTGCCGAAACGGCGAGGAAGTTGGTGATAAGTATACTTGCACCTATGGTTGTCCTGTAAATAATGATGGACAAGGTATATGTTCAAAAGTAATGATGATTATGTTTCCAATCATGGAGGCTGTCAGAAGTGGTGGGGATTTAGAGAATATTGGTGGAGATAGTAAGTATACTAAAGATGTTATATGTCCAGATGGCTGCGTTATATTTAAAATGACGGCGAAGAAACTTGAAAATGAGAATTTTTATAAAGGGAAGTTTTTCGATTAGCTTAAATTTATATTATGTTAAGTTTACAGATAGTCCAAATATATAAATTCAGTTTGGTAATCTGGAAAAGAGGAGTTGAAATTTGAATTTTGTTCTATTATAGGGTGACAGAATGGAAAATGTACCATTGAATACTGATTTTGTAAACATTTAATATTGAACATTATAAATAGTCAACTGGAGGTGAATTGATATGAATTTAAGATTGGCTAATTTAAATGATTTACCCAAACTCAAAGCTATGTATGGAAACATAATTGATGATATGGACAGAAAAAACATACCAATTTGGGACGAAATATATCCGTGTGAGTTTTTCAGCAAGGATATTGAAAATAATCGCCTTTATTTATTGGCTGAAAAGGATGATAATATAGTTGGCTCATTTGCATTGTGTGAATCAAATGCCGGAGAGAGTTTTGTAGAATGGGAGAATTCCAATGGCAAGGCATTATATATTGAACGCTTTGGAGTTAATGTTGATTATTCAAGACAAGGAATTGGCAGTATAATGCTTGAGCATGCCATTACACTAACTAAGCAGATGAACGTTAAATATTTAAGGCTTTTTGTTGTTAATATAAATAAACCAGCCATAAATTTATACCTAAAAAACGGATTTAGGCTAGTAGATGGAATCTATGAAGAAATAATCGATGCAAACCTTACATTGCATGAATATGGATTTGAAATAAACGTATTAAGATAGCACAAATTTTAATTTCTCTAAGCAGGCAAAGCCAGATTATTATGTTACTAATGGATTTTCTTAAAAGGATTAGAATTATTATAGCTCTTATTAGTAACATAGTATATTCATATGTATTTTATTTCTAAAACTTTAGTAGATTGTTGTGAAACTCACAATGTTCATATAGAAGAAATAGCAAAAAGATTAGATTTTCCGGATTAATTTTAAAATGGAAAAAAATAAGATATACAGCATACAAAGAACTTTCTATGAGGTATGAACAAAGAGACTTAGCTAAAGAACTTTTACTTCAGGGTAGTTTTGAATATTATAAAGAATTAAAAGAAATCACAGAAAATGAAGCAAGTTTCTATAGTGATTTAAAACAAGAACTTAAAAATCATAATGGTTATCAGGCGAAGAGGATTTTTCTTCAGATAATATTAGAAGAAAATGATTTGGATGAAATAATGGAATATGTAAGAGACAATCCAACAAGTATCGATAGCTATGCAGAAATTTTAATGTCTAAATTTAAAGATGAGGTTATAGAAATTTATAAAAAATACATAATGTTTGAAGCAAGTCGGGCTGCAAATAGAAGTCATTATAAAAATGTGTGCAGAATAATTAAAAAATATAAAAAGATTGCAGGAAAGCAAAGTCAAATCCCAATAGTTAATGAATTAATAGCTTTATATAGAAAGAAACCAGCATTTTTAGATGAACTTAGCAGAATTAAATAAAGAATTAAGACAATATTTTTTCGTAAGATAAAATTAAAATGTAAATAATAAAATTACCTCTTGACTTTAACCTTAACTGGAAGGTTTATACTATGATTGTCGACAGGAAGGAGAATTAATTGTGTACACCATTGGGCAGTTTTCTAAAATTGGGAGAGTTTCAACTAAGACACTTCGTTATTATGATGAGATCAATCTGTTAAAACCTATACATGTGGACAGCGATACTCAGTACAGATATTACGCATATGAACAGGTTTTAAAACTTCTTTCTATATCTGAATTAAAAGAATATGGATTAAAGTTAGAAGAAATTAAAGCCATTATGGATAAGGAAGATGCTGATTTGCTTAAAAAGTTTTTGCAGAACAAAATTGCTGAGATTAATAAGGAAGTCCAAAATAGCTTGAAACTCAAGAATTCTATTGAACAAAAAATTAAGAAGATTGAGTTAGGAGGCAATATTATGGAAGCTAAGAAGGATTTAAAAGTTGAATTGAAGGAAAGAAAGTCGTTAATTGTTATAAGCAGGAGAACAATTACAAGTATGAGCAATATAAGTAGTGTTATAGGAAAGGTATTTGAGGACATCTTCAGGATGAATCTTAAGCCATCGGGGCCAGTAATGACAATTTATCATGATAAGCAGGAATTTGATGTGGAAAATGCAGATTGTGAAGCTTGTGTTCCCGTAAATAGAATGGTGAATGCAGAGAAAAATGAAAATATAAAAGAACTTGCAGGAGGTCTGGTTGCATCCACAACTTTTGTTGGACCTTATTCAAGGCTTGGAGAAGCTTATGCTAAAGTTGTCAAATGGATTGAGGATAATGGCTATAAATATAATGGAGCTCCTTTTGATATTTATTTGAATGGACCTCAAAGCGTTAAAAATCCAGAAGAATTTGTTACTGAGGTTTGCTTTCCAATTAGTAAATAATATGTAGATGGGCAATAAAAATTTAAGATTTATTTTTAATTAATAAACTAATTATAGTAAAATATAATATAAGTGAAAACAGAGTAACTTTCAATATTAAAATTGGATTTTTAATTTTTAGAAACATTACGAGAAGGTGAAATTATGAAGATATTTTTACGTATGCATCCTAAGAATAGAGTATCCTCTGTGCAAATATAAAATTAATATTGTACAGAGGGGTGCATATTAGATGAATAGATTAAATAAGCCAGTTATTACGAAAGAAACAATCAAAGCAATGGAGGATATGTCGTTTTTCATTCATGCTAAGATTTTTGACGATTTGCTTATTGTTGCACAAAAAGAAACAAATTGTTTTGTATTAAAGACAAGTGATGGGCTTATAGTGATAGATGCTATTTGGCCATCAAAAAAAGCCTTTGAAGCGATAGTTAATTCGATTAAATCTGTAGGATGGGATCCTGATACAATAAAAAAACTTGTTTTGACTCATGGTCATGTTGATCATACAGGGTGTGGAAAATGGTTTATTGATAAATACCATGTCCAAACATACCTTTCCAAAATAGATGATATTTTTTGGGAGGAACATCCAACGAAACCTAATAGACCAGAAACGTGGAAAGATTATAAAATTGATGTTTATGTTAAGGATGGAGATACAATAACATTAGGTAATAAAACAATGCATGTTTACTGTACTCCAGGTCATACTCCAGGAGGGTTAAGCTATATATTTCCTGTAGAAGAAGATGGCAAACTTCATATGGCAGCATTATGGGGTGGTACTACACCACCATGGACAAAGAATGAAGTTAAAGAATATATCAAATCATTGGATTATTTTATTAGTGAAGCAATGCGTAAAAAAGTAGATGTGGCTTTAAGCAATCATACATCTGTAGATAATGGCTTGGAGCGTATCACATATTCAAAAGTAAGAATGGACTACATGCCGAATATTTATATCATCGGACAAGATGGATTTAAAAATTACTGTCAAGTATTTAGGACATTAAGTTATGATGCGCTAGAAAGATTATGAGTTGCAACATGAGATCAATGAAGTTAAATTTTTATTAGTGCAAAACCTTAAAAAGTTGATATATGTTTTTAATATCACATTATTCAAAACAATATATGAATAGTGTGATATTTTTTGTTACGGAGGTATAACATGATTCCTTTTATAATAATTTTTATATTTACCATTCTAAGCACAATCTACATAGATAGATTAGTAAGCATTAAGTTTCGAGATGAAAGAAGATCTGTATGGAAAGCTATACATATAGTTGCTTATATAATAATATTTATTCCTTTGCTGTGTATAACATACTTAGTATCTGACGGAAACTTAATTGAAATTGGAATATTGTTTCTTAGCATATTATTATATTTAAGCTTTAAAAAATATAATAAGCCAGGGATTTAATTATATGGCATAGCATAATTTAAACCCTGTTAAAAATAAACAAGTTTTCAAAGTTTCCATTAAAAATTCTTTTAAAGAAACATAGTTTCAAACAAAACTTTTTTACAATGTAAAAATGAACGAATTTAAGAATAAAAAAAGTTAACAATTTATTGGAAACATAAGGGCTCAGAGATGTTAAAAAGCTTTTGAGAAATAATATAATCTAAAAATTTAGAGGATGAGATATTTATTTTTGGTGTGTTTAGCGATAAATATAAATGATCTAATTAATATTTAATTCGGTAAATAAAAAATGTACTACTAGAAAACATAATAGTATAACATTTACAAAACATGCTATAATTTACTTATAAACAAACATCATATTCATAGAGTATTAAATAGTGATTTAAGCAACTGAAATCAGAATAATAAATTAGAATTTATATGATACATTTAGGAGGATAATATGTTTCCAAGTAGAGAAGTGGCTGAAAAAGAATTAGAAATAGCAGGACAATTAAATCAAGGACCATGGACAGAGCATTCTATAAATGTTGGATTAGCAGCGCAAATTATTGCTAAAAAATGTAGTGATCTTAATCCAGACAAAGCTTATGTGCTAGGACTTCTTCATGATATAGGTAGAAGATATGGCATAAGTGCAAGAAGACATGGCATTGACGGATATAAATTTATGTTGGAAAAGTGTTGGGGTGAAGTAGGAAGAATTTGTTTGACACATTCATTTCCGATTCCTGATTTTGATAAAGAAATAGGACAAAATGATATGAGTGATGAAGAAAGTAAATTTGTTAGAAAATATATTAATGATTTAACCTATGATGACTATGATAGATTATTAATTCTTTGTGATTCACTTGCGGACGCTCAAGGATTTTGTATGTTAGAAAAGCGATTTGTTAATACTACAAGACGCTATGGAACTTTTCCATTTACTGTAGAACGTTGGAATGCAACATTTGAAATGAAAGAATATTTTGAAAAGCAAATGAATTGCTCTATATATGATATTCTTCCTAATATAAAAGAAACAACATTTATGGAGGCGCCATTATGGAAACCACCAGTAAAATAGAAATAGATAATATTCCAGCGATCTTATGGGGAGAACCTTCAGATAAAATATATATATTTGTTCATGGAAAAATGTCTAGCAAAGAAAGTGCACATGAGTTTTCACAGATAGCATCAGAAAGAGGATATCAGGTTCTTAGTTTTGATCTCCCAGAACATGGTGAAAGGAAAGATAAGAATTATCTATGCAATGTTTGGAATGGGGTACATGATCTCGAAAAAATTGGAGCATATGTACAAGAAAATTGGAAAGAAATAGACTTATTTGGGTGCAGTCTTGGCGCGTATTTCAGCTTGCACGCATATAAGGACCTTCCAATAAAGAAATGCTTATTTCAATCACCAATTGTTGATATGGAGCATCTTATATGTAAAATGTTTAAATGGTTCAATGTTACAGAAGAGCTACTTAGAGAAAAAAAGGAAATATCTACTCCTATTGAAACCCTTTCATGGGATTATTACAGCTATGTAAAAGAGCACTCAATTAATAAATGGAATATACCTACTGCAATTATTTATGGATCAGAAGATAATTTTCAGAGTCATGAGGTTATAGATAATTTTTCAAAAAGATTTAATAGCCATTTAACCGTATCAATTGGTAGTGAACATGACTTTCATACAGAGGAACAATCACAAGTTATCACAAAGTGGTTGAAAAAATACATCTAAAAGTAAGCCTGGATTTGCATTCTACAAATCCCAGCTTATAAGAGGTTATAACCATATTGGGGAGCAGCTCAAAGAAAAATAAACTAGAGTGTTTTACTATAAAATTTTTCTGTATTTTTCAGAATGTTGTTTTTAACATATGAAAAAGTTTTGTCTTCTCCTTCATTGGCTAGTTTATTAAGCAAATTTTCTAAAAGAGCACGTACATCTTCATGTAATACATAATAATGTTTCCTATTTTCGTAATAACTAAGAGGACTTTCATCAGTATATTTTTCTTTTAAATAATTTTTTGAAGCACAAACCCTGTCTATAAACATTTCTACAACATAATTAACAGGCATTTTCATTCCTTTAAGACCTTCTACTTCATTTACTCCATAATCAATCCAATACTCGAAATGATGCTTATTTCTACCCTTATGATGTAGCCATGCTGATGAATATCCTTCAACAGCTTTTTGAACACCATTAGGACTTGCATACCCCTTATAATACTTTATTCCAGCTGAAAACTCTACAAACGAGTACTTTGATAAATCATGAAGGAATCCTTGTTTATATAAACCTACTTTAAAACAATATTTCATAACTAATAGTTTATGGTTAGTTATAGTTTTAAAATGATTAATAAAATTCATAATTATTATTTTCTCCTATCTGAAACTAGGCTTATGTTTAAATCTACTGAAGTAATACATATTTTTACTTTGAAACACTGTTAAGATACTTAGCATAAATATATATTACCAATTTCGGTGAAGTTATATTTATAGGCCTAGGCTATAGTTTTCCTATATATTTTGCAATTCACAATGCACATTTCACAATTCACAATTACGGATAAAATTCTTGTAGTATTTTTAGAATTATGATGAAGGATTATTTTTGCAATATATATATTATATATTTTTTGTGTTTAAACATAAAGAATTAAAACTCAGAATAAGAATAATGAAAATATCTAAGAATTATAGATAACTAAACTAAGACCTGAACTTATGAGTGTGCCTCACCGAAATGAATAACGCACTTTTGTTCCAAAAAGCTATGAAAATATATTTATGATTTCTGATTGAAAGATATTTCATAGTTTAATTATAGTTTATGATTATGTTATCTATATGCAATAATTTTTTAATAAATATCAAATTTTTTATTGGAAAACAGTTGACTAATTTTATCATTAAAGTTAATATAATATTATAAAATACAATATAACAAAATTTAATTTTATAAAATTAAATTATTAATTTAGAACAACTTATTGGAATTTTTATAAATTGTATATTATCAAAGAATATATAAATGATTATTAGGAGAGGTGTTGGTAATATGAAAGATATTATTATAATTGGAGGAGGACCAGCTGCCCTTACAGCAGCATTATATGCAGGTAGAGCGGGATTAAATGCATTAATGCTTGAAAAACAATATGAAGGTGGCCAGATAGTTACTACAAATGAAGTGGAAAATTATCCTGGTTTTCGCAGCATAACAGGTTCAGAACTTGCCAATACTATGTATGAACATGCAAAAGATTTTGGAAGCATTATGAAATATGAAGAAGTAATAGATATAAAAGTTGATGGAGATATAAAAAAAGTTATAACTGGCGTGAATACTTATGAAAGTAAGGTCATAATCTTATCAATGGGTGCAAAGCCTAAAAAATTAGGAATCGATAGAGAAGAAGAACTTACAGGTAAGGGGGTATCATACTGTGCTACTTGTGACGGAGGCTTCTTTAGAAAAAAAGTAGTTGCTGTTGTAGGTGGTGGAGATACAGCAGTAGAAGATGCACTTCATCTTTCAAGAATTGCTGAAAAAGTGTATGTAATTGTTAGAAGAGATTCACTTAGAGCAAATAAATCTGCACAAAAAAAGTTATTTGAAGCAAATAATGTAGAAATAATCTGGAATAGTGGAGTTACAAAACTTAATGGAGAAGAAAAATTAAGTGGTATAGAAATTAAAAATAATAAAGATGGTAAGATAGATAATTTAGAAGTTAATGGTGTTTTTGTAGCAATTGGAAGTGATCCATCTTCAGAATTAGTTAAGGACTTAGTAGCTTTAGATAAAAATGGTTATATTATTGCAGATGAAAGCTGTAAAACAAATGTAGATGGTATATTTGCCATAGGAGATATTAGAACAAAAGAAGTTAGGCAAGTACTTACAGCTGCTGCTGATGGAGCCGTTAGTATATATGGAGCAGAAAAATATTTGATAAACCACTAAGAAAATAGTTAAAATATAATATTAATAATTTAGGAGGAATGAATTATGAAAGTTAAATTTCAAGGAAATGAAGTAACATTAGAAGGAAGAGAAATTAAAGTCGGTGATACTGCGCCAAACTTCGTAGTAACAGATAATGGTTTAAATGCTGTTAATTCAAAAGATTTTACAGGAAAGAGAGCATATGTAAGTGTTCCATCAATAGATACACCAGTATGTGATCTTGAAGTAAGAAAATTTAATGAAGAAGCTGGAAAATTAAATAATGTAAAGATATATGTAGTATCAATGGATCTACCTTTTGCGCAAGGAAGATGGTGCGGAAATCAAGGCATTGATGCAGTACAAACATTATCAGATTATAAGGATAGGAGCTTTGGTAAGGAATTCGGAACTTACATTAAGGAATTAGGTCTGCTAACAAGAGCAGTATTTGTAGTTGACGAAAATAACAAGGTTACTCATGTAGAATATTGCGAGGAAGTAACATCAGAACCAAATTACGAAGCTGCTTTAAATGCATTAAAGTAAGGTGAATTTTATTTGTGCACAGAGATATTGTTATAGCTTTGCATCCTTTGTGTACCTATAAGATGTCCTCTAAAGAAGAAAAAACAATAAAGATTAAAGTTCTCCAATATTATTTGTATATAGGAGAACTTTAGTCTTTATTTTTATTCTAAATCTCAGGTTACTGTTGAACCTGAGATTTTATTTTATGTATACATTTACTTTTTAGTAAATAGATTAGTGCAGTTAAAGTGACGATATCTATTTAATAATTGGACCTGGTGAAGGGTAGACTTGTCTACCGAAAGCGGTATTAACAATAATTGCAGCGGCAAGATAAATTCCTAAAATACCTGCTATTAATAATCCAAAGGCAGGTATATTTGAAAAAATTTTTGGTAATACTCCTAAATCAATTAGAGAAATACAGAGCGAAGATAGATCTAAAGCAAAAACGATTAGGGATAACACTAATGGTGTTTTGAGGAATGCTGGTGTCCACATGATAAGTGAAATACTAAGTACTAACCATGCCCAACCATCCATGCGCGTATCTAGAGAAATTCCGTTAGTTACTGCATTAAATTTAATGAGCATTTCAATTCCGCCTGTTAACATAAAAAATGCACTAAAGAATAAAAATGTGTTTCCCCCAGTAGTATTGCCACCTTTTAAATCGATTAAAGCAACTACAACTTGTACGACAAAACCTCCAATAAGCCAGCATCCAAGAAGTGGCAAGGCTCCGCTTGTTACTCTTCCTGATAATAAGGCAAAAAAGCAGAAACTTGCTACTGCTAAAGCAACTAGGCCTGCGGGACTAGGATTAGACCATTCTTTTGTTCCGTTTACCTGGTTCAATATGATATCCTCACTTTCATATATTATTTTAAAGTTTGGAGAAAAGATTATTTTTCCATCCTTTAAAGATAATTATATAGAATATATTACAATTAATCAACATTTTTCGAGCAAAATTGTTATTTTTTTATCACCTTTAATAACCTTTTTTTACTTTATAAGTTAATTACATAATGTTTATGCTAAAAAACATTGATACAGATGTTTTACCACTACTTCGCTGAAATTAAAGAGAAAAATTATTAATATGTAATATTAAATAATTCTATAGCAATATCGTTCATTTACGATATTGCATATAAAGCGTGAAATTTATTGTTAAAGTTTTCTCAATTCATTTTATTAAATATAAATGGCTCAATATTTCAGATAGACTTACGGACTTTGCAAAGAATATGTATACAGTAGAGAAATTTTTCCTATATACTAAGTATTAATAAAATGCAATAAATTATTAGAAGCAATATACAAATAATGAAAGCTGTGCTATAATTTTATCAATAAATAATAATCATTATCAATTAATAAAATTTATAAGCTTTGATTGATTTTACAAAAGTAACATATAATAAAATGGAGAAAATTTAATCAATATATTTTTTAAAAATTAGATAATTCTAACTTGATTGATATCATAGGGGAATTATTAAAGACTATTTATAAATTATATGAAGTATCAAGGGAGGTTACGAAATGGAAAAAAATAATATACTTAAAATAAGTAAGCTAAGTTCACAGTGGCAGACAAGTGATCCTTTTATATTTTGTGCACATCACAAGGATGCTTATCCAAAGGGCAATAGTGAGATGGGACCAGATGCTTCTTTGTATGGGAGAACTATTGGCAACGACTTTAGAGGAATTGATGGATGGAACATGTATCATGGAGATACCATTCCAGGCTTCCCTCAGCATCCTCACAGAGGGTTTGAAACAGTCACAATAGTTCTAGATGGATATGTTGATCATGCTGATTCAGCTGGTGCTACAGGACGCTATGGAGCCAATGATGTGCAGTGGCTGACTGCAGGTAGAGGCTGTAATCACACAGAAATGTTCCCTTTGGTTAATACTGAAAAGGAAAATCCACTAGAATTATTTCAAATCTGGCTCAATCTGCCTAAGAAAGATAAATTCGTTGAACCACATTATAAAATGCTTTGGGCAGAGGATATACCTGTTATAAACTCAAAAGACAATAATGGAAAAACAAGTACTGTAAGAATTATTTCGGGTACTTATAATGGTACTAAAAGCTTAGAACCTTCGCCTAATTCATGGGCAAGTAAAGAGAATAATCATGTAAGAATATGTATTATACGTATGGAACCTGAAGCAAGTATAGAACTTCAAAAGGTATCTTCAACATTAAATAGAACTATTTATTTCTATGAGGGAGAGACAATACGGATTGAAGGAACTGATATTGATGTTTATAATAGTGTAAAACTTGCAGGTGATGAAGTTATAAAAATAGAAAATGGTTCTAAAGAAAGCTGTATTTTGCTTTTAGAAGGAGAACCTATTGGAGAGCCAGTTGTAAGTTATGGACCTTTTGTTATGACATCAGATAAGGAAATTATGGATGCTTTTGCAGACTATAAGAGCACTGGTTTTGGAGGCTGGCCATGGGAACGTGACGATTTTGTTCACCCAAGAGAAAAAGGAAGATTTGCACAATATCCTGATGGAACAACAGAATTTAGATAATATCTTTAAAATAAAGTATTATCAATAATCTATAAGAAAAAAATTTAGAAACAATATACAACTCATGAAAGTTATGCTATAATTTTATTAACGAATAATTATTATTAATTAATAAAGCTTTGTGAATGGAGTGAGATGTATGAAAACAATGGATAGTTTTAAATTCTTTTCAAGATTTTCTGAAATAGATGGAATGAAAGACGTAGATGCTAGCAACAAAGTGTTGAGAAATTTAATAGATTATGATGATGAGGTTTGCTTAGGACAAAGACAAGTAGGCGAGAGAAGTTACCATATCTTTTATTTAAATAAAAGACAATTTTGTGTTTACTATCATGGTGGCGGCACAGATGCAATGTGTTGTTCAAAGAAATTAGATGATGTTCTAGGGTATGTAAACAGCTTAAAGCCTGAAGATTTCAAAAATTAATAAAATCAGATTCCGAAAGGAAGCCTTAGGCTGTCGATAACTTCGACAGCTTTTCATTTATGTATAAAGAAAAAATTAAAGGCGTCTAAATTTACTAGACGCCTTTAATTAATGTGCAAATATAGACTATTTATCTTAAAGATATAATTAAAATCTATTTTATAAGTTGTCAGAATCACCAATCACTTCTGATGAAACTTTAAAGTTTACTTTAAAATTTTTGTAAGTGTAAATGCTAGTAAATAGGGCGCCAATACTTCCGCAGATAATGTCCCCAATAGTATCCACTAGACTATTATTTTGGCTTCTAAGACCAAATAATCTATCAGTTGTAAACTCGTAAATTTCCCAAACTCCAGCCATAGCTATTGCAAAGAAAAGGCTAAAAAGGATAATTGTTTTTATATTAAGCTTATTTGTTTCATTTTTATTTATAAGTTCCAATATTAACGAACCTATATAGAAGAGTATAACCCCTGACGACAGATGTTCTATTTTATCAAGATAAGGTATAAATGAATAACCTTTAAATTCATTAGCAAAAAACATAGTAACAAAAATAAATGCTAAAACAGAAAATCTTAAGCCAGTCGAAATTGGAATTCTACTTTTATTTATTAATACTTTTATAAAAGTTAACACTAGGATTATTAATATGGGTTGAAGTGTTCTTTGCATATCGCCCCTAATAAGAAAATAAATAGAACAAATCACAGCAAGAGCATATAAAAACAACTCAAAGTAGTCATTAAAACCATAGTTTCTTTTAGTTTTCATTTTCTATTCTCCTGTCTTAGAAATTTTTATTTATATTTTATAGTAATTAGATTTTTACATCTTAATCTGAACTCAGCATTTGCTTTACTATGATTTCAAATATATATTTATCATTAAAGCAATTTACTGAGCGGTAACAACAATATTAGACTAAAATTAATTAACAATCAATCATATTTTAGAGTCAGAATTACCATATTCTTCTTAATGAAATAATATCAGATCTGCTATTGGCAAAAAGTTCAATCTGTTATAATATACATATATTATATAAATTGTTGATGAGGTGGTTATAATGATGGATTCTGTGGAGGAATCTTCAAAAATGAAATATAGAGAAGATAAAAATGGAAATAAGCTATCAATATTAGGTTATGGATGTATGCGTTTTACTAGAAAAGGGGCCAGCATTGATATAGATAAAGCAGAAAAAGAAATTATGGAAGCGATAAATAACGGTGTGAATTACTTTGATACGGCTTATGTTTATCCAGGTAGTGAGGCTACACTTGGGGAAATTTTAAAAAGAAATAAATGTAGAGAGAAAATATTTATTGCAACAAAGCTCCCACATTTTATGGTTAAGTCAAAGAAGGATTTAGAAAAGTATTTTAAAGAACAATTAAGAAGACTCCAAACAGATTATGTTGATTATTACCTTATGCATATGCTTACTGATGTTCAGACTTGGAACAGACTGAAAGCATTAGGAGCAGATGATTGGTTAAAAGAGAAAGTTCAAAATGGGCAAATTCGTAATGTTGGCTTTTCCTATCATGGAAATACAGAAACTTTTCTTCAGCTACTAGAGGTTTATGATTGGGACTTTTGCCAGATTCAATATAATTATTTAGATGAACATAGCCAGGCGGGAAAAAGAGGATTAAAGGCAGCTAATAAAAAAGGTCTTCCTGTAATTATAATGGAGCCATTACGTGGTGGAAGATTAGTTAATTTATTACCTGAAAAAGCTAAGAACATAATAAAGGAAAATTCAAAAAAACGTACTCCAGCAGAATGGGCATTTAGATGGCTTTGGAATCAGCCTGAGGTTACATGCGTATTATCAGGAATGAACTCACTTGAAATGCTTCGTGAAAATATAGATATTGCAAGCAATGTTGAGATTAATGAATTCACAAAAGAAGATTTTGAATTAATAGAACAGATTAAAAATGAGCTAAATAGAAATATTAAAGTTGGCTGCACAGGATGTGGATATTGTATGCCATGTCCTAAGGGGGTAGATATACCAGGAACTTTTCATTCCTACAATCTCATGTATTCTGAGAATAAAAAGTCAGGCAGGCATAATTATCTAATGTGCACTGCAGTGCGTAAAAATCCAAGCAGCGCTTCACAATGTGTTGAATGTGGTAAATGCGAAAACCATTGTCCACAGCATATAGAGATTCGAAAGGAACTTAAAAATGCAAGTAGAGAGCTTGAAACTCCTGTATATAAAATTGCAAAAACAGCAGTTAAATTATTCAAGTTATATTAACATTATAGAAAGTCATCCAGTGAAATGGATGGCTTTTGCATTTTTATAAGAATTAAACACACATTTTTAAGAATAAAAAGAATATTTACAAAAAACACACTGTAGATTTACGTTTTATTCTAAAATATATACGTTTAGAGAAATGGGTGTTTACTTTGGATTTTTATCAGAGTATTATCAAGATATAAAGTAAAGCATACACATCACAAGCATCATATCATAAAAATAATTCTTTACATAACTATAAAATTCTCATTTATAATGAAATCACCAATGAATAAAGAAATATTATTGATAGCTCATTTTCAAATGTTTTCTCCATATTATGACCCTTGCGGTTACAAATATATTTATGATTTCTAGTGAAGATATGAACTTAAAAGTTTTAGCAACTTTGTAAATATAGTCATCTAATAAATCAAATTCTTGTTATTTAGTAAAAGGAAGTATTTTATGTATACGTTTCAATTGAGTTCTTGACACAAAAACTACTTCCAGTTACTAATTAAATAAATTCAGTTAAATAAGTTTAATAATATGATATTTATCTTCATCATTCTTAATACTAAAGCGCTTTAGTATTAGGTATTAGTGAAGTAAAATATAAAACTTAACCTCAAAACAGTTAAGTAAATTAATGTCTTTGTTGCAACAAAACATGTAGAGTATTTTTAATTAAGAAGCTAAATATTCAAAATATAAGGTTAAATTGTATTTTTAGGAGGTAGTTTAATAATGATTAGGAGAAATAAAAGAATTTTATCATTAACTCTTTCAATGGCTGTCTTTACTACTATGTTTATGTCAACTTCATTTATCACAAAGGCTGAAACTGTAAGTTTAGGAGCAAACAGTGAAATTACCTCAAATGCATCTACAGAAAGTGTAGCAGTAGCAACTAATATTGCGTTAAATAAGTCGGCAACTTCATCTTCAGTTACAGGTGGAAATACTGCTTCTTTAGCTGTTGATGGAAATGCAGGAACTAGGTGGGAGTCTGCTCAAGGCAGCGATCCTCAATGGATATCTATTGATTTAGGTGGAAGTTATAATATCTCAGGAGTAAAACTAAATTGGGAAACTGCTGCTGCAAAAGATTATAAGATACAAGTATCAACTGATAATAAAAATTGGATAGATGCTTATACAAAAACAGGAGGAACAGGAGGAGTAGAAAACATAACTTTTAATTCTACTGCAACTGGAAGATATATAAGAATGCTTGGAACAGCAAGAACTACACAGTATGGGTACTCTCTATGGGAATTTGAAGTATACGGTACTCCAGATGGTAATACAGTAAATAATGTAGATTTAGGTCAAAATGTTAAAATATTTGATCCATCAATGCCAAGTTCTGATATCCAAAATACTGTTGATAGCGTATTTAGTAAGATGGAGACAAATCAGTTTGGAAATGAAAGATATGCCTTTTTGTTTAAGCCAGGTTCATATAACGTAAATGTAAATGTAGGTTTCTTTACGTCTGTATTAGGACTTGGAAAGACACCAGATGCTGTTAATATAACTGGTGCAGTACGTTGTGAAGCAGATTGGATGGGTGGAAATGCGACTTGTAACTTCTGGAGATCGGTTGAAAATGTTGCTGTGACTCCAACTTATTCTTCTAATAATTTAGCGCCAGCAGGCACCTTGACTTGGGCAGTATCACAAGCTGCACCAATGAGACGTGTTCACATTAAAGGTGGATTGTCTTTATGGGATCCACTTGGAACTAATTATGATGGAGCTTGGTCTAGTGGTGGATTTATAGCTGATTCAAAGATTGATAATTCAATTACTTCCGGATCACAACAACAATTCTTTACTAGAAACAGTCAAATGGGGTCTTGGAATGGCGCAAACTGGAACATGGTTTTTGTGGGGAATAATGGAGCACCTACAGATGACAATGCATATCCATCAACACCAGATACAGTAGTCAGTCAAACACCAGCTATTAGAGAAAAACCATTTCTTTATATTGATGATAATGGAAATTACCAAGTTTTTGTTCCTGATCTTAGGAAGAATTCTCAAGGGATAACTTGGGCAAATGGTCTAGGACAAGGTACATCATTACCTATAGATCAGTTCTATATAGCAAAACCAGATACATCTACAGCTGAAAGCATAAATGCAGCCCTTATCCAAGGAAAGAACATTATATTTACCCCTGGAGTATATCATCTTAGTGATGCTATAAATGTAACAAAGTCTAATACAGTTATATTAGGTCTTGGACTTGCAACTTTGATCCCAGACAATGGTACTGCTGCAATGAATATTTCCGATGTTGACGGAGTAAAGGTTTCTGGAATTCTATTTGATGCTGGAGCAAAGAATTCACCAGTATTATTGAAAGTTGGACAAGATGGAAGTTCCGCTGATCACTCAGCTAATCCTACAAGTCTAAGTGATTTATTCTTTAGAATTGGTGGGGCAGCAGTAGGAAATGCTGATACAAGTCTAAAAATAAATAGTAATAACGTTATAGGCGATGATTTCTGGGTATGGCGTGCGGATCATGGTACAGGAGTAGGCTGGACAGTTAACAATGCAAAAAATGGTGTTATTGTAAATGGTAATAATGTTACACTATATGGATTGTTTGTGGAGCATTTTAAGGAGTATCAAACTATATGGAATGGTAATGGCGGAAAAGTATACTTCTATCAAAGTGAATTACCATATGATGTTCCAAATCAAGCATCTTGGATGAGCAATAATGGTACTCAAAACGGATATGCTTCTTACAAGGTAGCTGATTCAGTTACTTCTCATCAGCTTTTTGGATCAGGAATTTACTCATACTTTAGAGATGCTGTAGTATCAGAAAATAATGGAATAGAGGTTCCAAATGCGTCTGGAGTTAAAGTACACCATGCATGTTCCGTATATTTATCTGGTAATGGTGAGATAACACATGTAGTAAATAATACAGGTAATACAGCAAAATCTGGTAATATGAAACAATCAGTTACTGACTATCCTAATTCTTGAAATTAATAGGATATAAATTTCTTAATTTTCGATTCGTAAAAAGAGCTCTCATTCTATGTGGGAGTTCTTTTATATTTTAGGAACTACCCCTGAAAGGAAAATCTTTACAAAGTATAATAATTTTATTTTCGTAGAAAAATATAATGCAATTAAATCTGTAGGTAAATTATAAAACAATATTTTCAAATAATCTTGAATTCAATCAGGAGAATAAAAAAATAAATTCACCTGTCAGATTTTTTTTATATACATTAAAAAGTGCAGAGGCCCACAGAATATCTAGCTTAGAAGTATCATAAGACTTTATTACTAAACTATTAGGGCATTGACAGCATTTTAGTAAATAATGTATAGTATATTATGAGTTTATATTTGTAAACTATTAATGTGGTTTACAATACAGCGCCGGAGGGAGGGATAAAAGTATGTCAGAAATTAAAGTAGGAGAAAACGAATCTCTAGAGCAAGCATTGAGAAGATTTAAAAAGAAATGTTCAATGTCTGGAATCCTTTCAGAGGCAAAAAAGAGACAACACTATGAAAAGCCAAGCGTAAAAAGAAAGAAAAAGTCAGAAGAAGCTAGAAAGAGAAAGTTTAAGTAATAAATTATAGCGTTACTAATAGTATTAACTATTATAATATAAAACTATTTTACTTACAAAAAGCGACTTCCACATTTTGTGTCTCGGAAGCATTCTTGGGGAAATTAAAAATTTACAGGTAGTTATTATTTAACTACCTGAATATTAACAGACTAAAAATTTTAGCCTAAAGTTGAAAGTATTTTTTGAAAATTTTCTGCTTTAGGCTCTTTTTATTAAGAAAAAATAATTTGAAATAGAGGAACTATAAAATGAAATTACTATTTGATGACGAAGGAAAAGTAAATTATGATAAAATTACTAAAAATACAACAGTTAAAGATGTGTTAGATGCTATTGATATATTTTTAAGTAATAATCCTCTTGATTGTAATGGGTGCGAGGAGAGCTGCTGCAAAAAGTCTTGGTCTGTAGAAATGGATAATGTATGCGTAAATAAACTAAGTAAGTGGGATAATGAAGCAGCTTCTAATTTCGTGGAGGAAAAGTTAGTTAAAAAGAGAAATTACTATAGGGATTTTGATCAGTACGTATTAGATAAGAAAACTGACTGCAATTTCATAACAGAAACAAATCTATGCACTATATATGAAGAGAGACCAGTAATATGCAGGCTTTATATATGTAGTGCGAGAAGTTATAGATATAATGTGATTAGAGAACTCATAGGAAGTACATATTTAAAAGCACTTGTGCTTGAAGAGAAGATGAGAAAGAACGATTTCCCAGAAAAAACGATTGATAAATATAAAAGAAACCCAGCAGTTTTTGCTAAAGAATACAATATACTTTTAGAAGAAATATTTGATTATGCAGAAGATGAAGGATGGCTTTACTCAGATGAAAGAGATGAATTGTACGAAGAAATATCCTTAAATCTTTAACATAATTTTCAATATAAAAGCATTGTGCTAAAGTCATATACGCGCAGTGCTTTATTGTAGTACAGATCTTCTTCACATGCAATTACAAGTCGGGTGAGCAGAAAATAACTATAAAAATGTAACTTTAGTGGAAATTAATTGAATAAAGGTATACAATAGTAATGTACATAAAAAATAAATAAAAGGACTTGATAAAATGGAATATCTATATTCAATATCTACAGTATTAAGCTACATATTTCTAGTATTATTTTTTATCAGAGTATTTATAAATAAGAAAGAAATAGACTTTAAAAGTAATAAAATTGAATGGCAGGTGCTTGCGAGTCTAATAATTTTAAGTATTGTACCAATGGCAAACACATTCTTAACTGGTTCAAGCATTTACTTTTCAATACTAATGAAACATGATAACTTTATAAAGCTTATGAACAGAGAGCTTTAGAAGAGTTTCAGGCTATCTATTATATAGATAGTAACCCAGCTATTCCGACTTCAGAAGTATCAGTAAGATCTTGTTGAAGAAAGAATAACTGAACTTTTTATAAGAAGTTAAAGTAAATTTATTTAGATTTACATTATCCTCTTTAGAATAATAATGTTTTATTGAGTTGTTTTACCATTATCTAGTAACATTCGTCCAATAACCTTTTTAGGTCTTTTGTTATTTTTAGTGTTATTTCCCTTTTGTTTCTTTTCTTCTATTAATTTCTTCATCATTTCTATTTGTTTCTCATTCATGTTTATCCCTCCAGTGTAAGGCCTATTCATAAAATAACAAGTCGTAACTCTCGTATATTTTCTTTCATATGCCTATAATAAATCATATAATCCAAATGATTTTACAATTTTATAATTGATTGTATCATAGATTCAAAAGTTTATAAACTAAAAGAAATATATATGTTGCAAAAATAATTTTTCATGATAATTCTAAAAAGTGTTATAAGATATTTAACCATAGCTGTGAATTGTGAAATGTGCATTGTGAATTGCAACAAATACATTCTATTTATTTCTAGAGATTATAAAAAATGTATCCAAATAACTTCAAAAGTTACTTAGATACATCTCGTTTTTATAGATATGAAATTTAAAGATTTAGCTTATTAGATAAACATATTTATAAAGTTGTTAAAACTTTAAGTTCATATCTTCACCAGAAATTACATGTTGTTTATCTATATAATACTAGAAGTAAAAAAATAGGCTCTATACTTCAGGTTCCTTTGCAGAAATGCTATCTTTCTTCTTAGCTATCTTTGATTCTTTAGTAGAACTATTATCTGATTGATTAGTTATATCAGAATGTGTAGGAGTAACAGTATTTACTATTGATCCATTAGCACTAGCCATGTTAGCTAAAATCATACTTAAAATTCCTTCCATAGCATTAGGAGTTTTTCCATCAGCACCACCCATAATTACTGTTTGTGGTACAAGAGGGGATTTGCTTATCTTTAATGCTTCTGCAAAAGCAGTTAATACGCTTTGTTGTACTTGTAATTCAGGACCGCCATAAGCATCAACTAAGGCTTTAGCAGCAGTACCTTTTGCAAGACCAACCTTTGTTTCTTGTTCTGCAGTCGCTTCTGCAACAGCTTTGATATTTAAAGCTTGAGCTGCACCGACTTTTTCAAGTTTGAAAGCTTCAGCTCCAGCTTGTAATTCTACTTGTTTAGCATTAGCAGCTGCATTAAGTTCAGTAGCTTTAGCGTTAGCAGCAGCTTCAGCTTCTTTTGTATATCTTAAAGCATCAGCTTCTTGAGTTCTCTTGTACTTATCAGCTTCAGCAAGTTTTTGAGTCTTTAAAGCTAATTGTTCAGCAAGTTTTAATTCAGATTTACCTTTGTTATCAGCAACTTCTATATCGATACTTGATTGAGTAAGCGCTGCCTGAGCTGCACTTTTAGCAATTGCTTCATTAAGTTCTCTTTGTTTTTCTGCTGACTTTTGTTTTGCTTCATTTGTTTTAATTTCTTCCAATGCAACTTGTCTATCTCTAAGTTGTGCAAGGATTAGATCAATTCTCTTATCTGTTGAAGAAGCAGCAGGTGTACCAATTAATACTTCCTGTAATTCTAAATCATATAATTTGAATTTTTCCTTCATTTCTTTAGAAGCTTGTTCTTGAATAGCGCTTCTATCTTGTACCAATTCAATTAAAGTCTTAGTTTGTCCAATATTCTTAAAGTAACCTGCAACCATAGGATCTAGTGATTGTTCAATAAGAAGTTTAATATCACCAAATCTTTGGATTACCGAAGAAGCTTTTCTATAATCAATATTAAACACTACAGTAAGTGGGAGATTAGGTTCAAAAGCATCCTTAGTTATAAGATTAATTTCTTTTAAATTATCATCTAGTTTATGATCTCCAACCTGACCGCTAATCCATTTTAATATAACATTAGTAGTAGGAACTGGAATGATCTTACCGGCATAAGTATTAAATGGATACTTACCTGGCATCATACATTCTCTCCAAATACCTTTCTTGCCTTGCTCAACAAGTTCTCCATGAGAGTAATCTGATCCAGATACATCTTCACCTTTTTCACCAAAGTAACTAACAACAACACCTACATAACCAATATCTATAATACTTTTTGGAACTATGTCCACATTAGCAAATAACCTATTAATAAAGTAAACACCATCTGTTAATACCTGCATCTGCTTACCTTTTCTACCACCAGCAGCTAAGAATTTTTCAGGTTCTTGGAAGTTACTATGGTAATATTCATTTGTAATACCATCACCAACTATTGGAGCGATTATAGCTCCGTTATCTGGAGTAGGTCCTTCATTAACAGTTACTATACCAATTGTATCTTTAGTTTTAATATTATTTCCATATTCATCTTGTTCAAGATTTTTTGAGCTTGAGATAACTACAGGAAGGAATCCATTAACTCTAAGTAAGTCACTTCTCATAGTTTCTATTTGCTCTGATTCATCCTTTGAAGTAAATATTGAATGTACTTTATCCTTTGTAATTATGATAAACTGAGCTAGATTAAATGCATAAGTACCTTCACGAAGAATTTGCCTTTGAGGACCTTTTTGTCCTCTATTATTTAAAAAAGCTACTACATCCTGAAAGGATTTACACTCAGGAATAACTTTTCCTAAAGTTTGTCCATCAGCAAGGCTTTCTCCTGATCTTGCAAATACATAACCTATCTGTCCTTGTGGGATAGTTACAAGTCTTACTTTCTTAACCTTGTACTTAAAAGGAGTTTTAAAATGCACTCCAGCTCTAAGTACGTTTGGCTGATAACCAGCTTCACCCTTCAATGCAATTAAACCATCAGCAGGTACAGACCCTTTTAAACTCCACCATTTTTCTACTATACCTACTTCATCGGTTCCGATACTTGTAAATCCTATGCCATAGAGTAATATAAATAGCGCTAAGATTCCAATACCCACATAAATTAGAATTGATATTGTTTCTGAATTCATAAAATTCCCTCCATAAATTTATTGTCTTTTTGTAAGACATTTACTTGTTTGATTGGTATAGATAGTAATATATTATATTAGGCATTAATTGTAAATGTCCAAATTAGTCAAATTTCTTCATTAGATTTGTTGCCGTTACCAATTAGAATAAACTAAACTTTATTATCTTTCGCAATATCATTCAATCGCTTTAAATCTACCTCCCATACATTTACTTTTTAAGAATATTTTAATACATGCTGATTTATGAGCACTTTTCAGTAACTATTCTCTTAAATAGTCCAATTATTAAATTTTTTTAATGTTATGTTTGCGTAAACTAATTCAATCGTATCGCGGCTTTTAAATGATTATCTTTTAGGTAGAAAGGACTATTCTCTATTATCATTGTCTATTGTTCGTCAATGATAATAGAGATTGTATGAATCCCACAAATAAAGGCTTATAAAGTTTTAATACATTATTTTGTTATTTAGGGGTATAATGGAAGTGGGGCGTGTTGAGAAACAGCTTTTATTTTACTTGGGAATATTTAAGACAATTTGAAGGGAATATTAATATGAATTATATATTGAAAACTGATAATCTAACAAAACAGTATGGAACACAATTAAGTGTAAGTAACTTATGTATTAATATCGAGGAAAGGGACATATATGGATTTATAGGAAGAAACGGAGCAGGAAAAACAACTACTTTGAAGATGATCTTAGGATTGATCCCTGCAACTAGTGGTAAAATAACGGTTTTGGGAAAAGAAGTTAATAAAAAGGATATTTCTTATTTAAGAAATATAGGATCTATTATAGAATTTCCATCGTCTTATGAGAACCTAACTGCTTATGAGAATTTAAAACTTCATTCTAATTATATGGGGTTGGAAGACAAGGGCATAATAGATGAGTGCTTAGATAAGGTTGATCTTTTAAATGATAAGAATAAAAAAGTTAAAGAGTACTCATTAGGTATGAAACAAAGGCTTGGTATAGCGCGCGCAATTCTTCATAAGCCAAAGCTTTTAATTTTAGATGAGCCTACTAATGGATTAGATCCACTAGGAATAAGAGATCTTAGAAATTTCATACTAAGACTTGCTAATGAGGACAATATGACTTTTATAATATCAAGTCATATATTAAGTGAACTAGAACTTACAGTGACTAAGCTTGGTATTATAGAAAAAGGAATTTTATTAAAGGAAGCTTCGATGAATGAGATCAATAATAGTTACGAGGAATATGTTGATGTTAAAGTTGATGATGTGAAAAAAGCGCAAAAAGTATTAAATGAAAATTTGAACTTAGATAGTTCATTAATTGATGACAACTATTTAAGGCTTAATATAAAGGGAAAAGAAATGAAAACAAACTATATAAGCAAAGCACTAGTAAATAATAGTGTGGAGTTATTTGAATTAATTAAAAATAAGGAAGGTTTGGAGGATTATTTTGTAAGGATTTCAGGAGGAATAAGGTTATGATGAAGTATATTTTAGCAGAGATTTTTAAGTATAGAAAGGCAAAGATTAAATTCTGTACAATAGTGCTATTTATTCCAACTGTTATTTCATTTATAATATATGGCTTTAATGAAAAATACAATTCATTACTTTTATGGGAAGGTTATTTAAATGTGATATTAAATTTCCTAAATGATATTGTAGCTCCTATAATTTATGGAATAATAGCTGCTTATATATTTGGACATGAATATGAAACAAAGACTATGAATGTTATGTTTACTTACCCTATTAATAGAATGAAGCTTTTATTTTCTAAGCTTGCATGTATTCTTTGTATTATAGCAATTACTTTAATATTAGTATTCTTTACTTCAATAATTTTAGGACTTGTACTAAAGCATGAAAGCTTAGATATGGATTTACTTATATATTATTTCATATCATTCTTAAAGATGATATTATTTCACTTTATGCTTGTTTGTATAACTTGTGCAGTGGCCATCTACACAAAAAATGTATTGCCAGGCATAATATTTGTTATTTCAGCTACTTTCGCAAATATAGTAGTAGTAAATACACATTTATCAGCATTCTATCCATGGAGTGCACCAGTTTTATTGAGTCCACATGAAGGAATTGGAAGAACCTTTATTCCATCTACTTTAAGCATGATATCTCTAGTAGTTATTTTTTTAATTGGGCTTGCTATATCAATTAGAAAATATAGATATGTAGAGTAAAGAAGTAGCATAAATCTAAGTTTAATGTTGTTTATATATAGGGTTCCATATTGAGAGCCGAACTTATGTGTATATCAGCCGAAATTGAACATATATTTGTTCAATATGACTATGAAAATTTCTCTGCTCCAATATATTTCAGATTTTCAATTAGGAAACCTATAAATGATAAAAACAAAGACTTAAAGTAACTAACAGATACTTTAAGTCTTTGTTTTTATAAAAATCTAATATTTATGGCGAATTAAATCTTAATAATTTATATAGATATCCAATTTAAGAATTCGACTTATTAGATGAACAGATTTACAAAATTGCTAGAATTTTAAGCTCATATCTTTACTAGAAATCATAAATATATTTGTGAAGAAAACATTTGAAAATGAGCTGTTAAAGGTTCTTAGCTGTAGGTTGTTCCAATTTAGCTTGTCAAACTGAAAGTTGGAGCATGCTAAATTGGATACAACCTGCTGCTTAGAACCTTCAGCGATATTTTCATAGCTTTTCGGAACAAAATATTTATGATTTCGGTGAGTTTTATGCATAAGTTTAAGTCTCAATTAGTTTATCTATATCTCTAATTTTATCTATAGATTATGATAAGAAATTTTATTAGGTTTTAATCCTTTTTCTAGTGAAGTATATATGCGTTTGTTTCTTGGATCTATTAATTCCTCGTTATTATAATAGATTCTAGGAGTTTTCCAAAGAAGCTTCAAAGCACTTAAAAGCGGCATTTGATGATATCTATCTGGCCAGAGTTTTAATATTTCTTCCTTTACTAGAGAATAGTATTTAGGATTCATTCCTGGAAATAGATGATGCTCTGTGTGGTAAGAAAAATTAAAATGTAGAACATCAAGCCACTTTGGAACTGTTACTGAAAGACTATTAACCAAAGGATCATTTATAGGTACAAGAGGATTTAATCTATGATTACTTGATATATAACACATTACAATGAAATTTCCTATAAGGAATGGAAGTAAATATGAGAAAATCCATTTATCAGTTTCAACTAAGAAGAATAAACCTATCCATATAATCCAAGGGAGTATAAACTGAATCCATAGTTTTATGCTTTTTTGTCTTTTAAATTCTTTAACATATATAAAAAACATGCGAGTTCCATGAAGAGTAAAGGAAATACTTAATGCTGAGAAACTAAATAGTGAGCGAAACCACAAAGGAAGTTTATAAATGTACTTTATAAAAGATCTATTGCTAAATTGCTCAAAGCTCATCCAAGCATCTGGATCATTTATTTCATGTTGAGTATTAGCATGATGACTAATATTATGCCACTTAATCCAAAGGTTTGGACCTATGCTTAATGGCAAAAAAGCTATCCCTCCAAGCAAGTTTTTTAACCAATGTGTTTTTACAACAGTGCCATGTAAAATTTCATGGCCAAGAAAGCCTATGGATGCAAAACTAAAGCCTAAAACTAAAGATATTAAAAAGTTTATAATGTTATTAAATCTACATAGAGTAATTGTGAGTATTCCACAAATTATAATAATTGCATATGCAAGTCCTCCAAACAGCCTTGAAGGTACTGGTTTAAATGCATTTTTAGGTAGTTTGGGGGATATCTTACTAGCATACCACCCTATATTATGAAGTTCTTTCATCGATTTTACCGCCTTTCGTGATCTATAAAGTATCAATAATATTTATCTAATCAACGTACATGGATTTAAAATATAATTTCCAAAGTACTTAATTTATGTTAACAATAATCATTATCAGTTGTCAATAATTATTTGTTAATATTCTTTTGTAGAACTTAAATTTGCTAATCTATGAAACAAAATTTCAAGCATAAGCATTTTTTATGAAATTTTATTAAATTAAAACCAAAAGCGGGTAATAATACGGTTAGCACTAAAATACATATATTGTAAAGCAGCATTTAAATATATTGCTAATTGAAGGGGGATATTGTTATGAAAGTTTTAATGGTTTGCTCCGGAGGAATGTCTAGTGCAATTGTTGTACAAGCGATAAAAAAGGAAGCTGATAAAGAAGGATTTGATCTAGAAATCAAAGCAGTAGGAACTAGCGATTTTGAGGATGAAATTCAGCAAAATAAATATGATTTAGTTTTAGTTGCACCTCAGGTAAGACATAGATTAAATGGTTTTAAAGATCAAGCTAAGGAATATAGCCTTGAAGTAACTACTATTGAACCAATGGGATATACGCCTCTTGGTGGAGCAAGAGTTCTTAAGCAAATAAAGAGCTATTGTAAGTAAAAACTATAATAAATGATAAGGAGGAAGTATGAATAAATTTTTTAATTGGCTAGAAAAGTACTTATTGCCACCAATGACTAAATTATCTGAGCAGAGGCACTTAAAAGCTATTAGGGATGGTATAGTATCTACTATTCCACTAATAATAATTGGAAGTTTTTTTCTCGTAATTGCAGTTCCGCCAAATGACTGGTTAAAGCAATTAGTGGCTCCATATGTTAATCAGATAATGTTTCCATACCGCTTAAGTATGGGCATAATGGCCTTATATGCATCTTTTGGAATAGCATATAATCTAGCAAAGTCATATAAGCTAGATCCTTTATCTGGTGGAAGCTTAGGGCTTGCAGCATTCTTGCTTACAAATGTTCCATTAAATATTGATCCTAATGGCTGGATGTTATCGTTATCTAGTTTGGGCGGATCTGGTATGTTTACTGCTATTATAATGTCTATTTTTGCTGTGGAAATCTTTAGAGTATGCAAAGAAAAAAATCTAACTATTAAAATGCCAAAAGAAGTCCCAACATCAGTTGCTAATTCTTTTGCAGCTCTTATTCCAGCAGCTTTTATTATAGTCCCAATATGGATCATAAGAGATTTATTAAATTTTGATATTCAAAAATTTGTGCTAAGTATATTTACGCCTTTAGTAACTGCAGGTAATTCACTTCCTGGAATATTAGTTCCAATATTACTTATTACACTTTTATGGGGATGCGGAATACATGGAGATTCTGTTGTTGGTACTGTTGCTAGGCCTATATGGCTTGCAATGCTTGATGCTAATGTAGCAGCTCAAGCAGCTGGACAGCCTATTCCTAATATAGCACCAGAGCCATTTTTTCAATGGTTTGTATGGATTGGAGGGTCGGGAGCAACTATAGGACTTGTAATATTAATGCTAGGCTCTAAATCAAGATACTTAAAAGATATCGCTAGAGCAAGCCTAATTCCAGGAATCTGTAATATTAATGAACCTGTCATATTTGGAGCTCCAATTATGTTAAATCCATTATTGATAATACCATTTGTTCTTGGACCATTAATTTGTGGGTGTGTATCATACTTTGCTATGACTTTAAATTTAGTTTCTAAACCAGTGATTTTGGCACCATGGACATTGCCAGCACCTATTGGTGCGTATCTTGCAACTGGTGGAGACTGGAGAGCGATAATTTTAGTATTGATAAATATTGCCATTGTAACTGCTTTATATTTCCCATTCTTAAAAGCATATGAAAAGAAGCTAATTAAAGAGGGCATGGAAAATAATTAATAAAAATTGATTATAAATTTAAATTTGTTATGCAGTTATTGCATAAATGCTGCATAACAAAATCAAGTTGGAGGCGTAAAATGAGTGAGTTGAAAATTGTAATAATTGGCGGTGGAAGCAGCTATACTCCAGAAATAATAGAAGGCTTTATAAAGAGAAAGGATGAACTTCCGGTTAAGGATATAGTTTTAGTTGATATAGAAGAGGGTAAGGAAAAGCTTAATGTAGTTGGAGCTTTAGCAAAGCGAATGTGTGAAAAGGCTAATTTAGATATTAGAATTTCTCTTACATTAAATAGAAGAGAGGCTCTAAGCGATGCTGATTTTGTAGTTACACAATTTAGAGTTGGAGGATTAGATGCAAGGGCACGAGATGAGAAATTCCCTTTAAAGTATAACGTATTAGGTCAGGAAACAGTTGGTCCTGGAGGTTTTGCAAAAGCTCTTAGGACAATTCCTGTAATTTTAGATATTTCAAGAGATATAAAAGAATTATGCCCTAATGCATGGCTTATTAATTTCACTAATCCATCAGGAATTATAACAGAAGCCGTATTGAAATATACAAATATTAAATGTATCGGCCTATGTAATGTTCCAATACACATGAAGATGGATATAGTTTCAATGTTAGATGTGAACAGTAAAGATGTTTTTATAGAATATGTAGGACTTAATCATTTAGTATGGGGACGAAATGTATGGCATAAAGGCATAAATGTAACTGATAGAGTTATAGAAAAATTAAAAGATGGCGCAGAACTTACAATGAAAAATATATCAGATTTAAAATGGCCAAAGAAGTTTTTAGATGCTTTAGGAATGATACCATGTCCTTATCATAGATATTACTATATGACCGATAGATTATTGAAGGAAGAAAAAGATGCAGCCAAAACTATTGGGACACGGGCAGAACAGGTAAAGAAAATTGAAGCAAGCTTATTTGAAAAATATAAGGATAAAAATCTAGATGTTAAACCACCTGAGTTAGAAAAAAGAGGTGGAGCATATTATTCGGATGCAGCTGTATCACTTATAAGTTCAATATACAATGATAAAAAAGACATTCATACAATAAATGTTAGAAATAATGGAACTATTAAAGGAATTCCAGACGATTCCGTTGTTGAAGTTAACTGTTTAGTAGATAAGAGAGGTGCAACTCCACTATCTTTGACACGACCTGTAGAAGAAAAAATTTTAGGTCTTATTCACAGTGTAAAATTTTATGAGATATCAACAATAGAAGCTGGAGTACATGGAAATACAAATCAAGCTATAATGGCACTAGCTAATAATCCACTAGTCCCATCAGTAGATATTGCAATTAAGCTATTTGAGGACTTGTGTTCATTAAACAAAGGGTATTTACCGCAATTTAATAAATAATATTAGGAGATGAAGCTATATGGAGCAAGAAATATTCGAAATAATATCACATGCAGGAGATTCAGGAGCATATGCCTTTGAAGCTCTCGATGAAGCTGAAAATAAAAACTACGATAAAGCAGAAGAATTTTTAAAAAAGGCTAGAGAAGAACTTAAACTAGCTCATAGTACTCAGACAAAATTGATTCAAGCTGAGATAAATGGAAAAGGAATTAAAATAACATTACTTATGGTTCATGCACAAGATCAATTAATGACTGCCATGTCTGAAAATGTGCTTATTGAGAAAATGGTAAGAATGTATAAGATTATGAATGAAAAGTAAAATAAATATTATGTAATTAAATGAATAGTTCAAACAAATTTATGAAAAAATAGAATGAAAAGTCTATATAGGATATAAAGAAAAAATGTAGTGGAGGTAAGTATTTATGAAAAAATTTAAATGTATGGTCTTTGGGATTTTTTTAATCTGTACTTTTATACTACCTTTTTCTTATTGCAATGCAGAAGAAACTACTACTACTACTACGGAAGCTAGTAATAGCAAAGTTTATGACTTACAACAAGATGCTTTTAAATATTATCAAGTTGAACATAAAGGAGCTTTAGGAATTCCAGTGTCCTACTCATGTACAGAATCTGAGGCAGGAGATATTAGAAAATATACCGTGGAGCCTAAGTATTCTGAAAGCATTGACGGAAATAAAGTTGAAATACTTATTTCACATGTTAATGTTACTGGTGCAGCTGATAACTTCGATTCAGTTTTAAAAGACAATAAGTATATAAAGAATATAAAGATAGATAAACTTGATAATAATACAGCAAAAGTTGATATTGAGACTTCTGGAAAACTTAATGTTAAAATAAATCCTGTAAAAAGGAGATATTCTTCCTTAGGGGACAATAAATATGAGTTTAAAACATTTATAGATGTTACATTTGAAGAAAAGGTTAAAGATAATTCGAAAATAATAATTATTGATCCTGGTCATGGAGGCTCAGAGCTTGGAGCAACAGCTAATTTCACTTATGAAAAACAGTTAAATTTGGATATATCTAAAAGAGTAAAAGAAAACCTTGAAAAAGCAGGATATCGTATATATATAACTAGAGATGATGATAGCAATGTTGGATTATTAGATAGAACAGATCCAGCAAATCTTTTGAATGCAGATTTATTTTTCTGTATACACAATAATTCACTTCCATTGGATGTTAATATGCAGTCTGTTTATATGTTTAGGGGAACTACGGTACTATATAATTCTACTGCTCCAAAACCAGGAAGAGAATTTGCAACAATACTCATGAGAGAAGTGTCTAGTGCCATAAAAACTAACACATATCCACTTCAAGATAGACCAAATCTCGCAGTGCTATCATCAGCGTGGTGCCCCGCAGTGCTCATGGAAACGACTGTTGAGTGCGATGATGGTGATGCAAAGATGATGATGCATAGACTAAACAGCCAGAAAGTTGCAGATGCATCACTTAGAGCTGTAAATAAATATTTTATAAAATAAAAAGAATCAGGGGTGGATGTATAGATGTCAAAAAAAGTTATTAATAGACTATTCTCAGTCATTACTATTACATCATTGATTTTTATGACATGTAGTACAAGTGCAAAAGCTGATACAACTGAAACTGATTTTTCACATACAGATTTTGGTACTGTTTCAGGTTTATCAATTGAAAAGCAAAATCCATATGTCGAATATGCAGGAGTTGATCATTATCCAGTGCTAAGTGGTGACACTATCAAGATAAATATGAGTTCCAAGTATGATGGAGATTATTCTGACTACGGCAATTATGATCCGGTTCAGTATAGAGTGTTTATAGCTAAGAGTGAAAATGAAGATTACACAGAATTAACTGATGGATATTCAAATCCAATACCCGCATATAATGAATTTACATTAGAAGATAATAATGCATTAACTGAAGGTAAATATAAAGTTATGATTTTTGTAAAAAAGTCTTCATCTAATGGAACAGATCAAAATTCATATGGAGCTTATGATAAAATATATAATTTTAATTTTACTTGCTACAATAACTCAGATGCACCTAAAAATGACGATTCAAAAATTTCTAATTCATCAGGCAATATTGTAAATGATGGAATGGCTGTAGAAGATAATGATTATATATATTATATAAATAGGGTAGGAGATGTCTATGGAGCAGCTCCTGATTATTTGTACAAAATAAGGAAAAATGATCCGCCTAGAAAGGATATATGTGATTTAAGTTACAATACACAATTAATTCCAAATAGAGTGTGGAATCTTAATCTTGTAGACGACTGGATTTACTACAGTAATTGGAAGGATGCCTTTCATCACAGTATAAATAAAGTTAAAACAGATGGAACAGAGGACACATGCATAGCAAATGAAGCAGTAGGAAATATGTTTGTAGAAGGAAATTGGATATATTATGTTAAAAGAACTAATTCACATTCAATTGATCTAAATAATATATACAAAATATCTTTAGATGGCAGTTGTAGAATTAGACTTAATTCCTCTGCTACAGAGGATATGACTGTAAGCAATGGATGGATATATTACACTAATATATCTGATGGATATAAAATCTACAGAATGAGATTAAATGGAAGTGAGAATACAAAAGTATGTGATGATGAAACTTTATTTATGACTGTTTGTGGAGATACCGTTTTTTATAGCAACAAATCAGATAGTGATAAGTTATATAAAGTAAATGGAGATGGAACAGGAAAAGCTAAGTTATCTAATGACAAAGCTACTTTTATGAATGCGAGCAAAGATTATGTCTATTATGTGAATTATTCAGATAATGAAAATCTTTATAAAATTCCAGTTGGAGGAGGAAGATCTGAAAAGATCACAAACGAATATGGAACTAATATAACAATTTTAGACGATAAAATATTTTTTAACGGTATGTTTTATGATAAATAAATCATATCAATTAAATAGAGGAACACTATATTTAAAATACTTGTTAGTGAAAAGCTATAAGAAAATATAGATAGACCAAGTTGATACATGAATCTATTCTATAGATCTCCGAAATAAGGAGCATGATGATGCAGTTTAGCTTGTCAGACTAAAAGTTTGGGCAGGTTAAAGTGGATATACCCCGCTGCTTAGAACTTTCATGGATATTTTCATAGTTTTTCGTAATTAATATACTTATAATTTTGGTGAGTGATAACACAAATCTAGTTTTAAAGTTGGATATATATAGATAAACAATTCAAGAATTAGACTTATTAGATGAACATATTTACAAATTTTCTAAAACTTTGAGTTCATATCTTCACTAGAAATCATAAATATATTTGTGAAGAAAACATTTGAAAATGAGCTGTTAAAGGTTCTTAGCTGTAGGTTGTTCCAATTTAGCTTGTCAAACTGAAAGTTGGAGCATGCTAAATTGGATACAACCTGCCGCTTAGAAACTTCAGCGATATTTTCATAGCTTTTCGGAACAAAATATTTATGATTTCGGTAAGTTATCACATAGGTTTAGTTTCAAATTTGGATATCTATATAATAAAAATTATAATAAGGGAGATTTTTTAATGAGAAGGCTAGGAATATCAGTTTATCCTATGCACAGTAGTGCAAGAGAAATAGAAGATTATATAAAATTAGCATATAAATATAATTTTAAAAGAATTTTTACATGCCTTTTATCATTTGATGGAAGTAAAGAAGTAATAATAAATAATTTCAAGAAAATAATACAATGTGCAAATGAAAATGATATGGAAGTATTAGCAGATATAAGCCCTAAAGTATTCGATGAACTTGGAATTGATTATAATAATTTAGATTTTTTCAATGAGCTAGGACTCTATGGTATAAGACTTGATCTTGGATTTAGTGGTTTAGAAGAATCTATTATGTCCTTTACAAGTAAGAAATTAAAAATAGAATTAAACATGAGCAATGGGACAAAATATATAGATAATATATTTTCTTATATGCCAAATGCAGATAACATATTAGGATGTCATAATTTTTATCCACACAGATATACAGGATTAAGCTACGAACATTTTATAAAAACCAGCAAGCAGTTCAAAGCGTTAGGAATCAGAACAGCAGCATTTATTTCATCTCACAGTGCAGATCATGGTCCATGGCCTGTAAACGAGGGATTATGCACTCTTGAGATTCATAGAGATCTTCCAATAACAGTTCAAGCAAAGCATTTATGGGCATCTGACTTAATAGATGATGTAATTATTGCAAATGCCTTTGCTAGTGAAGAAGAATTAAAGGCATTAAGTAAAATAGATCCTTATGTTTTGACATTAAATTGTGAGATAAATAAAAATGTACCTGAATTAGAGAAGAAAATAGTTCTTGAGGAATTTCATTTTAACAGAGGAGATGTATCAGATTATTTAATAAGATCAACTCAAAGTAGAGTTAAATATAAAGACCAAAATTTTGAAGTATTTAATACTCCAGATATAAGAAGAGGAGATATTATTATAGAAAGTTCATTATATGGACATTATGCAGGAGAAATGCAGATAGCTAAAAAAACTATGAAAAACTCCGGCAAATCAAATGTAGTAGCAAGAATCGCAGAAGAAGAACTGTTTTTGATTGATACAATAGCTCCATGGCAAAAATTTAAATTAGTAAATAATTAATGAAAAAGATGTTATAATCTATATGGATCAAATTGAAATAGAATATGTATATGTTTTAAAAAGTTTATTATATTGAGATTTACTTTAAACTATGGATATCCAAATTAATAATTATATTTGCAGAATACAATTATTAATTTAGCTTTATTAAATAACAAGTTGAAATTAGGGACAAGTTTCAAGTGATAAGTTAATTAAATTTTTTAGAGTTTTTACAAAGGAAGAGATGTGACGATATATGCGATTAGATAAATTTCTAGCAGAGGCGGCTGTTGGAAGCAGAAAAAATGTCAGAATTTATATTAAAGAAGGCATGGTAAAGGTAAATAAAGAGATGGTAACAGAGCCTGCAATGGAAATTGATGAAAACTGTGATGTCATTGAGTATCTTAATGAGATAATCAACTATGCTGGAAAATTATATTACATGTTTAACAAACCAGCAGGTTGTATTACTGCAAAAACTGATGAGATTCATAAGACAGTATTTGATTTTTTGGGCGAAGCTGGTACGAAAGGAATATTTCATGTTGGAAGGTTAGACAAGGATACAGAAGGATTATTGTTATTTACAAATGATGGAGAATTTGAACATAAGGTAATGTATCCAGAAAAGCATGTTGAAAAAACTTATTTCTTTTGGGCATTAGGTTCTTTGAGCGAAGAAGATAAGAAACAATTAGAACAGGGAACTTTTATTGGACAAGGTAAAATATTAACTAAGCCTGCAAAGATACAAGTAGATAAGTTTGGCATATATGAAGATCTTAAACATGAAATGGCTACCGATAATGTGAACAATATAAACTCAAATCATTGTACACAGCCAGTCATTTCAGGATATCTTACTATTTCAGAAGGACGCAAGCATCAAGTAAAGCGTATGTTAAAATCTGTAGGCTGCTACGTTGTATATTTAAAGAGGATTTCAATTGGTGGACTAGCTTTAGACAAATCACTAGAGAAAGGGCAGTATAGGTCTTTGACAAAGGTAGAAATTCAAAAGGTGTTAGGAAATTTATAAAGGAGCTGATAATTAATAAGCTAAGATTTTTTGCATTTAAAAATCTTAGCTTTAATTTTTAAGAAAATATGTATTATAAATAGAACTTTAATTCATTGAAGTTTATTGCGAAAATTTCCTAGATATTGACTTCATTTTAGCATAAATAATGCTTAATGGGCTAATATATCTAATTTTATGATATAATGGGTATAAAACCGATAAGTATTAAATAAATAAGTTATCAAAATCAAGTTAAAATAAATAAAATGTGTAATTTAAGCTAAAGTAATAGCATTTTAGAAAGATAGGAAGTGGATTAATCATGATTGGATTTCAGCTAATATTTTTTGTTTTTGTGGCTTTTATAATTTTTATAAACATCAGTAAATATATTAAAAATGAAAACTCACCAATTATATCCACTAAGGCGAAATTAATTAAGAAAAAAAGAGAAACGTGCACAAATACAGACAGCAATGGAGTTATGACAACTACCGAAAAGTTAATTTTAGAATTTGAGTTAGACACTGGGAGTGAAATGAAATTTACAGTTGGAAGACGTGTCTTCAAAAACGTTCCAGAACATGAATGGGGAACATTAACTTTTCAAGGCACACGCTTTTTAAAGTTTAACTCATCAAATGGAGTTGTTGAAAAATAGCATCATATACCTGTTCTAAATTTTGTAGGAGTAAGAGCAGTTAGTTCTTTGAAAATTCTATTAAAATTTCTCTGACTTTCAAAGCCACATTCTAAAGCTATAACTGTAACTGGAAGGTCTGTTTCGCTAAGGAGTTTTTGAGCTTTATTTATTCGTAATCTATTTATGTAATCATTAAATTGGTAGCCAATCTTATTTGAAAAAATTCTTGAGAGGTAAAATTTGCTGAAACCTAAATCTTTCGCTATACTATCAAGTGAAATTTTCTCATGGTAATGAATCTCAATGTATTTAAGTAGATTTTGCATTGTACTATTATAAAAGGTGCTACTTTTTTTAAATGTAAAATGCGAATCAAGTTTTCCAAGTATGGTGTATAAAAGCCCTTTAATAACGTATTTGTTATTAACGCTTTTATATTCGTCATGAAGCATATATAAAAGAGGACTTATCCCATCATCTACAATATTTTTTGACATAAATGGATTCTCCAGTGTTTTGTCCATTCGTATACCAAAGAAGCTGCGTGTAAGATCTGGTGAGAAAATAAATAGAATAATATTTGAAAATCCATCACTATTAAAAGTATGTATATCATTGGGGAAACATATAGAAACCTCACCAGCCTTAAGGCAGCGTTGAGTATCGTTTATTGTAACTTCTATAGAGCCTTCAATAACATAAGCTATTTCTACATATGGATGTAAGTGTGGAGGAAAACTGAAATTTTCTAAAATTTTTGAACTAAAAAAGTTTTGATCACCAGATTTATTCGCTTCAAAAAAAGGATACATATAAGACCTCCAAATATTTAATATATATAATTAGTATGTGGATAATTCAATGGTATTACAAGATATTGATAGAAACACAACCCTTACAAAATTCTAAGAAGAGCGATTGTAAAATAATATACACTCAAATTAAATTTAACATAAAAAATATAACATGCACTGCAATATATGTCTATATTGGGTTAATATATTGCCAGCTTAATTTATTAAATCCATGTAATATTGAAGTAAACAAAAGAAGGAGAGTTTTAAATTATGTCTATAAAATATGTACATGATATGACTGAAGGTAATGAAGTTTCCCATATTATAAAATTCACTTGGCCAATGCTTATAGGCAATGTATTTCAGCAGTTTTATAACTTAATTGATTCAATAGTCGTAGGAAAGTTTGTTGGTGCTAATGCTTTAGCAGCAGTAGGTGCTTGTGGATCTCTAAGTTTTCTTTTTTTCTCTGTATGCTTGGGATTGTCTGTTGGTATAGGTATAATCATTTCTCAATATTTTGGAGCTAAGAAGGAAGAACAAGTAAAGAGAGCCATTGCCAATTCAACTTATGTGATTGGCTCATCTGGTGTTGTTATGAGTATATTTGGAGTTATTTTTGCACGTCAAGTTTTACAGCTTTTGAATACACCACCTGAAATCTTAAATGATTCTGTAGCTTTTTTGAGAATAGCATCAGGAGGAATGATAGCTGTAGCAGCATATAATGCTATAGCAGCCATACTTAGAGCATTAGGTGACTCGAGTACACCTTTAGTATTTTTAATTATTTCTTGTGCAATTAATGTTGTCTTAGATTTAATTTTTGTACTAAAATTTGGACTTGGTGTATCAGGTACTGCCTATGCAACTGTTATTTCTCAGGCATGTGCAGCAATTGGCTGCTTAGTATTTGCCTTGATCAAGAATCCATATTTTAAATTGAAAAAAGAACACTGGAAAATAAGTGAATCAATCATAACTAAATGCATAAGGATCGGAGTACCTGTAGCAGCTCAAAACTCACTGATTGCTGTTTCATTGGTAGCGCTTCAGAGTGTAGTAAATGGATTTGGAGAGACAGCTGTTGCAGCATTTACAGCTACTAGCAGAGTAGAACAGCTAATACAGCAGCCATTCAATTCATTAGGGGCAGCTATGTCTACATTTGCAGGTCAAAATATGGGAGCTAATAAACTGGATAGGGTAAAAAAAGGATATCACAAGAGCATTTTAATAGTAGCTGGATTTAGCCTTTTAGCATTTCTTGCAGCCCAATTTGGCGGACAGGCTGTAATGGAAGTGTTTGTTAAAGATGAATCAGTAATAAATCTTGGAGATAAAGCAATAAGGATTACAAGTTGTGCATACTTTCCTCTTGGAATGATTTACGTTACAAGAGGTGTACTAAATGGTACAGGAGATGCATTTTATGCTATGGTTAACGGTTTTGTTGAAGTGGCTGGAAGAGTTGGATTTTCGAGTGGACTAGCTATGATTCCTTTCCTAGGAGTTTGGAGTGTGTGGGTAACAAGTGGACTAACTTGGACTATTACAGCTATAGCAAGCGTAATACGTTACAGGCAAGGTAAGTGGCAAGATAAATCCATAGTTAAACCAGTTGAAAAAACTATAGAGTACAAAAAGTGTGCTGAGGGCAAGTAAATGAATATCCGATAAAATTCTGTAAGCAAAAGAATAACAAATTAAAATAATTTTAGGACAAATATTGACTACAAAAAGGCTGCGTTTTACGTAGCCTTTTTATTTGGATATTTACGCTTTATCTGTGCCATACAGTTAAATATCCCAACTAGAAATAAGAATTATGATTTTTGGGGTCCATTATCTTGGATAAAACTTGTATATATATAAATAATTTAAGAATTTGATTTATTGGATGAACATATTTACAAAGTTACTAAAACATTAAGTTCATATTTTCATGCTTTTTAGAACAAAATGTTTATGATTTCAGTAAGTTATCGCATAAATCTAGCTTTATAGATAACACAATTATAAACTATGAAATATTCTCCGCCTAGAAATGAGTAATATACTTTTGTAGAATGTTTCATTGGTAATTTTGATGGATGTGATTCTTTGGCTATAAGTTGTTGCAAATGTGCTAGTTCAAAGCTTGTTCTTTGAGGCTAGCACTTTGGGTGCAACTTTATAGCCTTAGAATCACCCATTGAAATTACCTAGAAACTGGAACAAAAGTATATTACTCATTTCGATGAGCTATACTCATAAGTATAGATTATAGTTGGTTTATCTATATACATAAATTAATTAAAATAGTATAATCATTCTGTTAATGATATTTTAGTAAAAGTAATTTTTAACTTTACTTTTAGGGAGGAATTGTTTTGTCAGAAAAAAATAAAAAATATAATATAACTAAAGCTTCAAATTCGAAAGTTAACGAGAGTTCAGGAGCTATAGTTGAAGCTGAAAAGCCTTTATCACAGTCAATGTTATGGAAATTGCAGACAGAATTCTTTGCAAACCAAGGGCCAGAGGCTTGGATTAAAGGTATTGTACCACAATATATAACAACTAATCCGTATATCGCAAATCAATACGCTAAAACTGTCTTTGGATATTTGCGAGACTATGTTGCAAGAGAAGATGTAGATAAAAATACCGTTATATATATTATGGAGCTTGCAGCAGGAGTTGGACGATTTACTTATACGTTTCTAAAAAGATTTTTACATATGATTGAAAATTCTTCGTTAAAAGATATAAAGTTTAAATACATAGTAACGGATTTTGCTGAAAGAAATATTGAATATTGGCAGAATCATAGCTTCTTAAGTCCTTATTTCGAAGCTGGAATACTTGATTGTGCAACTTTTGATATATCTAGGGATGATGAAATTAAACTTAGACATAGTGGTGAAGTACTATCAAAAGGGAAAATGAAGAATCCTTTAATTCTATTTGCTAATTATACTTTTGACAGTCTTCCACAAGATACTTTTTATGTTAATAACGGAGAGATTTATGAAGGAGTAATAACAATAACTTCTCCAGACGAAAAAGGAGATCCTAATGATAAATCAATTCTTGCAGGATTAGATTATTATTATACAGATAAAAAAATTGATGGGAATAGTTATTACGAAGATAAGAATTTAAATGATGTTTTGATGCATTACAAAAATTCTTTAGAGGATACAGCATTCTATATGCCTATAATTGGATTAAGATGTATTTCAAGATTAAGAAAGTTATTTAATGATGATGTAATTTTGATATCTGCTGATAAAGGTTATAAGAATGAAGAAAGTATGGATAAAAATTATCATCCATTTTTATCAAAGCATGGATGCATTTCTATGACGGTAAATTTTCATGCTATAGAGTTATATTTTAAAGAACTTGGTGGAAAAGCAATACATAGTATATATGAACACGAAAACATAAATGTGTCTCTATTTATGGTAAGTAATAGTGATAATGATTTTATTGAAACTTCAATGGCTTACAATGAAATTATAGAAAGTGTAGGGCCTGATGATTTCTATATAATGAAAAAAGCAATTATGCCTTTGAGTAACTCCTTGACAACTAAGGAACTTTTGACTTTTCTAAGATTTACAGTATGGGATTCAAGAACTTTGCTTGAGTTATACAATATTTTAATTGAAAGAATAGAAAATGAAGAAAACTTCCCTAAAGATGAACTTGCTGATGCTATCAATAAAGTTTGGGAATACTATTTCCCTATTGGTGAAGAAGGCGACTTAGGATATTATTTTGGTTCTATATTAGGTTATCTTGGCTATGATAATGATGCACTAAAGCTTCTAGAATCTTCACTAGAGTTTTACGGTGAATGCCCAGAAACAAATTACGAAATTGCACTTTGTTATTATAATTTACAACAAATTGATAAGGCCTTAGAGTATACAGAGAAGTCTATTGAATTAGATCCAGATTTTGAACAGGGTAAAAACTTAAAAAATATAATTGAAGATATATTAAGCGATAACTAAAATTTTAATTAAACTTCATTTCTTCTTAAAAACATTCCAATAAACCTTTAAAACTTTTTAAGAATAAATGAGTTTTAGTGATTTAAATAAATACATCTTTAAACAAAAATGTATTCAAACGAAACATTTTTTAAATAAAACAATAAAAAAAGTTAACAATATTCATTTATGAAAAAGTGGGAAGCACAACCGTGAATTTTTATAATTTATTGGAAACATGCGGGTTTAGTGGATTAAAAGATCATTATAAAAACAGATGTGAATTAGGAAAAATTATTCTAATTCACATCTGTTTTTTTACTCAAGAGCTTAGTAAAATTCAAATCAATTATTTTATTTAATAAACTTATAACGCATTATGTTATATAAATTGAAAATGGTAATTCTTATATACTTCCATATGTTATAAAATATTTTATAAAAACTTATTAGACGTTATGCTTTCGATTTTTGGATTTAGTTGGAATATAAATTCATAAATAATAATATTATTATAACAGCTAAATTTCTAAAAGGGATAATTGCTCTTAAATAATAAACTTTCTTTAATAATTGATAGCATATTATAAAAATCTGGAGGTGTATAGAGAAATGACAAAGATTAAGACAGTACAGGAAGCAGTAAAAAATATTAAAGATGGCATGAAGATAATGACAGCAGGTTTTTTAGGAGTGGGTGCTCCATTAAAGATGATAGACGCGCTAGCGAATACAAATATTAAAGATCTTACACTTATTCAAGCTGTATCAGCTCAACCAGGAGAGACTCATGATGTTGGTAAGCTCATAGCAAATAAACAAATAAAAAAATTTGTAGGGGCACATATTGGTACTTGCCCTGAAGCACAAGAACAATATAATGCAGGCACATTAGAAGTAGAATTTATACCTATGGGAACCATAGTTGAATGTATACGGGCTGGTGGCGCTGGACTTGGCGCAGTTATAACACCAACTGGACTTGGTACAGAAATCGAGAAGGGAAGAGATAAACTTAGTGTAGATGGAAGGGAATATTTAGTATTTCCAGCTATAAAAGCAGACGTTGCATTAATTAAAGGCTATAAAGCTGATAAGTTCGGAAATATTGTATATAGAGGAACAACAAAAGGGACAAATACAAGTATGGCACTTGCTGCTGATTTAGTTATAGCTGAAGTGGATGAAATCGTTGAGGTGGGCGAAATCCCTCCTGATAGTGTTGGAACACCGGGTATATTAGTAGATATAATAGTTCAAGGTGATTCTTTTGAAGATAGAAGAAAATATTTTGAAGATTTATGGATAAGAACTAATAAAATGAGATAGGGGTGAAAATGATGAATGGTAAAGAGATAATTGCAAGAAGAATCGCAAAAGAGTTTAAAGAAGGAATGGTTGCTAATTTAGGATTTGGTATACCTAATATGGCGGCTAATTATTTACCAAAAGGAATGGAAATAACATTACAATGTGAAAATGGCGCATTGAAGTTTGGCGCAACTCCAAAGATAGGAGAATCTGACCCAGATCTAGCTAATTCAGGTGGATCTCCAATCACTTTACTACCAGGATCATCAACCTTTGATATGGATTTATCTTTTGCAATAATAAGAGGTGGACATGTTGACATAACTGCATTAGGAGCTTTAGAGGTAGATCAAGAAGGAAATATTGCAAATTGGCAAATTCCTGGAGTTTTTTCGCCTGGTATGGGAGGCGCAATGGATCTTTTAGTGGGAGCTAAATATGTAATAGCTGCATTAAGCCATAATGATAAAAAAGGGAATCCAAAAGTATTGAAGAAATGTACATTACCTTTATCGGCTGCCAAATGTGTTAATCTAATAATTACAGATAAGGCGGTTATGAAAGTTACAGATAAAGGATTAGTTCTAATAGAAGTAGCACCAGATTTAACTGTTGATGAAGTGGTGAAAACAACAGATGCCGATTTAATAATAGCTGATAATGTTAAGGAAATGGAAATATAAATCTGAAGTAAAAGTTGTTTCTATCCTTGCTTGCTATGAGCTTTCTTTCGTGCATTCAGGGATGGTCTGTTAATCAGTTACTAGAATTTTATAATTATCTTTCTAGAAGCTGCGTAACAGACCATCTTATCTTTTGATAACCTATACTATATAAAAAAGCATATTATTATGTTTATTCTACTCTAGATTTCAATGCTTCAGCCATTGAAATTTTGTTTATCTTTTTCCTACTAAGTAATTTCGAGAGTTCAAAAGTTAAGTATATTATGACGAAACCAATTATAATATAGATATAATCAAGTGTTACTGGAAAAGATATGCTCATTTCTTTTGTCATTGATTTAAATAGTGCAGTTAAGGAACCAAGTAGGAGAGGTACTCCTAGTATGTAACCAAGCACAACTATAAACCTGGAACTATTTAAAATTAATGAGTAAATCTCTTTTTTTCTATAACCTAAAACCTTTAAAAGAGAAATATTATCTTTATTTTCCTCTATAGTTAGAGAAGTAACAACATATATTACAATAAGCCCGATTATAAAGGATATGAAAGCTATACTTCCTATTATTGCTTGGAGCGGTTTTGTCATTGTATCAAAGGCTTTTTTCATATCATCAACAGTTACAATTGTTAAAAGTTTATTTTCTGGAATGTCTATTTTTTCCGTGCTCCATAATCCAATATAACTTCCAGAAGGGAAGCCAATCATACTATTAAGACTGTCTAATGGCATATAAATATATTGGCCTACAAACGTTTCCGCAATGCTATCAACTGTTATGCTGTATTCTTTTGAATCCAATCTATTAATTACTTTTAATGTATCTTTGGGCGCTATATTAAGCTTATCAGCTAAAGGTCTTGTAACGATGATTCTATCAGGTTCCAATATATTACCTGATCTATCCTTAAATGAAATATATTTAGAATCTGTACTTACGCCATATACTGTAAAATTAGTTTTATCATCATGTTTCATTGAAAATGGCATTTCCAAGAAAGGTTCTCCTTTTTCTGGCTCACCATTTTGGATAGAGTTAAATACATAATGATAATTATACTTAAAGGCTTCATTAAAGGATTCTTTAAGTAAGGAGTCCATTGAGCTCTTAGATGCAAAGCCCATGAGCAGCAGCATTGCTGACATAACTATGCCAAGTAACAGAAATATGCTTCTAGGTATGCTTCTTAGGAGCTCACGTATTTTAAATTTAGTATTAAAATTGAATCTTTCAAGGTTTACTTTTCTTTCTAAGAAACCAATCTTATTCTTTTCAGCCCCACCTCGCATTAGCTGTATTGGTGAATTTTTTAGGGATTTATTAACTACAAAGTAACTGCAGATTACTAAGAAGAAAATTGGAAGTAAAATGCTTACTATAATATAGCTTATATCATAGCTTAAAGAGCCTACTGGAATATTAAAGAATGACACATAATAGTTCATCATAGGTCTTAAGGCTAGTAATCCAAGGAGAGTTCCTAGGATACCGCCTACAAGTGCAATGATTATTGGGTATAGGAGATAATGCTTCATAATCTCTTTTTTTCTATACCCCAAGGCATAAAGAGTTCCTATAACAACAGCTTCTCTCTTTAACATTCTATACATAACAATTCCAGTTAATATGCAGGTTAAAAGAAGTACAGCTATAGGCATGGAAGAACTCATTTTATCAATGCCAGAAAGCTTTGCTGTAAAATATGTAATTCTTGGATTGTCACTTGTATTCATCCAGCTGAGAAGAATAATATTTTCATTTCTTAGATAATCTTTAAACTCTGATATCTTGCTATCTATATTACTTCTATCGCCATTAAATCTTATTGAATAAGAAACATTGCCTTTATTTAAACTATTAAAGTCCTCTTTACTTATAACAGCTACTCCAAAGTTGCTTGGATCATTCATTATGTCTGATTCGCTTTTTAAGGGATAGATATAGTTAGGAAGAGACATAAAACCTGATATTATAAAATTCCTATCATTAATTTCTATGCTATCTCCAATATCTAATTTGTTAGCTCTTCCATATGATGGATCTATTAGAATCTCACCACTATTTAGAGCTTTTCCTTGAATTATAGCAGGGATATTAACCTCATTATTTTGACTGAATATTCTTAGGGTTTTATCTTCTGATACCAAGTAGTCAAATGACTTTGTTTCCTCAATACTCATATTAAATTTTGTTTCCAGAGCTTTAATATTATTTATTCTTGGAATAGCTGTAAAACTTGAATCTTCTTGATTATAATCTTTTTCAAAGGAAGAAGATAGTTTTGTAAGATTTCTCGAAACCAAGTTAAACATTGTAAAAAGCAGACAGCTAAAAACGATAAGTAGTAATGAGCCCATATATTGTGATTTGCTTTCCAGCATGTTTCGTTTGATTTTTTTATTAATAATCATTACCACTCAATCCTTTCTGCAGGCATTGCGATGCTGTTAACTGTACTCTCTACAATTTCGCCGCTTCTAACCCTATAAACCTTATTGGCCATAGCACTAATTGCAGTGTTATGAGTTATCATAAGTATTGTTGTGCCAAACTCTTTGTTTACCTTTTGAAGAAGCTTTAAAATTTCTCTTGATGTTGAAAAATCTAGGGCACCTGTTGGTTCATCGCACAGCAAAAGAGTAGGATTTTTAACTATAGCTCTTGCAATAGAAACTCTTTGCTGCTCACCGCCACTAAGTTCCCTTGGGAATCTATGCTTTTTATCAAGCATATCCACAGCTTTCAGTACTTCGTCAATATTAAGCGGTGATTTGCTTATATTTGAAACAACTTCTATATTTTCAACTACTGTAAGATTAGGTATTAGATTGTAAAATTGAAATATGAATCCGATATTTTCTCGCCTATAATCTGTAAGCTTATTGTCATTTAGTTTAGTAATGTCTATGTTATCAACTGAAACAATACCTGAATCACATCTGTCAATTCCTCCTATAATATTAAGAAGTGTTGATTTTCCAGAACCAGAAGGCCCTAGTATTACTCCTATCTCACTTTTATCTAAACTTATATCGGTACCTTTTAAGACAGTAGTAGTTATATCACCCGTATTATAGCTTTTTCTTAAATTTTCAACTTTTAAAAACATTATTTATATTCTCCCATCATTAAAGTTCTGTTAATTTGAGATATCTTTTTTATGCTTCTAGTAAATAAAACATATTTCTTTAGACATAGTGTTCACTTAATAGCAAGGCCTTATTCAATATAAAGACGGTTTTGTAGACTTGCTAACACAACCAGCTCTAGGACTTATTATTGATGAAGATAAAGTAAAATAAGTTGCCATGGAAGGTCTTAACTGGTCTAATCCAAATTGGAAAAATTATGATGGAACAAAAGCTAAATGGTAGAATAATATAAGTTATATAGGAAATAAGATTAAGGGATAACTATAATAATTATGGTTATCTCTTTTTCAATGTAATAGTGCACCAACATATACCTAATTTAAATCAATATATAAGAAAAGTGATTATAATTTCATTCTACTTTATTTCCTAGCCATCAGATAAAATAAAGATTGCTAAATCTTGACGTAATAGCCATGATAAAATATAATTGTTAGTGATATTCATTATCAATAGTGATTATAAGGAGTAGAAATATGATCTTTATTTGCACATTAATTCTAGTAACGATTTTATCATTACTTTTAACATCATCTATTAAGAAGCATTATTATCTTTATTATTCGCTGGCAACGGGTATTGCGATAATTACATCATTTTATGAAATACTACGAATAACATCTAACGCAAAGCTTGAAGGGGTTATTCTAACCCTTGAAAAAACTTCAATAAGAGGATTGATATCAGTATCATTTTTTATATTAGTAATGTATGCAGGAGCTTTAAATCAAAAATGGACAATAACAAAAAAATTACGCAGCATTAGAGCAGAATTAGCAATTATAGGTGCAATCATGCTGTTACCTCATGGAATAGTATATTTTATTCGATTTATAATACTCAAGCTTCCTAAAATCACTAATGAAGGTTCGTTTCCTGTATTATACTTAAGCTATATAGCAGTTGGACTCATTGGATTTATTATAATGATACCATTAGTTATTACCTCATTTAAGAAAATAAGACGTAAAATGCAAGGAAAGCAATGGAAGAGGATTCAAAGATGGGCGTATTTGTTTTACTTTTTAGCATATCTTCATGTTTTACTTATACTTTTAAATGAAAAGGAAATAGATTGGGTAAGGTTAAGCAGTTACACCATAGTGTTTATTAGCTATATGGGTTTAAAGTTATTAAAAAACAAAGAAATCAATATAGCAAAACCATTTAAATTAAGTAAAATGAACAACTAATATTTAATATAAATTTATGTAGTGAAAATATCAATGTCTCTATAATCGAGTTTGTGATATTTTCTTATCATATTTAGAAAACAGCAACAAACATAAGAGTATTCAATTTAATTATATAATCAATTATTTATCTTTATTGAAATAATTTTAATGTTTTATTGAATAATTAAATAAATGTTTCTTATATATTAGTTTATATCTTACTTATTTTCGAACAAGCACTTTATATGAACAAATATGTAGAAAAATAACTGATATAAACTTGAAGTTGTTTTCACATAAAGACAATAATTTACAAGAAAATAAGTTATAATGTCAAATGAGAAAATACAATGGCTATTTGCATAATAAGTTTATCCCTAATTTCGAGCTAATTTAAATTTTAACACTTTGTAATATTATATTAAGGAATTATTAACATAATCTAAAGATAATAAACAGAGATTTATAGTAACATATAAACATGAAAAAGCTGTACTAAGAGATTTAGAAATAAAACAATATTAAGGCGGTGATTTTATTTTATGAAAGATGTAAATGTAGATACAATCAAAGAAACAATAAAATATCTTCCTGAAGATGAACAAGAGATAATATTACATTTGACAGAAATATTTGAAGGCGAAGAAGAAAATATTAATGAATATGTTAAAAATGAATTAATAGGTGAATAAATTAAATATTAGTAGCTATTTTTATTTTTTGGGGTATGTATTTATTAGGTTCATTTAATTAAAATAGAAATAGAAGAACTAAATTAGTTAATATATAACCTAAGATTTAAAAGCTAATGTTTATGTACATTAGCTTTTTATATAATATCTTTTTTAAATAGTATATAAAGCAGATAAAAATAGTCTTGTATAAATTTTAAAACTATGTTAATATTAATTTACACAATGCTAACATTATACTCCCAAGATAATTACAAACTTTCTTATAGAGCGGTTCATTTAATAAGGATAATAAACAGTAGAGATATTGTTTATTATCCTTATTTTTATTTCTGAATTAAAACTAAGTTTTATTTACTATTCTAAGCTTAAGTTATAGAATCAAATCTCAAATATCCTCTTGTTTAAGTTTTAGTACTTTATTTAAGTTTTCAAATACAGACTGATCATAATCTTGGTGTACTGAAACTTCAATAACATCATAGAGTTTTTCTAGTTGCTTTATTATTTGATCAAGCACAGAATCATTTTTAACAAGTAAATACATTTTGCTTGTAGAACCATCACCTATTTGTGCACATAAAATTCCTTCTAAATTAAATGCTCGTCTTGCAAAAAGCCCAGTTATGTGGCTCATAACACCAGAATGGTTTCTAACATGTAGCTCTATAAGATAAAAATTAGTATTAATCATTTAAATTTTCACCACCAATCATATCTATATTTGATTTACCAGGAGGAACCATTGGAAGTACATTTTCAGTTTCCTCAATAGGTATATTTATTACACAAGGTCCCTCAACAGTTAACAATTCTTTTAATTTTTCTAAAGGTTTTTCCTCATTACCTAAATCACAAGATTGTATTCCAAAGCCTTCTGCTATCATTTTGAAGTTAGGGTTTGATATAAATTTTGATGCTATATAGTGTTCATTATAAAACAACTGTTGCTGCTGACGTACTAGTCCTAAATGATGATTATTCAAAATAATTACTTTTATATTCAAATTAAAGTCAGCAAGGGTAGCTAGTTCCTGAATATTCATTAAAATAGATCCATCACCACAGAATGAAATTATAGTCTTATCTTTATTGGCCAATGCAGCACCTATAGCTACTGGAAGTCCAAATCCCATAGTTCCAAGACCACTAGAAGTTAGTAAAGCCTTTGGTAATTTAAAAGGGTATCTTTGAGCTACCCACATTTGATGCTGCCCAACATCAGTAGTAATAACTGCATCACTAGGAACTATGTTTCCTACAAAAGGAATTATATTAGCAGGATGCAGTATGTTTTTATAAGAAGGGAGTGGATATTTAGATTTAAAGCATTTAACTCTTTCCCTCCAAGTATTTCGACCTTTACTTTCAATATGTGGAAGTATATCTTCTAAGAAGTCATCAACATTTGCGATCATAGATAAACTACTGGTTTTAACTTTATTTATTTCAGATGGATCAATATCAATATGAATTATAGAAGCATTAGGACAAAACTTTTCTATATTACCTGTAGCTCTATCATCAAACCTTACTCCTAGGGCCAAAATTAAGTCAGCTTCGTTTAGAAGATAATTTGTATATGGTGCGCCATGCATTCCAAGCATTCCAATACTCAATTCATCATCACAAGGAAAAGCACCAAGTCCCATAAGACTTAAAGAAACTGGTATATTATTTTTCTTTGCAATTTTATATAAGTTGGATGAAGCGTTTGAATTAACTACACCTCCACCTGCATAAATTATAGGCTTCTTTGAAGCATTGATTAATTCAGCTATGCAATAAAGCGTAGAGCTTTTTATTTGCTCTCTTTTTGGTAGATTTTCAGATGCAATTTCAGAAGGAAAGTCTTCTAAGTCTATAAATTCATTCTGAATATTCTTAGGAATATCAACAAGCACTGGTCCAGGTCTTCCTTCTAAAGCTATTTTGAAAGCTTCTTTTATAACTGTAAAAAGTTCATGTATGTTCCTAATTAAGAAATTGTGTTTAGTAATTGGAATTGTTAATCCATAAGCATCAACTTCTTGAAAGGCATCAGTACCTATTGCTGATAGAGGAACCTGACCTGTTATAGCAACAAGAGGAATTGAATCAAGTTTAGCATCTGCAATAGCAGTTAAAAGATTAGTTACTCCAGGGCCAGAAGTTGCAAAGCATACCCCAACTTTATTTGTACTTCTTGAAATGCCTTGTGCAATAAATCCAGCGCCTTGTTCGTGACGGGCTAATATATGTTTGATTTTTTTGCTTTTATATAAAGCATCATAAAGTGGGAGATTAAATCCTCCTGGAATGCCTGATATATATTCTACTCCTTCGTTCTCTAATAATTTAATAACTATTTCAGCACCATTATATTTCAAAGAAATCACTCCTTACATAAATATCTTAGAATATTTCATTATCATTTATTGATTAAATAAAAGTTCGATTTTATTACTTTTTGATTACTTGATATAAGATTAAATATTATTTTGTGTAAAAAAAAACTCCCAATCCTATAAATATTATAGGACGAAGAGATAATCACCGCGGTACCACCTAATTTTGTATAATCAAATACACACTTATTAATAATACGGGTTAAAGAACCGATATTATTGTCCTTTTAACGGTAGACAATCCGTTTAATTCTACTCTCTAACAATTAAGATTTCGATTAAAAACTCCAAGGCTACATTCCATATATACATCATGAGAATTTCCAGCAATTATTCTCTCTCTTTATTTCAGTAATATATGTACTCTTCCTCTTCACAGTTTTTAAATTATATAGGTTTGTATAAATTATAGTAAAAAGCTATAAGCATTGTCAATAATTTTTTGAAAATTCTGCAAAATTAATAATTATGAAAACAATAATTAAGAAATTGATGTAAATAGAAATAAAAAAAAGTAAAATAGTATATCGTTTACATACGGACTGTGTTATAATAAATATATAATCAGATCCATATTAAAGGGGGAATAATTATGCTAGGAATAGTAATTTTTGTTTGTGCTTTATTGATTGGTTGTAATGCTTTTTATAATACAGAAGATAATGAAGAAAGATATGAAATCTCAAGTCAAAATCTTAAAAAAAATAAATGAATCATTAATATATACAGTAATTATTTGAAACAAGATATGTTACTTTTAGACTATCTATATTATATAGGTAGTCTTTTTTTGTTTAAATTCAATCTAAATTTCTGTTTATGAGCATCCTATGTTAAAATAGTATGTATATAATCACATAAAGGAGTTTAAAATTAATGAATATAATTACTTTGGAAAATATAAGCAAGAATTATAGTGATAAAATATTATTGAATAATGTTTCACTAGGAATTAATGATGGAGATAAAATTGGTTTAATTGGAATAAATGGTGCTGGTAAATCAACATTTTTAAAAGTAGTTTCTGGCCGAGAGGAATTTTTCGATGGAAATATAGTAAAGGGTAAAAATGTTAGAATTGAATATCTTGATCAGAATCCTTTATTTGATGAAGATGCAACTGTTTTAGAACAAATTTTTAAAGGTGACACTAAAGAAATGAAACTTTTAAAAAGATATGAGGAGTTATTAGATAAGATCAATAGTTGCAATGGTGAAAACTTTGATTCTTTAAATAATGAATTACTTAAGGTTCAAAGTGAAATTGACTCCTTAAGCTTATGGGATATGGAGAGTGAAGCAAAGACAATTTTAAATAAACTTGGAATAAAGAATTATTCAGAAAAGGTTGGAAACTTATCTGGAGGACAAAAGAAGAGAATAGCACTTGCTTGTTCACTTATAACACCATGTGATCTTCTTATATTAGATGAGCCTACCAATCATCTAGATTCAGATTCAATTGAATGGCTTGAAGAGTTCCTAAATTCTAGGAAAGGCGCTCTTTTGATGATCACTCATGATAGATATTTCTTAGACAGAGTTACAAATAGAATTATTGAATTGGACAGAGGAAATTTATATACTTATCCTGGAAATTATACTGCATTCCTTGAAAAGAAGATTGAAAGAATTGAAGTAGAACAATCACAAGAAGAAAAGAAAAACGCTCTTATAAGAAACGAATTAAAATGGGTTAGACGTGGTGCTAAAGCCAGAACTACTAAGCAAAAGGCAAGACTTCAAAGATTTGACGAGTTAGTAAGCGAAGAAAGCATTAAAAGACAGGAAGATGTAGATATATCATTTGTTGGTTCTAGGCTTGGAAAAAAAGTAGTTGAATTATACGATATCTCTAAGTCATTTGGAAGTAAAGTTATAATTAAAGACTTTAATTATATATTTTTGAGAAATGATAGAATTGGTATCATTGGAGAAAATGGGGCTGGAAAAACAACTTTAGTTAATATTCTTAGAGGCAGACTTCCTATAGATAGTGGAAAAATTGAAATTGGTGATACAGTTAAGATAGGGTGCTTTGCACAAGACAACAGCAATATGGATCCTAAGCTAAGAGTAATTGATTATGTTAAAGAAGGTGGAGAATACATACCTGTAGAAGATGGGACTAAAATAATGGCTTCTACTATGTGTGAAAGATTTCTATTCGATAGCACTATGCAGTATACTCCGATTGAAAAATTATCTGGTGGGGAAAGAAGAAGACTTCATCTTTTAAGAGTATTAATGGAATCACCTAACTTTTTAATACTAGATGAGCCTACTAACGATTTAGATATCGAAACATTAAAAATATTAGAAGACTTTTTAGATAAATTTATGGGTGTAATCATTGTTGTATCCCATGATAGATATTTCTTAGATAGAATTTGTACGAAGATATTCTCTTATGAAGGAAATGGGTATATCAAGGAGTATAACGGTAACTATAGCGACTTTTTGATTTCAAAAGAAATTGAGAAGATTAAATCTGTTGAGTCAAATGATAAAAGTGGCAATGAATTTGCAGCAGATAAAGGAAAGGGATTTAAAGAAAAAACTAAAGATAATAAACCTAAGTTTACTTTTAAAGAGCAAAAAGAATATGAAACTATAGATGAAGATATTGCTAAGCTCGAAGAAAAAATCAACTCTTTAGAAAAGGAAATGGCAAAGAATGCTTCAAACTATGGGAAACTAAATGAATTGATGCATGAAAAAGAAGAAGTACAAAGTGAACTAGATAATAAATATGAGCGATGGGAATATCTAAATGAAATCGCTGAAGCAATTGAAGAATTCAAAAATAATAACTAAATATAATTTTAAAAGGAGGATATGGGATTATTTTTAAATTACTAATTTAAATAATCTCACCTAATGAAATGGAAATACATATATATTTAAAAGGAAAAAATGAACCTACTATATTTAATGCTGAAAGAATTGATATATTAGATATAAATATTGAAGGCCGTGACTATAAGCAAATAAGATATTTTAGAAAAGGGGTTTCAAAATCCCAATATATCAGTGTAGATTTAATTAAAAGAATTAAAGAAGTTAAAAATAAAAATGCAGGTGATAAACATTGATAAAACAAATTTTACTAGAGGGTTTTAATAAGAATATAACAAATTCATCTCTTACAAAAGGTCAACGTGTTCTGAAAAATGATTTGTTAAGAGAAATAAATGTTAAAGTAGATAAAGATTATATAAAAATAAACTCAAATGTAGTTTCAGAAAGCCTTCTAAGTGAATATTCGTGTAAGCTTGAAATTGATAATATGACTAAAGAAATTATAGGGACTCATTGTAGTTGTCTAGACTTTGAGAAAAACGAATTTTCTCGTGATAATTACTGTTGTAAACATATAATAGCTACTTTTTATACGTTCTTAAGAAATATTGATGAGGATGAAGAGTTAAGAACTAAGTTAAATAATAATTTATCTGTTAAAAATAATAAAGTTAGAATTAAGGAGAATTCTAATGATGATTTATTATCTTTACTTGTTGGAGATACGGATAAAGAGAAGCTAAAATTCGAAGTTATTATTAATAAAAACAATTGGTCCTCTAAACTTCAAATTGAGTTTAAAATAGGGTTAAGAAAAAGCAATAAGATGTATATAGTTAAAGATATTAATCAATTTTTAACATGCGTTTATAATAAAGTACCAATTAAGTACGGAAAAGAATTTATTTTTGATATAAAAACTCAAAGTCTTTCGTATGAAGATAGAAGATTAATAAAATTCATGAATAATATAAAAAACTTAGCAGATCATGATAGAAATTTTAGACGTTATCAGGATAAGTTAATAGAAGGAAAGACTCTTACAATTCCTGATATGATGTTTAAAGAATTTTTATACATTATAAAAAAGAATAGAGTTTTTTTAGGCGATGGATTCTTTTATAGAATATTAGAATCTGAAATAATAGAAGGGGATATGCCTATTCCACTTGCTTTATTGAGCAAAAATAACAATATAATTTTAGAAGCTCCTAATGGAATACCAGAATCATTAACTCAAGATGAAGATGTATTCTTATTTGGTACTTCAATATACATTCCATCAATAGAACAATGTGAGAGATTATCGCCGTATTTAAAAATATTTAATGCTACTAATAAAGTTAGTTTCAATAAAATCAATGAAAGTAGAATTTTGAAAGAATTAATACCTTCGATTCAAAAAGTAACAAATGATTTAGTTTTATCTAAGGATATTAGAGAAAAAGTTGTAATCGCGCCCGTAATCTTCAGGTTTTATTTTGATAAAGATAAGGATATTTCATTATTGTTTAAGGTATCATATGAAGGACATGAATTTAATTTTTTTGAAGAATACAAAGATAAAATTATTTACAGAGATACTAATAAAGAATATGAAGTTTTAGGAGTATTAAAAAGTCTTGGATTTGAAGAAGTCAATGGAAGATTATTCTTTTTAAAAGATGATGATGAGGCTTTTAAATTCTTTAAATATGATATAGAAAAGCTCCAAAGATATGGTGAAGTATTTTATTCTGAGAGATTTAAGGGAATAAAAGATATTAAGAAATCAGATTTTGTTGGGGAAGTTAGAAAAGGTAAATTCAACTATTTTGAGTTTGAATTTAAAATTTCTGATATATCTCCAGAAGAAACTGCAAAAATACTTAGAAGCTTTAGAGATAACTTGAAATATTACAAGCTTGAGAATGGAGAATTCTTAGACCTAGAAGATGAGGCATTGAAAGAATCATTGACCCTTATAGATAATTTACTTTTAGAAGAAAAATTAAATGAGAATCTCATTAATGTTCCAATTAACAAGGGAGCTTATCTTGAAGATTATTTAGAAGACAAAGAGTTAAGGTATATAAATAGCTGTGATGAAATTAAGGATCTTAAAGAAAGATTAAGCAACATTAAGGATAAAGCCTTTCAACCTCCATATGGCCTTCAAGCTAAACTTAGAAAGTATCAAAAAGAAGGCTATAATTGGCTTAGAACTTTAGATTACTTAGGTTTTGGTGGAATACTTGGTGATGAAATGGGACTTGGAAAGACACTACAAACAATAACATTATTGCTTTCAAAGCCAGATTCAAAAACTCTTATTATTGCACCTACTTCTTTAATCTATAATTGGAAAAATGAATTTAATAAATTTGCTCCATCAATGAAAATTGCAATCTGCAATGGGGTAAAAGAAGAAAGAGAAGAATTGATTAATAATTATAAAGAATATGATGTAATATTAACTACCTATAATTTATTAAGACGTGACATAGAATTATATAATATGAATTTTGATTACTGTATCTTAGATGAAGCTCAAAATATAAAGAATCAATCTTCTTTAAGTGCTAAGTCAGTCAAGGAAATAAAATCAAGAATAAGATTTGCGTTGACTGGAACACCAATAGAAAATTCATTGATGGAATTATGGTCAATATTTGATTTTATAATGCCGGGGTATTTATATAACGAGAAGAAATTTGTGACTAGATATCATAGAAGGCTTGAAGAAGGACCAGAAATTCTTGAAGAGTTAAATAGGCTTGTAAAACCATTTATTCTTAGAAGATATAAGAAAAATGTAATTAAAGAATTACCTGATAAAATAGAAAAAAGACTTCTTGTTCCTTTAAGTGATGAGCAAAAAGTTGTTTATGAAACCTATGCTAACTATACTAAAGATTTAATACAAAAGAAAGTCGAAGATTTTGAGTTTAGTAAGAGCAAAATAGAAATTTTGGCTTATATAACTAAGCTTCGTCAGATATGTTTAGATCCGTCTGTAACTATGGATAATTACTTAGGAAGTAGTGGAAAAATTGATGCATTAATTGAATTATTGGAACAAAGTATAGATGAGGGACATAAAATATTAGTATTCTCGCAATTTACTTCTGTATTAAAGAATATAAGCAAAATACTTAAAGAAAAAAATTTCTTATTTTCATATTTAGATGGATCAGTTTCATCAATCAATAGAATGAAGATGGTTGACGAATTTAATAATGGTGAAAATACCGTATTCCTGGTATCCTTAAAGGCTGGTGGTACAGGTCTGAATTTAACAAGTGCGGATATAGTAATACATTTTGATCCATGGTGGAATCCTGCAGTTGAAGATCAAGCAACTGATAGAGCACATAGAATTGGTCAAAAAAATGTAGTAGAAGTGATTAAGTTAATTGCCCAAGGAACTATAGAAGAAAAAATAGTGGAATTACAGGATTCCAAAAGAGAGCTAATAAATAAGATTTTAGGTGATGATTTATCCGTAGGAGAATTCATACATTCGTTAAATGAAAGTGAAATTTTAGAATTATTTAATTATAATTAACAATAAGATACCAGCAATTATGAAGGTGGTTATATGGAGAATACAATAAATGAACTGACAAACTACTTAAGGGAAGTTAATACTGCATCTATAATTTTAAGGCTTACTCTTGCTACTATTTGTGCAGGGATTATTGGGCTTGAAAGAGGAAGAAAAAAAAGGCCGGCTGGTCTTAGAACTCATATATTAGTTTGTATTGGTGCAACTTTAATTATGATAACAGGGCAATACATGAGAGATATATTACACATTCAGGATGATGTAAGCAGAATGGGTGCTCAAGTTATAAGTGGTATTGGATTCCTAGGAGCGGGTACTATTATCGTAGTTGGGCGTAATGAAGTTAAAGGCCTTACAACTGCAGCTGGTCTTTGGGCCTGCGCATGTATGGGACTTGCCATTGGAATTGGTTTTTATGAAGGCGCTATTATTTCATGCTTTTTCTTATTAGGTGTATTAACAGTACTTCATAAAGCAGATTTACATTATAGGGCTAAGTCTAACGAATTGGATGTATATGCTGAACTCAAGCATATAGCAGGCGTTACGAACTTTATGAATGCAATAAAACTAGATGGAACAAAAATTTCTAATCTAGAACTTAAGAAAGCTAAAGAGCTTGACAATCATATAATTGGGCTTAGAATGACTTTAACATTACCTGAAAAAATTAATCATTCAGAGTACATTTTAAAGCTTCATAGCCTTGAAAATGTAATTACAATAGAAGAAATTGTATAAGTTTTTATGAAAAAAAATACAAGGGAAAATTTCGAGTTTTCGAATTTTCTCTTGTATTTTCCCTTGTTATGGGCAAAAAAATAATAAGCCCATAATTCAATATATATTTTTGGTAAAAGTTAACATCTGCAATAGAATAATTAGATAAATTATTAACTGAAATGCAAAACTTAAAATAAATTTGAATCAGGTTGCTGATATAAATTATTGGCAACCTGATTTTTATTATAAACTATAAAAATACTTTAGCATTGATGTTAATTGCAGAATCTAATAGAAATATGTGCATAGCATTAAAAAAATGAAATACCAAGCATTGGGCAATTGTGGAAAGTCTATGCGGTTTTTATGTGTTTGTTAATTTTTTTAAACTATTTTAATGTGATACCCTTGACAATATTACTAATTAGTAATATTATTGTACCCATGGATAATAATAAAATTACTTATGGAGAATTAAATGATTTAAATTTAAAGTCAATAATAGCATTAAGTCGATGTATTCAAAGTGTAAACAAAAGAGAATACAAAATTATCAAAGAAGGAGGGTTAACTTTTTCACAATTTGGAGTGCTTGAAGTGCTATATCATAAAGGTGATTTAAGAGTCAGTGAAATATTAGAGAAAACTCTGTCAACTGGTGGTAATATGACTGTTGTTATAGATAACTTGGCTAAAGATAATTTGATTGAGCGACGTCCTGATCCTAAGGACAGACGTGCGAGCTTAATAAGTATTTCTGAAAAAGGAAGAAAACTTATGAGTGAGATTTTCCCTAAGCATGTAGATAATTTAGGTGAAATTTTTGGTGTATTAGAAGTTGAGGAGAAGAAGACTTTAATAAATATTCTAAAGAAATTATCAGGTGTATAGACTTACACCTTTATTTTTAGGTAAATACTACTAATTAGTAATTAACTAATTAGTAGTGATTGAATTTTAGTCTATTAAAGATGATTTGAGAGTGAAAAAAGATGTATAAAATAGATTGTTTGAGTAATTCATAGAATGATATTAAAGAAATATCCGATGATTGTTGTCAAAATGGATCAGAAAATTGCAATTATAAAAAATACAATATTGGATTCGTAAAGTATGTAGTAGGAAATATAAAAGATAAGGCTATAAAATCCGTAAATGATGGGAAAATCTAATTCCAAAGAATGATTTAAAATACTATGAGGATAAGATAATAGCTAGAGGAATCGCGAATATTTGCAAGTTATGTATAAATATTTTAATGAATAGTTTATAAAGGCGACTATATTATTAAACACCTTTTATATAAATAAAAACTAATGAGGAGAGAAAAAAGATGATTAAATCAATATTATCAAAATTATTTGGAATTAAACAAGAAGTTAAAACTGAGGACAATAAAATTGTTTGTGGATGTTTTAAAATAACAGAACAAGATTTAAGAAATGCTATTAATAACGGAGCTAGTTCATTTGAAGAGGTGCAAGCTATAACTAAAGTTGGTACTGGTTGTGGCAGATGTGTAAATGGTAACAAAGATTTAGTTAATGGATTATTATTAGATAAGAAAATTGATGAAAATCAAATAGTATGCGGATGCTTTAAAGTTACAGTACAAGATTTAGCAAATGCAATTAAAAATGGCGCAAGATCATTCGAAGAAGTACAAGCAATTACAAAAGTAGGTACTGGCTGCGGTCATTGTGTAGCAAGCAATAAAGAATTAGTGAAACAATTATTAGCAAGATAATAACCTAAAAAGTATACATAATAAAAGTTCAAGTGTTAAAACAAAGGATTGTTAAAAAGTTTTATATTTAAATCTAAAACGGTTAAAGGAGACGATGTAATGGATGATGATAAAATAATATGCGGATGCAAAAATGTTAAAGTAAAAGACATAAAGAATGCTATTGCTAATGGTGCAAAGTCATTTGAAGACGTTCAAGAAAAAACTGAAGTAGGTACTGGCTGCGGTCATTGTGTAGAAAGTAATAGAGTATTAGTTGATGAATTATTAGGAAAGTAACATCAAAAACAAATATAATAAATTAGAAATAATAGATACTATACCAATTATAAATCCACTACATATAGATGTAAATGCATCTATATGTAGTGGATTTTTGTTTATAGCAATAAGTCTTAATGAAATAATGTCCATACATAGATATCCAAATCAAATATTTAATTTTGGTAAGTTGCCACATAAATCGTAAGCGTAAAAAAATACAAGAAAGCAAGAATTAAAAAGTAATCTTGCTTTTTTTGTAATCAAATTATAAAAATTTATCATTGTTAAAATCAAAACATAGTGGTAGAATATCAGTGGGTAGTATCGAAAAAGAGTTACACCAAATTTTTTAGCATTAATTATATATAATACAACTCATATCTATAATGAATGAGATTGAAATTAGGATGTTGTATCACTCACACGTATATGGAGGTGATACCATTAAAATTGGATTTATTGGCCCAGGGAAGGTAGGCGTGAGTTTAGGACGCTATTTTACTCATAAAGGGATAGAATTAAGCGGCTTTTATGGAAAAGATGACTTAAATACCATGGATGCAGCAAATATTACAAAATCTAAATTTTATAACAACATTCAAGATATTATTAAAGATAGTGATATATTATTTATTACAACTCCTGATGACATCATTTCAATTATAGATATTGAATTATCAAAATTTGATCTAAATAACAAATCTATTTGCCACACAAGTGGTTCACTCAAATCAAATGTATTATGTAATGCGAAACATTCTGGTGCAATGATTTATTCTCTACATCCAATATTTGCATTCTCTAGTAAAGAAACAAACTTAAAAGAATTGGAAGATATATATTTTTCAATTGAAGGTGATATTTTAGAAGATTCATCTATTATTAGTGTACTTAAGCTTATTGGAAATAAGTACTTTGTTAGAAAAGCAGAAGATTCCTCAACATATCATTTAGCTAGCGTTTTTGTATCTAATTTGGCATTATCTTTGCTTGATATAGGAACGAGTTATTTAAAAAAACTTGGGCTAGATGATGAAGAAGCTTTAAATGCTTTAAAACCTTTAATAAAGGGTAATATTGATAGTATTTATGCAAAAGGCTTTGTTAATTCTTTAACAGGTCCCATAGCAAGAGGAGATATTACAACAATTAAGAAGCATATTTCCGTTTTAGATGACAAAGATAAAGATTTATATAAGATATTATCTTTTAATCTATTAAAACTTGTGGCTTTGAGAGATAAAAATAATGCAGATATTACAGAAAACATAGAAGAATGTTTCTATAGCATGGAAAATAAGAGTCAAATAGAAAATGTATTAAGTAATTCAAAAAAGCATTTGGAAATTTATAAGTTTTTAGGAGGCGTAAATTAGTGAAAAATACAGTATTAACTTTTAAACAAGCCAAAGAAGAGAAAAGAAAATTAAGTATGCTTACAGCATATGATTACTCAATGGCAAAAATCATTGATGAAAGTGGTGTTAACGGGATTTTAATTGGAGATTCTCTTGGCATGGTTATTAAAGGTGAAGAAGATACATTAGCTGTTACTATGGATGAAATCATTTATCATACAAAAGCTGTTAAGAAGGGTGCTAAAAATGCTCTTATTGTAAGTGATATGCCTTTTTTATCATATCATGTATCTATCGAACAAGCAGTTTTAAATGCAGGAAGATTAATTAAAGAAGGTGGAGCTAATGCTGTTAAGCTTGAGGGCGGTGCAAATGTTGCAGCTCAAATTAAAGCTATTGTAGATGCTCAAATACCAGTTATGGGGCACATAGGATTAACTCCTCAATCAGTAAATGCTTTTGGAGGATTTAAAGTTCAAGGGAAGAGTGAAGCAGCTGCAAAACAGCTTATAGATGATGCTGTACTTATTGAGAAAGCAGGGGCATTTTCAATTGTTCTTGAGGGAATTCCTGAAAAAGTTGCAGAGCTTATAACAAATGCAGTTTCAATTCCAACAATAGGAATAGGAGCCGGAAAACATTGCGATGGTCAAATTTTAGTTTATCAAGATATGTTAGGCATGTTCAATGATTTTGTACCAAAATTCGTAAAACAATATGCAAATGTGGGTACCGTTATGAGAGATGCCATTAGCTCTTATGTTAAAGAAGTACAAGCTGGTGCTTTTCCAGAAGAAAAACATACTTTTAAAATAGATGAAAATGAATTAAAGAAATTGTACTAAATCTTAGATTTATGCGATAACTCACCGAAATCATAAATATTTTGATTCCAAAAAGCTATGAAAATATCGCTGAAGGTTCTAAGCAGTGTGTTGTATCAGTTTTAGCATACTCCAACTTTCAGTTTGACAAGCTAAAATGGAACAACCTACAGCTAAGACCCTTTAACAGCTCATTTTCAAATGTTTTCTCCATATTATGACCATTGTGGTTACAAATATATTTATGATTTCTAGTGAATATACGAACTTAAAGCCTTAGCAACTTTATAAATATATTCATCTAATAAGTCGAATTTTTAAATTAAAAATCTATAAAGATATTCAACTGTAAGTTTATACTTATGTGATAATGAACCTAAATTTTAGTATTAGGATGAGAAAGGTGATCAGTAATGTTAGTTAAAGAGATTAAAGAGCTTAGAAACTTGATTAAAGCATGGAAGAGAGATGGACTTTCTGTAGGGTATGTTCCAACAATGGGAGCTTTGCATGAAGGTCATGAGAGCCTTATAAAAAGAGCTGTTGAAGAAAATGATAAGGTCGTTGTGAGCATATTTGTAAATCCAACACAGTTTGGCCCAAATGAAGATTATGATAGTTACCCAAGAAACATAAATAAAGATTTGGAACTTTGCGTTAATGCAGGCGCATCAATAGTGTTTAATCCAGAACCAAGTGAAATGTATTATGGAGATAAATCTACAAGTGTTAGTGTATCAGGTCTTACAAGTGTACTTTGCGGTGCTAAAAGACCAGGGCATTTCGATGGAGTATGTTTAGTTGTTTCAAAATTTTTAAATATAGTTACTCCTGATAAAGCTTATTTTGGAGAAAAAGATGCTCAACAAGTGGCTGTTATAAAAAGAATGGTTAGAGATTTAAATATTGATGTAGAAATAGTTGCTTGCCCTATAATCCGTGAAGAAGACGGACTAGCAAAAAGTTCAAGAAATACTTATCTTTCTAAAGATGAAAGAAATGCAGCATTAGTATTAAGTAGAAGTTTAGAAATAGCTAAAGATGCCTTAAAAAAAGGTGAAAGAAATGCTAATAATATTAAAAATGCAATAAAAGAGGTACTAAATTCAGAACCATTAGCAAAAATAGATTATGTAGAAATCGTAGATAGTGATTCACTAGAAAGTGTTGAAATCATTAAGAAAAATGTATTGATTCCAATTGCAGTTTATATAGGAAAAACAAGATTAATAGATAATTTTACATTTGAAATATAATAATATAGATACTCGAGGTGAGAATGTACTTATGAGTAAAATCCACCGAAATGAAGATCCTGCATTTGTTCAGGTTACTGAGGATTAAGCTGTGAATTTCTAATATCAGGAGTTGCACCATTTCTGCATGATCCTGAAACAAGTTCAGGACAAGCAAAAATGGAACAACTTCCACTAAAGAAATATCTACAGCTAAATCCTCTAATGTAACGCTTCCACAAAAGCATGACCTTCATTTCTGATACGGAATATACTTCAAAAGATAAGTTCAATTTAATGGGAGTATCTATGGCGATACCGAAAAGGAATATATACTAATTTGATTATTATGAATAGATAAATAAACAGATTTTCAGGAGGAATTTTTAATGATACTTACAATGTTAAAGGGAAAGATACATAGAGCTACAGTTACACAGGCAGAATTAAATTATGTAGGAAGCATTACAATAGACAAAACATTAATGGAAGCAGCAGGTATCTTAGAAAACGAAAAAGTTCAAATAGTTGATATAAATAATGGTGCAAGGCTTGAAACATATGTGATTCCGGGTAAAAGGGATTCAGGAGTTATTTGTTTAAATGGTGCCGCAGCAAGGTTAGTACAACCTGGTGATAAAGTTATTATAATAGCTTATGCGCAAATGAATGAGGATGAGGCAAGAAAATACAAACCTTCCGTTGTTTTTATGAATGAGGATAATACAATAAAAGAAATAACAAATTATGAATCTAACGAATAATAACTATAGTAAAAGAGTAGGATACACAAAATCCTGCTCTTTTTTAATACCAATTAAAATATAAAAATTCAAGGATACAAAATCTAGTTATTTAAAGTTCTAAGAAAATTACTTCCATAGCGCACGTTAAAGTAACTCTTTTAATAATATAAAGCATGGAAACAAATTTAATAGATAACAATTGGTGTAGGAGGACAAAGTTTAATGTGCGCTATGGTTAAAAAGATAATATCAGGAAATGAATTACTAAAAAAAAGAATAATAACAATGAATGCTTTTCTACCAAATGATAAATACATACTACTTAAAGGTACAGTCTGTAATCCGCATGGGAAGCCATTGTCAGGTGCGGCTATAGAAATTATTCAAATAAACAACACTTTGGATCCAGCAGTTGAAAAAAATATAGGAATAACATTTACATTAAATGATGGCTCTTATGGAATACCTTTATTATGGAAAAAAGGATATGCTTATAAATTAACTGCATATTCTCCATGATAAAGTTATAGATAAAACAATTATAAGCTAGATTTATATTATGAAATATATATCAGTTAAAAAATAGAAGAATCTTCATGGTCCTGTGAAATAACAATGTTTCTCCTTTCGGTGAATTATTGTATAATTCTAAGTTAAATATTGTTTATCTATAGTAACAATACAAATTTTTTTTCATATTATATAGGTAGAATAACTTTAGAAGAAGTATGTAAGGAGAGAATATTATGGCTAATTATAAACCAAAAACAATGGTAGTGCCATCGAGTGAAGCAAATTCAGGATTGCCTTTTACTCAAAAAATCAGCACAAATACGTGGGGAATGTTTTTATTGAAAGGAACTGCTTTAAGCCCTTCAGGCGCTGCTATGAAAAGTGGTGCTGTTCAGGTTTGGGAAAGTACTAGATTAACAACTGATCCTGCAGATCACACTACTTTTACAGATGCAACTGGTAGGTATGGTGTAACTTGTAGAGCTAAAACTCAATTAAGAATCAAATTCTTTGGTGCTTAGGATTATAAAAATATATGAATGTGTCTATCCCAAAATAATTTATAAGTTAATTTGGGATAGCTTTAATATATACCCGAAATATTCGTATCAAACAAATTAATATTTAATATTATATATTGTAAATAAAAAATACCTTAGAGGTAAATAAGGGGATAGTATGCAAAAGGTAAAAACTTTAGATGGTTATCATGTTTTTAGTATAGAAAAAGATGATAATAATTGTTATCTGGCTGATAAAGAGAATTACAAAAAAGAAATTGAAAATTTATTAAGCTCAGTAAATGATATTAAGTTCGATTCATTAATTCTTATTTTTGGAATCGATACAGGAGAATACTTAGATAGCTTAAATGATGTGCTATGTGAAAAGAACAAGGTACTAATATTTGAACCCAATAAAGATATATTTAACTACAATAAAGAAAAGATTAATAAGGACAATATTCATCTGATTTTTTATGATAAAGATAATATAAAAGCTAATTTATATAAAGAAATAAACAGTACAAATTTCAATAATTTATATGTTCATGCTTTTGGAAATTATGCTGAAGTCTACAAGTATGATTATGAAATATTTATAGAGAATTTAGACGATGCATATTATACGGCATGCTCTTCCATAAGTGTTGCAAATAGATTTAAAGATATATTTATCAAGAATTTTATAGCTAATTTGAAAGCTTTAAAAAATTCAACCCCTCTTAATTCTTATGAAGATATAAACAAAGGTATCCCAGCCATAGTAGTTTCTGCCGGACCATCTTTAGATAAAAATATAGCCGATATGGTTACGCATAAAAAAGAATTAGAAAGATACTTCATAATAGCTGGAAGCAGGACATTAAAAGCCCTTATAAAAAATAATATAAAACCAGATATGATAGTTTCAATAGATCCAGTAGATGATAATTACGATATGATGAAGGATTATTTAAAAGAAAATTCTCCCTTAGCATTTTATGAATATAGTAATAGATATTTAGTTAGAGATTATGAAGGGGAAAAGATTTATTTATCAACTTTCTTATCAAATACTATACAGGAATTAAATAATCTTAAAGGAACATTTTTAGGAGGATCTGTAGCGCATACATGTATAGATATTGCAAATATTATGGGCTGCTCTCCAATAATATTAGTAGGACAAGACTTAGCCTTCACTTATGATAAACATCATTCAGAATCAGCTATATTTGAAAGTGATGATACCAAAAATTATGAAGCAAGTTTAAAAGTTGAAAATATATTTGGTGAAAAAATAAGGACTAATATAACACTTAATCAATTTAGATTAAAAATGGAAGAATATATAGACTTCTACAAAACGCATAAGCAGGTAGAATTTATTAATGTATCTTATGGAGCAGAAATTAAAGGTGCACCTCATAAGGAATTATGTGATGTATTTAAGACGTATACAAATAATAATGTTAATAAAAAGTGTATTGTAGATAAATCTATACAAGTAGATGCAGAGACTGTCGTTTCAGATGTAATAAAATATCTAGAAGAATATATAGACAAAGCAAATAATGGAGAAGCTCTGTGCAATAGTCTATTAACAAATGAATTAGATAAATCTTTAGTTGATATAGACGAAAATGATGAAGATTTTCAAAAGTTTCTAGACGTTATGGACATCGTAAATGACTTTGAATCATCTAAGGAAAGGTATTATCTTGGCGGATACTATAATAAATTCTTGTTTGATGTAAAGGAAGAAATTTTTAATATGCATGCTGTAGATTACGAATCTTTGACTTCAAATTTAAAATATCAAAGTAAATGCTTCTTATCATACTTTCTTAAAATGAAAGGGCTTCTCGAGAAAGTTAAATCATTAGCATTAGAAACATTTGCAGAATTTTATTATGCAATAAATCAGTAGAGGTGAAGTTTTATGGAAAAAATAATAGATGGAAAATCTTATAAAGAGGTAAAGATAAATAAAATTATAGTGAATGGAAAAGAAATATCTGGATCCATAATACCAGCTGAAGACGCAACAGAAGATAATGATATGACAGTAACTATATTTACTGAAAATGCCAATGAAGAAAAATAGAAATGGTAAGAAAAAAGTTAGCACATGTTCACAAGATTCAATATTGATTAACACAAATAATTTGGATTCAAGAGCAAATCATAAACTAAATATAATTATGATGCCTAGAAAAATGGTCATTATTAAAGGGGTCGCTTACAATGTAAGAATGCAGCCAATTTCAGGTGCTGCAGTTGAAGTCATAGAAGTTGATTATAAAGAAAATATCAGAAAAGTATTAGGTTACTCGTACACTGATAATGAAGGAGAATATGTACTTTCTATAGAGGCTTTGCCGGAAATGTTTTATGAAATTGTAGTATATTCTCCTTTAAATATTAAAATAAAGGAGATATAAAAAATTGTCATCATATGCAGAAATTGTGATAACTCCAAGAGAGTTAAAGTTGCATAGGATTATAAACAAAAAAATTGTAGTAAAAAGAAAAAGAACAATATTAATAGAAGGAAAAATTTTAGATAGAAAATCAAATCCGATAGATGGGGCAATTATTGCTATAAAAAAAATAGATTATAATTATAAACCATATAAAGCAATTGATATCGCATATGCAATTTCTAACAAGCATGGAGAATACGCTATAGTCCTTGAAAAACTCTATAATATTAACTATAAAATTAAGGTATATGAACCACAAATTAAGCTGCTCAATCAAAAGTGATTACTTAATATAGAAGGAATCCTAAAATGAAAAATTATAATTATAAATCATACTTTAAAGAAGTGATAATAAGAGGTAAAGTATGCTACGAAAATGGATATCCAGTTCAAAATGCAGTAGTATTTCTTGAAGCATACTTTCCATATAAAAATCGTTCAAATCAAATAAAGTATCATAAAAAATTTTGTGGCTATACGACTACAAATTACAATGGAGAATTTTATTGCTTTATTTATGACATAAGATATTACTACAGAATAAAAGTTTTTAATAATAAACTAAATAAATTTAAGAACCTAAGTTGTAGAATTTGTTTGAATTAGATCAAGAAAATTAATATTATTGGAGGCAATAAATGAAAAGAGTTTTAGTGACAGGAGCAGCTGGTTTCATAGGTAGTCACTTAATAGAAAAACTTCTAAACATAGGATGTAATGTTAAAGCGTTTATACATTATAACTCAATTAACTCATGGGGATGGTTAGATTCATTAAGTAAAGATAAGTTAAAGGAAATAGAAATATTTACTGGAGATATAAGAGACCCAAATGGTGTGAGAGAAGCAATGAAAAATATTGAAGAGGTCTATCACCTTGCAGCACTAATAGCAATTCCTTTTAGTTATTATTCACCTGATTCATATGTGGACACTAATATAAAAGGGACTTTAAATGTATTACAGGCCGCTAGAGAACTTGATACTAAAAGAATATTAATAACTTCCACTTCAGAGGTTTATGGTAGTGCTAAGTTTGCACCAATAACTGAAGAGCATCCCTATCAAGGACAATCACCTTATTCAGCTACTAAAATAGGTGCCGACAGATTGGCTGAGTCTTTTTATAGAAGTTTTTCTTTACCAATAACAATAGTACGGCCTTTTAACACTTACGGACCTAGACAGTCAGCAAGAGCCATTATTCCAACAATAATAATGCAGTTATTATCAGGTGAAAATGAAATAAAATTAGGAGCATTAACACCTACAAGGGATTTTAATTATGTAAAAAATACTGTAAATGGTTTTGTTGAAATTGCGAAAAGTCAGAATACAATAGGAGAAGAAATAAATATAGCCAGTCAAAGAGAAATATCAATAAAAAATCTTGCAGAAGAGCTTATAAAGCAATTAAATCCAAAGGCTAAAATTATATGTGAAGAAGAAAGAATAAGACCTAAAAACAGCGAGGTAAATAGGCTATTGGGATCCAATGAAAAACTAAAAAAACTTACTCAATGGTCAGAGGAATATACTTTTGAAGAAGGCATTAAAGAAACCATTGAATGGTTTAAAATAAAGAAAAATTTAAACAAATATAAAACAGATATATATAATATTTAATTCATTATTTCAACTCTATAGATACACAACTTTAAAATCAGATTTAGGTGGTAACTTACTGAAATGATATATATTTTGATTCCGAAAAACTATGAAAATATCGCTGAAGATTATAAGTAATAATTATAGGAGGTCTTATGGAAAGAATAATATTAGTAGGTGGTGGTGGCCATTGCAAAAGTATTATTGATTCAATAAATGGATTAAAACAATTTGAAATTGTAGGAATTGTTGATAAGAAAATCAATGAAAATATTGGACTAGGTATAGATGTTATAGGCAGTGATGAAAATTTAGGTGAATTATATAAATCTGGTATTAAAAATGCGTTCATTTCTGTTGGATCTGTAGGCGATCCTTCCATAAGAGTAAAACTTTATAACATACTTAAAAACATTGGATATAATTTTCCTAATATAATAGATAAAACAGCTATAGTATCGGATAGCGCATTAATTAATGATGGAGTTTTTGTTGGTAAAGGTGCAATTATCAATGCAAAAGTTACAATAGAAAAACAATGCATTATAAATTCTGGAACCATAGTTGAACATGATTGTAATATAAGCGAGTTTGTTCATTTAGCACCTGGAGTAACGGTAAGTGGCAGCGTTAATATTGGAAAGAGAACACATGTAGGAACAAATGCTACTATTATTCAAAATGTTACAATCGGAAATGATGTAATTATTGGAGCAGGCTCCGTCATAATTAAGGATATAAAAAATAGGCTTAAGGTCTATGGAAATCCAGGAAAAGAGGCCACATGTTCATGAATAGTATTTTTATAATTGCTGAAGCTGGAGTAAACCATAATGGGGATATAAACATAGCAAAAAAGATGATTGATAATGCTGTACTTTGTGGAGTGGATGCAATAAAATTTCAAACATTTAATGCAAATAATTTAGTAACAAAAGATGCAAAGCAAGCTAAATATCAAATTAACAATTTAAAGGAAGAAACTTCACAGTTAGAAATGCTAAAAAAATTAGAATTAAGTCATGATCAATATAAGGACTTAAAAAAGTATTGTGAGGAAAAGAATATAATATTTTTATCATCACCTTTTGACTTAGAAAGTATAGAGTTTTTAGACAGTATAGAAATGAAAATTTTCAAAATACCTTCAAGTGAAATCGATAATGTTCCGTATTTGAGAAAAATAGCTATGCTAAAAAAGAAAGTTATATTATCATCTGGAATGAGTAATTTATCAGATATAGAATTTGCATTAGATACTTTAAGGACTGGAGGAACAGAAGATATTGTTGTACTTCATTGTAATACTGACTACCCAACAAAAATGGAGGATGTAAATTTAAAAGCTATGGAAACCATACGAAAAGCGTTTAAAACTCCAGTTGGATATTCAGATCATACCAGCGGAATAGAAGTTGCTATAGCAGCCGCAGCTCTTGGTGCTACAGTAATAGAAAAGCATTTTACATTAGATAGAAATATGATCGGACCAGATCATAAGGCAAGTTTAGAACCTTTTGAGCTTAGAAATATGGTTATTGCAATTAGAAATATAGAAATAGCTCTTGGAAATGGAATCAAACATCAAACTCTTTCAGAGAAGGTAAATAGTATAGTAGGAAGGAAAAGCTTGGTAGCCAAAGTTCACATAAAAGCCAACGAAGTTTTTACTGAAAAAAATTTATGTATAAAGAGGCCAGGGACAGGTGTATCGCCTAAGAATTGGGATTACGTTATAGGAAAAAAAGCAAAAAGAGATTTTCAAAAAGATGAACTTATAGATTTATAAGCTGGGAGGAGTTTTATGAAATTTGAATTCATAAATAAAAATGAATATTTACAAAGAATACAGGAATTTCAAGAGCTCTTTATGTATTGCTTTAATAAAGAGGTATCTAAGGAATTCTTAATATGGAGATACATAAAAAATCCGCTTGATGACCTTCTTATTAATGTTGCACTAGATAATAATAAAATAGTCGCAAACTATTCTGTATCTCCATATACAATTTATATTGATGGAAAATTAGAAAAAGCCGCACTGTCTATGACCACGATGACTCATCCTGATTATAGAGGAAAAGGATTGTTTCCTAAGCTAGCTACTGATTTGTATAAGAGAATGGAAAAAGATAACTATATAGCGGTAACTGGTTTTCCAAACAATAACTCTCATTCGATTTTTGTAGAAAAATTGAATTGGAATAATATATATGAGATCCCAACTATGAAATTAGATTTATCAAGAATAAATAAATCTAATAGTCCAATAAGCATTAGTGTTGTTAATGATAGTAACTTTTCATTTAATTATTCAAAGCTTATAAATAATAAAAAAAATATGATAAAGGTATATAAAGATTTAAATTATTTGAAATGGAGATTTAAGGACAACCCTGCAAATAAATATGCTAATTATATAATTCTTGAAAACAACTATGTGGTTTCATCAATAATTACTAAGAGTTTTAACAAAAGTGAATCTGATATAGTAGAAGTTAATTCGTTAGATGATTTCTCCACCAAAAGGTTACTAGAATACATTATAGATATAGAAAAAGGGAATGGTAAAAAATATATTAATATGTGGTGCCATCTTAATAGTAATACCCATGTAATGGTTGAAAAAATTGGATTTGTTAACACTGAACCAATTTCTTATTTTGGAGTTAGATACATTAAAGGTAACATAAGCAATTTGGGCAATTATAATAATTGGGATATACAAATGGGGGATTCGGATGTCTATTAAAAAGGTCTTAGGATTTACAGGGATAAGATCAGACTATGATCTATTAAGTCTTTTATATAAAAAACTTAATGAATCAAAGGATTTTGAAATTAAATTAATAGTATCTGGCGCTCATCTATCTGAGACATATGGATACACCTTTAATGACATAGTACAAGACGGAATTCCAGTAATAGCCAAGATTGAAAATTTGATTGATTCTAATTCTAGAGCATCTAGAATTAAATCATTATCTATTTTGCTACAAGACTGTATTCATACAATAGTAGAATATAAACCTGATATTATAATATACGCTGGGGATAGAGAAGAGGTTGTTGTGGGAGGACTAATAGGAACATATTTGAGAATTCCTACGATACATTTTTTTGGAGGGGATCACGCTTTAGATGGAAATATTGACAATCCAATAAGGCATGCTGTATCTAAATTATCATCTCTTCATTTCGTAAGTAATCAGGAATCAAAAAAAAGATTAATAAGATCTGGAGAACATGAGCGTAGAATATTTAATGTAGGAAGTCCTGCTTTAGATAAGTTCATATCTACAAAATACATTAGTAAAAAGGACGTACTTAATAGCCTGGATAGGCCGTACTGGGATAATTATGCAGTCATGATATATCACCCGTTTGCAGGTGAGGAAAATGAAGCTGGAAAACATTTTGAGGAAATTCTAATAGCTTTAGAGAAAAAATCCATAAAAACCTTTGTGAGTTATCCAAATATAGATGCAGGAAATAAAATAATAATAAAAATAATAGATAAATACTCAAGTAAAGATAACTTTAAATTTTATAAAAATCTTTCTAGAGAGTTATTTGTAAACCTACTTAGAAACTGTATGTTTATGATCGGAAATTCGAGCGCTGGATTATATGAAGCGCCCTTATTGAAATTAGGAGCAGTTAATGTTGGAAATAGACAAAAAGGAAGATTATGTGCAGCAAATGTTATTTTTGTTGAACAAGGAATCAATAACATAATAAAAGGCATAGAAAAAGTTATGACTAGAGAATTTCAAATCTCATTAAGTAAAGTAGAATGTCCTTATGGATATGGAGTCTCTATTGATAAAATTATAAACTTAATGAGAAGTTTAGATTTTGAATCCTATGTATCTAAATCAGAAGACCCATTATTAATGGAGGGATATTATGAGTAATATTTTAGTTATAGCACCACATCCAGATGATGAAACTTTTGGATGTGGTGGAACTATACTAAAACATATAAAAAGTGGCGATAAAGTTTATTGGGCAATAGTGACTTCCATGAAAGAAGAATTAGGCTTTTCAAAGGAAATCATAAGTAGAAGAGAATCAGAAATTGCATCAGTAGCGCAGGAATATAAATTTGAAAAGGTATTTAAATTAGGATTCCCAACAACATTATTAGATAAAATTCCTATTAAAGATTTAGTAAAAAAATTATCTAAATGTATTATCGAATCAAAATGCGACACTATGTATGTGCCTAATTATGGAGATATACATAGCGACCATAGAGCTGTTTCAGAAGCAGCAATATCCTGCACAAAATGGTTTAGGCATGAGAAAATAAAAAAAGTATATGCCTATGAAACATTGTCCGAAACTGAGTTTGGAATAAATAATTCTATAGGAACTTTTAATCCAAACGTATTTGTTAATATAGAAGAGTTTTTAGAGAAAAAGCTAAGTATTATTAGCATATTTAAAAGTGAAGTAGGCGAAGCACCATTCCCAAGGTCTCTTGATGTAGTAAAAGGCCTCTCAGTATTCAGGGGTGGAACTTCAGGATATAAAAATGCGGAGGCATTTATGTTATTAAAAGAGAGATTAGACTAATATATATGTTGCAATTCACAATGCACATTTCACAATTCACAATTACGGCTAATACTCTTACAATATTTTTAGAATTATTATGAAGAATTATTTTTGTAATATATATAAAATACAATTGAAAATATATTAAAAATATAAGAAAAAGTTTGGAGATGAAACCATGATACCGCTATCTGTACCCAATTTAAAAGGAAATGAAGAGAAATATGTAGTAGATGCTATTAGAAGTGAGTGGGTTTCTACATCTGGGAATTATGTAAGTAAATTTGAAAATAATATAAAAAGCTATCTAAATGTGAATAATGCAATTGCATGTCAAAGTGGTACTGCTGCAATTCATTTAGCATTATTGTTATCAGGAGTTACAAATAATAATGAAGTTATTGTTCCGACCCTTACATTTATTGCAGCTGTTAACCCAGTTAAATATTTAGGCGCAGATCCAGTATTTATGGATTGTGATGATAGCTTAAATCTAGATTATTATAAGCTTAAAGAGTTCTTAGAAACTCAATGCATAATGACTGAAAATGGGTTAAAAAATAAATTAACTAATAAAATAATAAAAGCAGTTATAGTTGTACATGTCTTCGGAAATATGGCTAACATTGAAAAAATTATTGAATTAACTAAAAAATATAATTTAAAGTTAATAGAGGATTCTACCGAGGCTCTAGGAACCTACTACCTTAGCGGAAAATATAAAGGAAAATTTGCTGGAACAATAGGAGATTTTGGAGCTTATTCATTTAATGGAAATAAAATAATAACTACTGGTGGTGGTGGACTTTTAGTATCAAGATCATCTGAGGATATAAAAAAAGCCAAGTATCTATCAACACAAGCGAAAGATGATGAATTGTATTACGTGCATGATCATATAGGGTACAATTATAGAATGACTAATCTGCAAGGCGCTTTGGGAGCAGCACAGCTTGAAAAAATAGAAGAATTTATTAATATAAAAATTAGAAATTATGAGTTATATAAATCAAAAATGAGCATTATAAAAGGATTAACTCTTTTGGATTACAATAATGAAGCCAGAAACAATCATTGGTTTTATTCATTAGTTATAAATGATTTTAAATTAAATAGAGATCAGTTATTGAAGTATTTATCACAAAATAAAATTCAAACTAGGCCTATTTGGAAATTAATACACACTCAAAAACCATATCTTGATAATCAATCTTATAAAATAGAAAAAGCTAATCTATATTATAATAAAATATTAAACATTCCATGTAGTACCAACTTAAAAAAAGAAAGCATAGAATATATCATAAACACGTTGAAAAAAGCGTAAATAACTCAAGGAGTGTTCTTATGAATATTCAAACTCTTTTTATAAGTAGAGATACATCTATAACAAAAGCAATCGAAAAATTAACTAAAACCGCTAAAAGGGTTCTTATAGTAACGGAAAGTAATAAATTAATTGGAGTAGTTACAGATGGGGATATAAGAAGATGGATTTTAGCAAATGGAGACTTATCATCATCAATAAATAATATAATGAATACCGCTCCAATATATTTAACTAAGGAAAATATAAATAAAGCAAAAGATATTATGAAAAACTATTCTATTGAAAGTATACCAATAGTAAACAAAGAAAAAGAAGTTATAGACATAATATTTTGGAATGATTTATATGACAATATATCTGATTATACTGAAACTATTAATATCCCAGTGGTTATCATGGCAGGCGGAAAAGGTACAAGATTATATCCATATACCAAAATTATTCCAAAAGCACTCATTCCTATTGGAGATATACCAATAATCGAAAGAATAATAAATAAATTTTTAGAATTTAAATTTAAAGATTTTTATATTACTATAAATGATAAAAAGGAAATAATGAAGGCTTATTTTAATCAGAAATTACCATATAGTATTTCACTAATAGAAGAAGAAATTCCCCTTGGCACGGCAGGAAGTTTGAGTATATTAAAGGATAAATCATTAAGTACTTTTTTTTTAAGTAATTGTGATATATTAGTTGATGCCAATTATACAAGGATCTTAGAAAGCCATAAAAAGAATAATAATAAAATAACAGTTATTACTGCCTTGAAAAATTATGTAATTCCATATGGAGTTTTTAACCTAAGTGAAAATGGAGATATAAAGTCAATTAATGAAAAACCAAACTATGAATTCTGGGTTAATACAGGCATGTATATTATAGAAACAGATATATTAAAGTATATTCCTGAAAAATCATATTTTGACATGACAGATTTAATTAAAGAGTGTTTGTTAAATGGAGATAAGGTGGGTATATATCCTATAAGCGATAAGAATTGGCTTGATATGGGTGAGTTTAAAGCAATGAAAAACATGATGGAAAGATTAGATATATAGGCTATATATGTTCGTGTATAACTTGTCATCAGTTTTCAATTATATAAGAAAATTTAGTGGTATTTTACCATAGAATCATTAATTTATTATTTGTGAGGATATTATATGCGTGAAAAAGTTTTAGCCATAATACCAGCAAGAAGTGGATCTAAAGGAATTAAGGATAAAAATATAAAGAATTTAAACGGTAAACCATTAATGTCTTACACTATAGAAGAAGCAATTAAAAGTAAAGTTTTTGAAGATGTAATCGTATCTACTGATTCAGAAAAGTATAAAAAAATAGCTGAAGAATATGGAGCTTGGGTTCCATTTTTGAGGGAAAAAAAATTAGCAGAAGATACATCAACCACTATTGATGTAGTAGAAGATGTATTATTAAAATTAAAGATTATAGGAAAAGAATATGATGCTTTAATGATATTACAACCAACGTCGCCACTAAGAGATAAATATGATATTAGAGGAGCTCTTAAATTATTTTGTGAGAAAAAAGCGAACTCTGTAGTTAGTATGTGTGAATGTGATTATCCTCCGCAATTAACTAAAAGGTTAAATGATGAAATGAAGTTGGACGGATTTTTATCAAATATAAAGAAAATAAGAAGACAAGATCTTGGAAAATTTTATAGGTTAAATGGAGCAATTTATTTAATCAAGATTCAATACTTCTTAAAATATAAATATATCTACCAAGAAAATAGCTACGCATTTATCATGGATAAGAAAAAGTCAATAGATATCGATGATTTAGATGATTTTCAATATACTGAATTTTTAATGCATAAAAATCACTTCCATATAAATAATTGTAATTGAAAAAAGTGTTTCAAGTTGATTTTTATAATTTGAAGCACTTTCTTACTATAACTAGCTTTTGAATTTTAGTTTTTACCAATCAAAAACAAATAATCTATTATTTATATTTCTAGTTTAATGAATTTATGTATTATTTTTAATAATACGAAAAAACACTATTATTTGATGGAAACATATATATATCTATTTCATACAATAAAGTAGAAAAAGATGGAATATCATCGAACTTAATGACAAATTTCAATACAAGGAGGATATAAATTATGTCTGAAATAAGAAATTGTGTTACTACAGCACAATGTCAATCAGTTGGATCAACAATGGAATGTTGTACTAATTGCCAATCAAATATGCAGGATAACTGTAGCTGTGAAGGATGCGGTCCAATAGGTGTAAGTTGTGGAAGTATAGAAGATGCAGTATGTCTACCAATTCTAGCAGAAGAATTATTTGATTCTGTAATTAGTGAAAAAGAAGATATAGGATCATTAACTAATCTTACTTTTACTTTAGATAGTCTTAATCCTAATTTAGTTGCAGGTCAACTAGTATGTATTCAACAAATAGGAATTAGTTATGATTTTATAGGCTTAGCAGAAACAGTTCCTGTTAATAGTCAAATTGTAATTAATGGACAAACATTTACACTTACACCATCATCATTATTTAATGTTAGTACTACACCTGGTACTGCTATAAATCTATTTGATGAATTGAATGGAACTATAACTTTGCAACCACCTTGCTGCTGTAACACTCCAACTCAACCAGGAACAAGATTTAGAACAATCGAAAGAAATAGGGCTTTCCAAGTAGCTAATTTACGTATAGTTGCAAGTGGAGTAATAGGCTGCAATAGATTTACTGCTACAGCTGTTACAACTAACTTAGCCCAACCAGGAACAGATGCTATACCACTTAGCGTTTTTGGTATAACTAATATGGTGTTTACAGGAAGAATTTGTTGGCCTAATAACAGAAATAGAATGACTTTAACTGATAGCTATACTCCTAATTTATCAGTTGACTGTATAGTTCCAACAAGTAATTTTATTGCACCAACAGCTGGAGGCGCTGGAACTTTCACAGCTAATATAGATCTTTCATTTATAGTTGATAGAAGATTATATGTAAGCAGTAGAGAACCAGTAGCAGTCTTTACAACACCTAATGCTGTTATAATAAAAAATGGAGAAATTATAGGATAGGTGTGTAATCAGCTTTTTTATTTAATATAGTTCTATATTATTACCGCTCATATAAATTATGATTATGATTGAAAATATTAATTTAATATTTTCATTGTGATAAATGGTTATCTTAAAATAACATTAAGTTTAAGATAACCATTTTACAATTAGTATTATTTCTAACAATACATATGAAATTTATCACAAATATATAACCAATAAATTTAAAGAATTTAAATTTATTGCTGTATAAAAATTTATAAATAATAACTTTGCTAAAGGAGATATGGATTTGATGTTTGAGAATAGAAAAACTTCAATAATAATTTTAACCTATAACAATATTAATTATAATCGTATTTGTATTGAAAGTATTAGGAAATATACAGCCGCTGGAACCTATGAAATAATCATTGTAGATAATAATTCTACAGATGGAACCAAAGAATGGCTTAAGGAACAAAATGATATTAAACTTATTTTAAATGATGAAAATGTTGGTTTTCCGAGAGGATGCAACCTTGGAATAGAGGCAGCTGAAAAAGATAATGATATTTTATTATTAAATAATGACACAAAGGTATCTCCTAAATGGCTGGATAATCTTAAAATATGTTTATATAGTGATGAGTCTATTGGTGCAGTAGGGCCTATAACTAATAATTGTTCAAACTATCAAGGCATTAATGTACCTTATATTACTATTGACAATATGATTGAATTTGCAAGTAATAATAATATTTCCAATCCTAAAAGATGGGAACAAAAACCAAGATTAATAGCCTTCTGTATGCTAATAAAAAGGATGGTTATTGATAATATTGGAAACTTAGATGAACGCTTTACTCCTGGAAATTTTGAAGATGATGATTTATGCATGAGAATAATAGATGCTGGATATAAACTTATGGTTTGCAATGATAGTTTTATACATCATTTTGGCAGTACTTCATTTAAAAAAGATTTTACTAGCTTTAACAATGCATTAATTATTAATGCTCAAAAATTCGAATCAAAATGGGGATTTAATTCTAATAATAGTAGCAGTATAAAATTTGATATAGTAGGACAAATAAATGAGCCAAATGAAAAAGAATTAAATATCCTTGAATTTGATTGTGGATTAGGCGCTACATTATTTAGATTAAAATATATGTATCCTAATTCCAAGATATATGGAATAGAAACAAATGAAACTATAGCAAAGATATGTGGGAAAATGATTGAAATAATGGTGGAAGATTTTGAAGATATATACACCATGAAATTTAATGAAAATAAATTAAACTTTTTTGATTATATAATTATAGGAGATAGACTTCAGTTAAGCAAAGACCCATGGAAACTACTGAAAGAGTTAAAAAACTTTTTGAAGCCCGGAGGGTATATAATAGCTACAATCTCTAATATAATGCATTATTCGGTGATCAAAGAATTACTAAGGGGACGTTTTGTGTATAATAAAAATTCAATATTAAATGTAAGAAATTTCAATAAGTTTTTTACATTGGGTGACATACATGAAATATTCAAAGAAAGTGGATATGTAAACCCTTATGTATTTCATTATTATACAGAGATACCACAAGAAGATAATGAATTTTTAAATAATCTTTGCAGTATCATCGGAAATGATATGAAGGAATATTTTCTTTCATATGAGTATGTTGCAAAATTCCAGAAAGATATTAATGATATAAATAGTAATATTCGGTAATAGTTAGACCAACTTAATTAATTTCTAGATATTTATTAAGTTGGTATTTTTATTATGTAATTTAATGATAACGTAATTCATTATGCAGTACATTTTAAATACTCTATTTAGCAACGTGTGTCAAATGATATTTGTTTTACATATATTATAGTAGCTAAATTTATTTTGTATAAATAAATACAAAAGATAAACAAAGATAAAAAGTAAGGAGATGGTGGGATGCCTACTATATTTATAAGTCCTACAGATGATGCATTTATATCATTGTTAAATCCAAATGCTAATTTTGGTTTATCAGGTGACTTATTTACAGGCATGTTTATTCAGGTTGGCGACGTATATAGAAGCTTACTAAAATTTGATCTATCGAGTATTCCTCCAGGAAGCTATGTTTCAAACGCTTCACTAGATTTGTTTGTTTATAGAAATGATGTACCAGATTCGGCGCAATTACCACAAACTGTTCGAGTATATACAAATTCAAGTAATTTTACAGAAAATACTGTTACGTGGAATAATGCACCTATAGCTAATTTTACACCAGATTCTATAATTATTACTGATGGAGATGTTGGAAATCATATTAATATTGATATAACTGACATAGTAAATGGATGGATAAACGGATCTATACCAAATAACGGTATAACCTTAATAGGTATAGAAAATTTAATGGATACTATCATAGGATATTTCTCTAAAGATTGGCCATTACAAACACAGAGGCCTTTCTTAAGTGTAACGTTTGCTCCATCAGGGCCAACAGGAGCAACTGGCCCAGGACCTACTGGACCTACAGGTCCTACAGGACCAACTGGAAACACTGGAGCAACAGGACCTACTGGTGCTACTGGTGCTACAGGACCTACTGGTGATACCGGAGTTACAGGTCCAACTGGAGATACTGGTGTAACAGGACCTACTGGCGAGACTGGTGCAACAGGACCTACTGGTGATACTGGAGTTACAGGACCTACTGGAGACACTGGAGCAACAGGACCTACTGGAGATACTGGTGCTACAGGACCTACTGGTGATACCGGAGTTACAGGTCCAACTGGAGATACTGGTGTAACAGGACCTACTGGTGATACTGGAGTTACAGGTCCTACTGGAGACACTGGAGCAACAGGACCTACTGGTGATACTGGTGCTACAGGACCTACTGGTGATACTGGAGTTACAGGTCCAACTGGAGATACTGGTGTAACAGGACCTACTGGAGACACTGGTGCAACAGGACCTACTGGTGATACTGGTGTAACAGGACCTACTGGCGACACTGGAGTTACAGGACCTACTGGAGACACTGGTGCTACAGGACCTACTGGTGATACCGGAGTTACAGGTCCAACTGGAGATACTGGTGCAACAGGACCTACTGGTGACACTGGAGCAACAGGACCTACTGGTGATACCGGAGTTACAGGTCCAACTGGAGATACTGGCGCAACTGGACCTGCTGGCGACACTGGTGCAACTGGACCTGCTGGTGATACTGGCGCAACTGGACCTGCTGGCGACACTGGTGCAACTGGACCTGCTGGTGATACTGGCGCAACTGGACCTGCTGGTGACACTGGTGTAACTGGACCTATCGGAGATACTGGCGCAACTGGACCTATTGGACCTACTGGTGCTGGATTAGCCGCAGATGGGTATGTATATGAACTTGCAACAATACTTGCTGCAACTGTTGCAGCTGGAGCAGATATACCATTTTCTAATAATGGACCTTTAAGTAATATAACTCATGTACCAGGCACAACAACAGTTATTGTACCAATTGCTGGTGTTTATGAGGTTAACTACAGTGCTAGCATAACTGCAGTAGTTGGAGCTCAAATTGCTATTGCTGTAAATGGTACAGTTGATGCATCTACTCCTATTTCAGCTCTTGTCGCAACTGGAGAACTCTCAGGAAATGCTATCTTAACTCTTGCTGCTGGAGACGTAATTACTTTGAGAAATAATTCGGCGTTAGCTTTAACATTAGCTTTAGCACCATCAGTTGGAGCACAATTAACCCTTAAGAAATTAGATTAATTTATAAAAATCCCCCTCTGCATTTATGCAGAGGGTTTTTAATTTGACACTTAAAATAATAGTACTTTAACCATAAGTGTCAAAAAACTCTATTTTACATATATTATAATAGCGCTATCTATCATGAATAAATTAATAACAAAAGAAAACGTAAAATAAGGAGATGGTGGGATGCCTACTATATTTTTAAGCCCTACAGATGATGCGTATATATCGCAGCTGAACCCTAATGCAAATTTCGGGCTATCAACTGATTTATTTACAGGCATGTTTGTTCAAGAAAATGATGTTTATAGAAGTTTATTAAAATTTAATTTATCTAGCATTACTCCGGGAAGCGCTATATCAAATGCTTCATTGAATTTATTTGTATCTAGAAATGATGTACCAGATTCAGCACAAATACCTCAAACTGTTCGAGTATATCTAAATACAAGTGATTTTACTGAAAATACTGTTACGTGGAATAATGCGCCTATAGCTAATTTCACTCAATATTCAATAAATATAAACAGTGGAGATGTTGGTAACTATGTTAGCATAGATATAACTGATTTAGTTAACGGATGGATAAATAACACAATTCCTAATAATGGAATAACTCTAATTGGAATAGAAAATATAATTGACACTATTATAGGATATTTTTCTAAGGAATGGCCATTACAAACACAAAGACCTTTCTTGAGTGTAACAATTTCTTCAGAAGGTCCAACCGGTGCAACAGGTCCTGGTCCAACTGGAGCAACTGGACCTGCCGGGCCTACAGGACCTACTGGCGACACAGGAGCTACAGGTCCAACTGGAGACACTGGCGTAACCGGACCTACAGGTGACACTGGAGTTACTGGACCTACCGGAGACACTGGTGTAACAGGTCCGACTGGTGACATCGGAGCAACTGGACCTACAGGAGACACTGGAGTAACCGGACCAACCGGAGACACTGGTGTAACTGGACCTACAGGAGATACTGGCGTTACAGGACCTACTGGAGATACTGGTGTAACAGGACCTACAGGAGATACTGGAGCAACAGGTCCAACTGGAGTTACTGGACCTACCGGAGATACTGGAGTTACAGGTCCAACCGGAGATACTGGAGTTACTGGACCTACAGGAGATACTGGAGCTACAGGTCCAACTGGAGACACTGGAGCAACAGGTCCTACTGGAGATACTGGTGTAACAGGACCTACAGGTGACACTGGAGTTACCGGACCTACTGGCGATACTGGTGTAACAGGACCTACAGGTGACACTGGAGCAACAGGTGCTACTGGTGACACTGGAGTTGCTGGACCTACCGGAGATACTGGTGTAACAGGACCTACAGGTGACACTGGTGTAACTGGTGATACTGGAGTTACAGGTCCTACTGGAGATACTGGTGTAACCGGACCTACTGGCGACACTGGAGTTACAGGTCTTACTGGAGATACTGGTGTAACAGGACCTACTGGAGATACTGGTGTAACCGGACCTACTGGAGATACTGGTGTAACCGGACCTACTGGCGACACTGGAGTTACAGGTCCAACTGGAGATACTGGAGTTACTGGACCTACTGGAGATACTGGTGTAACAGGACCTACTGGAGACACTGGAGCAACAGGTCCTACTGGCGATACTGGTGTAACAGGACCTACTGGTGACACTGGTGTAACTGGTCCAACTGGTGATACTGGAGTTACAGGTCCTACTGGAGATACTGGTGTAACCGGACCTACTGGCGATACTGGTGTAACAGGACCTACTGGAGATACTGGAGTTACAGGGTCTACAGGTGACACTGGAGTAACAGGACCTACAGGTGACACTGGTGTAACCGGACCTACTGGAGATACTGGTGTAACCGGACCTACTGGCGACACTGGAGTTACAGGTCCAACTGGAGATACTGGAGTTACTGGTCCTACTGGAGATACTGGCGTTACAGGACCTACTGGTGACACTGGAGCAACAGGACCTACTGGCGATACTGGAGTAACTGGACCTACAGGCGACACAGGAGTTACTGGACCAACCGGTGATACTGGCGTTACAGGACCTACAGGTGACACTGGAGCAACAGGTCCAACTGGAGACATCGGAGCAACAGGACCTACTGGAGACACTGGAGCAACTGGTCCAACTGGTGATACTGGAGTTACTGGACCTACTGGTGATACTGGAGTTACTGGACCAACTGGTGACACTGGCGTAACTGGACCTACTGGAGATACCGGAGCTACAGGTCCAACTGGAGATACTGGAGTTACAGGACCTACAGGTGACACTGGAGTTACAGGACCAACTGGTGCTACTGGTGCACCACAATTGAACTTTAATCAAATAGCTGGTGGAATTGCTGTATATCCTCCTATTAACACAGAGGTATCTGTAGTAGCAGTAAGCGTTCCAACAACTGCTGGTGAAAATATTAAAATTGATTATGCTCTTGCAGTAGAGTCTGTTACTACAGCAAATTCAACTGAAACTTTTGAAGCTAGATTATATCGTGATGGTACTTTGATTACAACTAGAATTATTGAAAGAACAATAGTATCAGCAGCAACTCAGCGTTTCAGTATTAGTAATACTTTTGTCGATACAGCAGTTATAACTGGAGCAACAACTTATGATGTTCGAGTTATCTATACAACAGCGACAAATGTTACTTCCGCTGCAGCTTTTAATAGAAATATAAACACTATAACCTTTTAATAATATTTGATTTTCAGGATGCTCTTTAGAGCATCCTCTTTTTAAAACAACTAGAAATTTACATTAGTCATACCGTTATCAAAATTACTTAATGCTGTCTTGCAAAATTTTTAATGGCTTTATAATTGTGTCAAAATGATTTTGTATCCATATTATATACTGTGAATTTTTTTGGAGGTGATTACTTGATAACAGTTAGTTTTTGTATGATAGTAAAAAACGAGGAAGATACAATCGGTCGCTGCTTAGATTCAATCAAAGATGTAGTTGATGAAATAATAATTGCTGATACTGGATCTACTGATAAAACCAAAGAAATATGTAGTAAATATACATCAAATGTATATGACTTTAAATGGATAGATGATTTTTCAGCTGCAAGAAATTTTTCTTTTAGTAAAGCATCTAAAGATTATATTCTTTGGTTAGATGCAGATGATGTATTGCTTCCAGAAGATGCAGAAAAATTTAAATCTCTAAAAGAAACTTTAGATACTTCTGTAGATTCTGTAACTGCAAAATACAATATAGGTTTTGATGAATATGGAAATGTGACCATGAGTTATAGGCGCAATAGATTAGTTAAAAGAGAAAATAATTTTAAATGGATAGGATTTGTTCATGAGTATTTACAAGTAGCAGGAAATATAATCAATAGTGACATTGCAATAACTCATAAGAAATTAAAACAAACTCCTAAAAGAAATCTTGATATATATAAAGGAAAGTTAAAAGAAGGATTAGAATTTACACCAAGAGATACTCTTTATTATGCTAACGAATTATATGATCATAATATGTATGATGAAGCGCTTAAATATTATAATAAATTTTTGGATTTAAAACAAGGTTGGTTTGAAGACAATATCAGAGTTTGTGGTAAAATATGTGATTACTATCAATCAGTAAACAAAGTGGAAGATGCACGAAAATATGCTTTTAAAAGCTTTGAATATGATACCCCTAGAGCTGAAGCCTGCTGCAAAATTGGTTTTTCTTTTTTACACGAAAGGAAATATAAACAAGCAGCTTTTTGGTATGAAGAAGCTACAAAGCTTGAAAAGCCAAAAGATAGCTGGGGATTTTTTAACGATGCATGTTGGACATGGCTACCACACCTACAATTATGTGTTTGTTATGATAAATTAGGAGATCATAAGCTTGCATATGAGCATAATGAAATTGCTGGTAAATTTAGACCTAATGATAGGCGTATATTATATAATAAAAAATACTTCAAAGATATTGGTGTTTCTTAAAAAACTAGAAGTGCAGAGCTCGTTTTGTTTAGCCTGCACGATTTTTTTAAGGTAGTTAAATTAATATAGGTTGAACATACTTTATAAAATTCTACTCTAACACTACATTCACATAATCTTTATAATAATTAGAGTTATGTAACAAATAAACATTAATCTTTATAAAATAATAATATAATAGATTTTTTTAGATGAAATTTTGGATGTAGAAGTTTTAATAGATAAATTAAACAAAAAAACAAATGAATTTCATAAAATTGAAAGGTGGCTTAATTAATGTGTGTTCAAAAAATACTAAATAATATTACCTGTAAAGAATACTGTAGTAATCATAATTTTAAATATTCTCCAATAAAAGAAGCTCATCCTCAAAGAGTCTATATACCAAATTATATCAATGAGATTAGTACCAGCAATTCTATATATGTAAATTTTCCCGAAATATATGTTGCAGAATTAAATAATGTAAAATTAATTGGCGGCAACTATATAATTTTTGATGATAATAATTACTGCATTTATGACTTACCATTTATGGATAGTGAAAATAAGTTTGATTTAAGATGCCATGAGACAATTGCTGTAAATAAAAATAACACTGTTATTTGCTATAACGAGACTGGTGAAACCATTGAAGAAGGAATAATGCTACTATCAGGTTCATCTTATAATTACTCTCATTTTCAATTTGAAGTGCTATCTAAACTTTGTCTTATTAACGATATTAATGAATATAATGATATGCCAATAATAATAGATGATACTTGTCTTAGAGTACCACAGTTTCAAGAAGAATTGCAAATGTTAAATAAACAAGGCCGAAAAATAATTCCTTTAGCAATGGGATATAGTTATTCTATAAAAAAATTGATAGTTATTTCAGATTTAGGAGTTTATCCATGCAATATTAAACCAGACTTCTTATTAAAATATCAAGATGTTGTACTTGATGATTTAGCTGTTAAACCTATAAATAAAAACCTAGCAATTGAGAGTAGTAATATTCATAGAAAGTTATATATCTCTCGAAGCCAGTCACCTAATTCTAGATTGCAAAATCAACCAGCAGTTGAGAATATTTTTAGGTCATTCGGATTCGAAATAATATTTCCAGGATCAATGTCTTTCCATGATCAATTAAAAACTTTTTCAGAAGCAGAAGTTATAGCCGGTGAATCAGGTTCTGGACTTACCAATATTATTTTTGCTAATAAAAATGCAAAGGTTATATTTATTCAACCAAAGGTTATTCAATCACCATGGTATTCTAATATTTCTGGCATATTAGGATTAAAGACCTATTTTTTGGATGGATTTCTTTATGGAAATTCACACTCACAATACTATCAAAGTGGTTTTGTTGTAGATGAAAATTACCTTAAAGACTTTTTGTATAGATTAAATTTAAGTAAATAAACCCGATTTTTCATTTAAATGAATACTATATAAATAACTTTAAATAAATACAAAGTAAGGAGAGGTTATTGGTAAGAAAAATGAAAAAAAATAAAGTAGCATTTATTACTTGTGTTAATAACGAGGAACTATATAAAAAAAGTTTGTCTTATATTAATAAACTCAAAATCCCTGAAGATATAGAAATCGAATTTATAGCCATGAGAAATTCTAAAAGCATAGCCTCAGCATATAATGAAACTATTCAAAAAAGTGATTCTAAATATAAAGTTTATCTTCATCAAGATGTTTATATTCAAAATACAAATTTTGTTGAAGATATTTTAAGCATTTTCAATAGTAATCAAGATATAGGTCTAATAGGTGTAGTTGGTGCAAAAGTTATACCAGTGTCTGGAGTTTGGTGGGAAGATCCATGCAGGGTAGGAAAAGTTTTTGACAGCCATAGAGGTTCAATGGAACTTCTAAGTTTTAATGAATTTAGCGAACCATATACAGATGTCAAGGGTATCGATGGGCTTATAATGATAACTCAATACGATATAAAATGGAGAGATGATCTTTTTGATGGGTGGCATTTTTATGATCTTTCACAAAGTACTGAATTCATTCAAAAGGGATTTAAAGTTGTAGTTCCAAATCAAAAAATACCTTGGTGCATTCATGATTGTGGTTATGTAAATACAGCAAATGGATTTGAAGAATATAAGAATATATATTTAGATAATTATTCTAAATATATATTCCCTTTAGTTAGCATACTGATACCAGCCTATAATCAAACAAACTACCTTAAAAAAGCTCTTGATTCAGCACTAAATCAGAGCTATAGGAATACAGAAATCATAATATGCGATGATAGTACAACTAATGATGTACAGAAGTTTGTTGAAGGATACAAATTAAAAACAAATAAAATAAAATATATAAATAATGGTGGTCCATCCGGTCAGAGAGGAAAAGTTAACCTTGGTAAATGTCTTTCAGCTTCATGTGGAGAATATATAAATTTTTTATTGCATGATGATGTATTTAAGTTAAATAAATTAGATAGAATGATGAATTATTTTCTTTATGACAATACACTTACACTTATTACGAGCTATAGAAAAATGATCAATGATAAGGACGAATACCTTAATGATAACTTTAGAACAGTACGGCAATATCCTTATGATATTCGTCTAACAGGTGAAGAAGCAGGAAGAAAAATTCTATTTTCAATGATTAATTATATTGGTGAATTAAGTACAGCAATATTTAAAAGAGACGCAATAGACAGCGACCTTACCAAACACAGTATAATTGATTATGATAGCAATGAAATATACTGTCTTGGTGATATATCTTTATGGTTAAAATTATTAAGAAAAGGGAATATGATTTATATCGCTGAGCCTCTAAGCAATCTTAGAATTCATAATTCACAAAATACTCAAGATAAAATTTTGACTTTTTGGGCTGCAATAGACTTTTTTAACATTATTATTTCATCTTATGAAAGTAAAGCTTTTATAAGAACTAGAGATGAATTATTAATAATCCTAAGAAAATGGTTCAAAGAATACTCTAATTTTTTAACTAGTTTCAGTGAAGAATTTAATAATAAATCTGAAAAGAATAGAGAGATAATTATTCTTAAAGAGGAATATATAAGGTGCTACACTAAATTCATAAATATATTATTTGAGTAGTTTAACAATAAATAATTTAAAAATATCAACTCAAAACTAATTTTCTTAAATCCACATAAAAGTTGATACAAAATTTCTATATATATATTGCAAAAATAATTCTTCATCATGATTCTAAAAATATTGCAAGAATTTTATCCGTAATTGTGAATTGCAATATATATTTTAATTTTCACTAGGCTTTAGATAATAAGTTTTATTTAAGGCCTATTTCCATGTTTTATATTACTAAATAAAGTTAGGTACACTTTATTTTAAACGCGCATAGTATGTTTGTATAATGGAATTTTACAAAAAGTTAAGATTCCTATAAGAAGCTTAATATAAATTATGTAAGTATATAAAGGAAGTAATAATATGGATAAAAATAAGAAATTGGTTATAATTGGTGATGGAGAATTTGCAGAAATTGCTTATGAGTATTTCACTTATGATTCACCTTATACAGTAGAAGCTTTTGCTGTAGAAAAGCAATTTATTACTCAAAAAAGCCTTTTCGGATTACCTGTTATAGCTTTTGAAGAAATGGAGCAAACCTATTCCACTAAGGAATATGAAGTATTCACAGCTATAACATTTACAAACTTCAATAGAGTTCGAACTCGTCTTTATAATGAAGCTAAGCGTAAAGGATATAGTTTTGCCTCTTATATTAGTTCGAAAGCTTTTGTATGGAGAAATGCAAAAATAGGTGAAAATTCCTTTATTTTTGAGGATAATACTATTCAATACAATGTTGAGATTGGGAATAATGTAGTGCTTTGGAGCGGAAATCATATTGGTCACAGGACTAAGATAAAAGATAATTCTTTTATAAGTTCCCATGTAGTTGTTTCTGGTTATTGTGAAGTTGGTGAAAATAGTTTTCTTGGTGTTAATTCTACCTTTGTTAACAACGTATCTATAGGGAAAAACTCATTTGTAGCAGCTGGAGCTCTCATAACAAAGAACTATGGAGATAATTTATTTTTAAAGGGTAGTCCTGCAAAACCAGATAGTAAAAGTTCTTTAGAATTATTTAATATAAAGGAATAGGGGGAATAAAATTGAAGTGGGAAAAGAAAGGAATTATCTATAGCCTAGATGGTAGTAGTACTTGGGCTAAAAATTCTACACTACAGCCAACTCCATTATTATTAAATGATGATACTATTAGAATTTTTGTTGGGCTTAGAGATGATAAAGGAGTAAGCAGAGTTGGATATGTTGACGTAGATGCTAATAATCCTAAAATAGTAAAAAAAGTTTCAAAAGAACCTTTGTTAGATATAGGTTTGCCAGGAACTTTCGATGATAATGGTGTGGTTCCTTGTGCTGTTATAAGAAATGAAGGAAAAATACACTTATACTACGCAGGGTATCAAGTAGGTTACCATGTAAGAATGATGATATATTGTGGGCTAGCTATAAGTGAAGATAATGGTAATAGTTTTAAAAGATATAGTAAAGTCCCAGTCCTCGAGAGATGTGATGATGAACTTTTATTTAGAGTAATTCATTCAGTTGTTAAAGAAGATGGTAAATGGAAAGTTTATTACGGCGGAGGTAGTTATTTTAAAGAGGGAAAGAAAAAGACACTTCCATTATACGATATTAGATATATGGAATCCGAGGATGGTATAAACTTTGTAGGTTCTGGAGATGTAATTATAGGAACACAAGGTGATGAATATAGGGTTGGAAGACCTTATGTTATTAAGGATGAGGATATATACAAAATGTTTTTCTGTGCAGGAAGCGAAGATTTGACTTATAAATTAGCATATGCAGAATCATTAGACGGAATAAACTGGACAAGAGATGATGATAAATTAAATATTTCTTTGTCTTCATCAGGATGGGATTCACAAATGATGGCATACCCATCTGTAGTTAAATATAATGATAAGACGTATTTATTTTACAATGGAAATAACTATGGCTATGATGGATTTGGATATGCAGAATTAATTAAATAATTTTAGGAAGTGAGTCACTCACATGAATTTATCAGTAGAAAAATTTAATAATGATAATGAACAAGAATGGGATAAATTTATAGAGAATAATAGTGTGAATGGAACTTTTCTTCAAAGCAGAAATTTTTTAAACTATCATAAAGATAGATTTAAAGATCATTCTTTAATAATAAAAAAAGGGACGAGTATAATTGCATTAATCCCTGCATGTGAAATAGTTGAAGATCAAAAAAAAGTATTTTATTCCCATAGAGGAAGTACTTTTGGAGGAGTTGTAATTAATAAAAACTTTAATAACATTAATCATATTGATAATCTTTTTAAAGTTTTAGATTATTATTTAATCCAAAATAGTTTTGATGAAATAATTCTTAAAAGTACCTCCGAAATATTTTGCAGCGGAAATATGAATTTATTAGATTACTTTTATTTTAAATATAATTATGAAAATTATACTGAGTTAAGTTTATATATTGATTTTGATAACTATTCACCTGTTATAGAAAATAACTTTTCTGCATCTAAAAGAAGGGATTTGAAATACAGTTTGAAATACAATTTAGAATTTAGAACACTAGAAACTGATGATGAAGTAGATGATTTTTATAATTTATTATTAAAATCACTTGAAAAGCATAATACAAAACCTGTACATTCACTAGAAGAATTGCTAGATTTCAAAAATACAAGGTTTAAAGATATTGTTAAATTCTATGGAGTATATTATAAAAACAATTTAATAGCAGGCAGCATGGTATTTAACTTTAATAATAATGTTTTCCATACTCAATATCTTGCTTCTGACTCTCTTTATTCTAGTTATTATCCTATGAATTTTCTAAATTATAATCTAATTAGTCAAGCTTATCTAAACAAATTCAAATTTTTTTCTTTTGGAATAAGTACTGAAGATAAAGGAAAATTTCTCAATACTTCTCTAGCTCAATTTAAAGAGGGGTTTGGGACTGTAGGTGCTATTAATCGTACCTATTATAAAGAATTAAAATAACAACTCTGAGGTGATGAAATGTATAATTGTTCTCTATTTAAATTTCTTAATATAGGTAGTAAATATGGGAACTTAACACCGATTGAGGGACTTGTTGATATTCCGTTTGATATAAAACGAATATATTATATTACAAAAGTTCCTCAAGATATATCAAGAGGTTTTCACGCACATAGGAAACTTCATCAAGTATTAATATGCCTTAATGGCTCTGTAAAAATAAAAGTTAAATCTCCAAAAGAAGAAGCTGAATTCACATTAGATAATTCAGCGGTTGGGCTATATATCGGCCCATATATTTGGAGAGAAATGTATGATTTTAGTGAAGGTGCAGTTCTTTTAGTTCTTGCATCAGATTATTATAATGAAGACGACTATATACGAAATATAGATTTTTATATGAAAGAAGCTTTTAATAGATATTAAGAAGGGGTTTTATGGAAGTACCATTTTTAAATTTTGAACCAATGCACAATGAAATAAAAGATGAAATTTTAAATGTTTTTGAGAAAATATATGACAATAACTGGTTTATTTTGGGACCATATGTGGAAGCCTTTGAAAAAGAGTTTTCTAAATATTGTGGTGCTAATTATTGCATAAGCTGTGGAAATGGCTTAGATGCACTTTCAATTATTTTAAGAGGATATGATATTGGTGAAGGTGATGAAGTAATAGTTCCAGCAAATACTTATATTGCCACTGCATTAGCAGTTTCATATGTTGGGGCTAAAGTTATTCTTGTAGAACCTGATATCAATACTTTTAATATAGATGTAACTAAAATTGAAGCAGCTATTACTAAAAAAACTAAAGCAATAATTGCTGTTCATTTATATGGTAGACCAGCAGAAATTGATAAAATAAAACCATTATGTAAAAAATATAATTTAAAACTAATAGAGGATTCAGCTCAAGCTCACGGTGCAATATATAACGGACAAAAAGCTGGGAATCTTGGGGATGCTGCAGGATTTAGTTTTTATCCAGGAAAAAATTTAGGAGCACTAGGTGATGGCGGAGCGATTCTAACTAATGATAAGGAGTTAGCAGAAAAAGTTCGAGCTATTAGAAACTACGGATCTAAAATAAAATATTATAATGAATACAAGGGCGTTAATTCAAGACTAGATGAAATTCAAGCAGGATATTTAAGCATAAAACTAAAATCTCTTGATAAATGGAATTCTTATAGGCAAAAGGTGGCCAAAGTATATTTAGAGAAAATTACTAACAATAAATTAATTCTTCCTAATATAGATTTAGCAACTGATTCTATATGGCATGTATTTGCACTGCGAACAGAATTTAGAGATGAATTAGTAACTTATTTAAATTCTCATGGAATTAGTACTGTAATTCACTATCCAATACCTATACACCTTCAGAAAGCGTACAAGGAGTTAGAATATAAAGAAGGAGACTTTCCATTGGCAGAATGTATCTCTAAGACAGTACTAAGCATACCAATATGGTATGGGATGACTAATGAAGAAATAAATTATGTAATAGATATTTTAAACAAATGGTAATATAGCCATATTATTTATGAAAGAATAGTAAAAGCAACTTGTTAAACAGCATTTTCTAAAAGAGAAGGAAATGCTGTTTTCTAACTTTATGAAATTAGAAAGTAACTATATGCTTAAGTTTTTCATAACATAATTAATAAACAAAATTATCCTAGTTAATGTAATAACTAAGATATTGTGGGGGATTAAAATGAGAGGAATTATTTTAGCAGGTGGTAGTGGAACACGCCTGTATCCATCAACAAAAGCAATGTCAAAACAAATGATACCAATATATGATAAACCAATGATTTATTATCCAATGTCAGTTTTAATGCTTTCAGGAATAAGAGATATTTTAATTATCTCAACATCTAGAGATATAGTTAGTTTTAAAGAATTATTTAAGGATGGAAAAGATCTAGGATTAAATATTGAGTATGCAGTTCAAAAAAATCCTAATGGACTTGCAGAAGCATTTATTATTGGAGAAAAATTTATTAAAGATGATAATGTAGCAATGGTGCTTGGTGATAATATTTTTTATGGCCAAGGCTTTTCAGATATTTTAAAAAAAGCTGCAAGCTTAGAAAACGGAGCATATGTGTTTGGATATTACATTCAAAATCCAAAAGCTTTTGGAGTTGTTGAGTTTGATAGTAATGGAAAGGTTATCTCATTAGAAGAAAAACCTGAAAATCCAAAATCAAAATATGTTGTTCCAGGTCTATATTTTTATGATAATACAGTAGTTGAAAAAGCAAAAAAGTTAAAACCATCGGCAAGAGGAGAATTAGAAATAACAGATTTAAATAAAGCTTATTTAGAAGAGGATTCATTAAAAGTTCAATTGTTAGGTAGAGGTATGGCTTGGCTTGATACAGGTACACATTCAGCGATGCTTCAAGCATCTAATTTCGTTGAAACAATTCAAAATACTCAAGGCATATATATAGCGTGCCTCGAGGAAATAGCCTATTGTAAGGGTTGGATAACAGCAGAAAAGGTACTAGAAATTGCTGAGACTCTAAAAAAGACTGGATACGGAAAATATCTAATCGATGTAGTTAAAAGTATTGAATCGAATACTAAATGTTAGTAAATAAGAGGTGAAGTATGGGAAATTTCAAATTTATTGAAACCAAGATAAGTGGAGTTTATGTAATAGAACCAAAGATTTTTGGAGACAATAGAGGCTATTTTATGGAAACTTATAATAGAAAACATTTTGAAGAAGTAGGACTTAATATGAATTTTGTCCAAGATAATGAATCAAGATCCACTAAAGGAGTTTTAAGAGGACTTCATTTTCAGAAAAGGCATAGTCAGGGAAAACTTATTAGAGTAAGTAAGGGTGAAGTTTTTGATGTAGCTGTTGATTTAAGAAATGGTTCAAAAACATACGGCAAATGGGAAGGAATCATTTTAAGTGAAGAAAATAAAAAGTTATTTTATATTCCAGAAGGTTTTGCACATGGATTTTTAGTACTTTCTGATGAAGCTATATTTAATTATAAGTGTACAGATTTTTATGCACCCGAGTACGAAGAAGGTATCAAATGGAATGATCCTGATATAAATATTTCATGGCCTTTAGACAAAGTTAATAATGTAATTTTATCAGAAAAAGACAAAGGTAATATAGGTATAAGCGAGATAGATCTAAGGGAATATCCAGATTATAATATCTAGTTAAAAGAGGTGCGTATTTGACAATGAAAATATTAATAACTGGAGCAAAAGGACAATTAGGCAGAGAGATTACGGAAATAATAAAAATCGGAAGAGCTGATATAGGAGAGATATCAGAAAGTATAAAGCTATCTGAAGTTATTGGCTTTGACGTAGATGAGCTGGATATAACGAATTTAGTCAAAGTTAAAGAGGTGCTAAGTTATTTAAAACCAGAAGTAGTAATAAACTGCGCTGCAGCCACCAATGTTGATAGATGCGAAATTGATGAGGATTTTGCATTTAGGGTTAACTCATTAGGGCCAAGAAATCTTGCTATAGCTTGTGACTCAATAGGCGCTAAACTAGTACAAGTGTCTACCGATTATGTGTTTAGCGAAAATACTCATAAGCCATTAAAAGAATATGATTTAGCTTCACCATCTAGTGTATATGGTAAAACTAAATTTCTAGGAGAGCAGTATGTACAGCTATTATGTTCAAAGCATTTTATTGTAAGAACAGCGTGGCTTTATGGTTATGTCGGAAGTAATTTTGTTTATACAATAATGAAACTTTCTAAAGAAAAAAACCATATTAATGTTGTGAATGATCAAGTAGGAAATCCTACTTATGCTAATGATTTAGCATATCATATCTTGAAGCTAATAGAAACAGATGGTTACGGAATATATCATTGTACCAATAATGGCGAGTGTACATGGTATGAATTTGCTAAAAGAATTGTTAAATTATCTGGAGAAGAATGTGAAGTAATACCTTGTACTTCTGAAGAATATAAGACTCAGGCAAAAAGACCTGAATATTCGTCTCTGGATAATATGATGTTAAGAAATACTGTTGGCGATGAAATGAGAGATTGGAAAGATGCAATAGAAGCGTTTATAAGTAAATTAGGTAAGTGAAATAAAGGAGTTGTAGTCATGAAAACTTATTTAGTTACAGGTGGAGCTGGATTTATAGGATCAAATTTTATTTTATATATGCTAAATAAATACGAAGATATTAATATAATAAATTTAGATAAGTTAACTTATGCAGGGAATTTAGAAAATCTTAAATCTATAGAAAATGATAAAAGATATGAATTTGTTCAAGGAGATATTTGTGATAAAGAATTAGTCGAAATACTTTTTAAGAAATATCATATAAATTATGTTGTCCATTTTGCAGCAGAATCCCATGTTGATAGAAGTATAAAAGAACCTGAAGTATTTGCGAAAACAAATATACTTGGTACTGTTAATATCCTAAATTGCGCAAAAAATGCTTGGGAAAATGATCAAGGATTTGAAGAAGGCGTTAAATTTCTTCAGGTATCAACAGATGAAGTTTATGGCTCGTTAGGCTCTAAAGGCTTTTTTAAAGAGACTACCCCTTTAGATCCTCATAGTCCATATTCTTCAAGCAAGGCAGGGGCAGATTTAATAGTTAAAGCTTATTATGATACGTATAAAATGCCAATAAATATAACAAGGTGCTCAAATAATTATGGACCTTTTCAATTTCCAGAAAAGTTAATTCCTTTATTAATAAATAATTGTTTAAATCATAAGAGACTTCCGGTCTATGGGGATGGAATGAATATAAGAGACTGGCTTTTTGTAGAAGATCATGTGAAAGCTATTGATATGGTAATTAATAATGGCAGGATAGGAGAGATATATAATATTGGTGGTCATAATGAAAGAACTAATATACAGATTGTAAAAACAGTTATTTCTTATATTAACGAAAATGTAGACAAAAATGTAAGTGAAAGCTTGATAAAATATGTTGAGGATAGAAAAGGACATGATAGAAGGTATGGCATAGCACCAGACAAAATAAAAAAGGAATTAGGTTGGTACCCAGAAACTACTTTTGAAATTGGAATAAAACAAACAATTAAATGGTATTTAGATAACAAAGAATGGATGAAAAATGTAACCTCTGGTGATTACCAAAAATATTATAAAAATATGTACAAATAATATATTCCAATTTCTTGTTAAGAATTGCCTAAATTTATATTTATTATTTAATCTAAAAAAGCATTATTATGATGCTTTTTTATTTTTTTAATAGTATGTTATGCAATAGAGTAAATTCGTGTTTATAAAGTAACATAAGAAGTAGTGAAATCATATTATAAAATACTACGAGTAGAAAATGAGGTGCTAAAGATATGGATGTTGTAATATTATGTGGCGGAAAAGGAATGAGGATGAGAGAGTACAGTGAAAGAATTCCTAAGCCTCTTGTAACGGTAGGAGATAGACCTATTATATGGCATATAATGAAGACTTATTACCACTATGGTTATGATCATTTTATTTTATGTCTTGGATATAAAGGAGAATTAATTAAACAATATTTTGCTAATATGCTTATTCTTAATAGAAATTTCACAATAACAATGTGTGATGATGATTATAAAATAAAATATTTAGATGGAGAAAAAGAAAAATGGTCTATAACCCTTGTTGATACGGGATTAGAAGCGAAAACAGCAACAAGACTAAAGAGGGTTAGTGATTATATTGAAGGCGAAGAATTTTTTATGACATACGGCGACGGATTAAGCGATGTTAATATAAACGATTTACTTGAGTATCATAAAAATAAAGGTACGTATGTAACTTTAACAGGAATTAATCCTGTATCAACTTTTGGTGAATTAAAAACTAATAATGGAATAGTAGAAAATTTTGAAGAAAAACCAATCAAAGATACAATAATTAACGGTGGATATATGGTTATTAATAAAAAGGCTCTAAACTATATTCCTAATGAAGACTGTATGTTTGAGCAAGAACCTTTAAGAAGTCTCGTTAAAGATAGACAAGTATCTGTGTTTAATCATTACGGTTTTTGGAAAGCTGTAGACACAGCCAAAGATGTAGAAGATATAAATAATCTATATAATGCGGGAGAAGGTAAGTGGAAGATATGGGAGTAGAAGACAAAAGATTAAATCTTGATAAATACAAAGGTAAAAAAGTACTTGTAACAGGACATACTGGATTTAAGGGATCGTGGTTATGTATGTGGTTACTAAAATCTGGAGCTAGTGTAATTGGAGTATCTAAAGACCCATATACAAAATATGATAATTTTGTATTAGCTAAATTAAGTAATAAAATAGTTGACCTACGTAATGATATACGAAATTTAGATGAAATGGAAAAGATATTTGATAAGTATGAGCCTGAAGTTGTATTTCATCTCGCTGCACAACCATTAGTGAGATTATCTTATGAAATGCCAGTGGAAACTTTTGATATTAATATAAAGGGAACCATAAATATACTTGAATGTATACGAAAAAGCAAAAGTGTCCAAGCTGGGATTATCATAACCTCAGATAAATGCTATGAAAATATAAATCAGATATGGGGATATAAAGAAACTGATAGACTCGGGGGATATGATCCATATAGTTGTAGTAAAGCTTGTGCAGAGCTTGTTACTGGATCATATATAAATTGCTTTTTCAATCCTAATGAATGCAAAAATCATGGAAAATTTATTGCAACTGTAAGGGCTGGAAATGTAATTGGAGGAGGAGATTGGAGCAAGGATAGAATTATTCCGGATATAATAAGATCATTGCAAAATAAGGCTCCCATAGTAATAAGAAACCCAATTGCAATAAGGCCTTGGCAACATGTTTTAGATCCGCTAAGAGGATATCTGATGTTAGGTAATCATTTGATTTCACATGAGTCTGAATTTATTGGAGCTTGGAACTTTGGACCAAATTCAAATGATATTTTAACAGTTAAAGATATTGTTTCTAGAACAATAAAGCTTTGGGGTGAAGGTGCTTTTATAATTGCTCAAAATAATGGTCCCCATGAAGCAGAGTTATTAAGCATTGATTGCACTAAAGCTAAGAGATATATCAAGTGGAATCCTATCCTTGGTATAGACGAAGCACTTAAAATGACTGTTGAATGGTATAAAGGCTATAAAAATAGTGATGTTTATGAGCTATGCATGAAACAAATAGAAACCATAGAAGACAAAAGTTTTGAGTAGAGGTAGGGTAATAATATGAATATTTTAATTACAGGTGGATTTGGATATTTAGGAAGTTATTGTGCAGAATATCTCTCTTTAAAAGGAAATGAAGTAACACTTATTGGAAGAAAAATCCCGAAATATATGGAGGAATGGACTAAGAAATTTAATGTGGTAATTGCGGATATAACTGATGAAAAACTATTCTTAAAACTATTAGGAAATAAGTATGATTGTGTTATACACTGTGCAGCAGCCAATGAGGTTAAGTGTAAAAATTCACCTAAGGAGTCTATTTTAATAAACACGTATGGTACTGAAAATATGCTTGATATATGTACTAAATTAGGAATAGGAAGATTTATCTACGTTTCAACATTTCATGCATATGGAAGTTCCAACATTGTTGGAACAATAAATGAAAAAAGCAGCATTGAAGCATCGACTTTATATGGAATAACTCATTACTTTGGAGAACTTCTCACAAAACGTTATTCAAATAACTCTAATATCTTAGGAACTTCTATAAGACTCGCAAACCTTTGTACTAGACCACTTTTCAGTGGAATTGAAAGATGGAGTATTGTGCCAAATAACTTCATAGTACAGGCCTTTAAAACTAATAAAATCATAATAAATTCATCAGGAAACCAAAAAAGAAACTTCTTATCTATTAAAGATTTGTGCAGTGCAATTGATATTATATTAGAAGAGCAAAAACAAAAATATGATGTCTTTAATATAGGAGGCGATTCAAATTATTCTATAAATGAAGTTGCAGAAATTGTAAAAAGTGTTGGCGAAAAACTTTTAAAAGGAAAACAAATCGAAATAGCTCATACAAAAAAACTTGATCAAATAATTGAAAAAGATGACTATATATTCGATATATCTAAAATAAAATCAATTGGATATAAACCTAATTGCAACATTGAGGATGAGATAAAGGAAACATTTGAACAATTTATAGAGAGTGAAGTGTAAAATGAAAAATAAAACTGTAATAATAACAAGTATGTTTAATGTTAAACCCTATATACAAAATGGACGAGATCGCTATACTAAAGAATGGATAAATTATAGAATCAAAGTATTTCAGGAATTCACACTCAGAAGTTTAAAATTACAAACCAATCAAGATTTTAACTTCTTCCTTTGTTATGAAGACGCTACTGATGAGTTGATAAAGTCAGCATTAAATAAGTATGAGACTCTTCCAAGTAATGTTCATTTTGTAATGAAATCTAAGTATCGCGAGGAAATAAAAGAATATTTAAAAGACTATGAATATGTTTATTTTGTGAGGCTAGATTCAGATGATGCTTACCATAAAACATTTATACAACAATTATATGACTATAATCCAAAACCTGAAACTGTTTCTTTAATTAATAGAAGTGGATATATTTATGATTCGGTAAATAAATCAATAGGTAAATGTTATTGCAAGGTTGTAACATTTTATACCTTTATTTATAAAACACAAGACTATTTAAATGGTAAAATATACAGCCAAGATTTTACAGATATTGATAATGAACAGTATATAGCTATTAGAGTTCCACATGAATTTATAGAAAAGAGAAATTATTTATGGCATGTTCATGGTAAAAATACTATTACAAGCTTTAATAATTGGTTTACTCAGGTGGATGATGCTACTGATGATATAGAAGTTGTAAATAAAATAATACCTGAATATATAGGTAAGTAATCCATAAAAAAACTTCCAAGGTGGTAAATTACCACCTTATTAATTGTTATAGAAATCTAACATGAGATTTTAAAATCGGAATAGGAATTTCTTCATCTGCTTCTTTTATATAAGGATTTATCCATATAAATTCTTCACCATCATTTAATACTTCACATATAGTGCCAGCCTTTATAATAATACCACCAATAGCGGTGAAATCAGAAACAACTAAACATCTCGCTTTATTCATTTGATGCATCTCCTAATCAAATCGTTTTATAGCATTATATGTAGAAAGTTGTATATAGTTTAACATATAAGGCATATATTACATATATTATAATAAAGTTTGTTTTAGGAGCGTCACAATTTGATAGATGGAGTAGTTATAAAAAAATTAAATAAGATACCTGACGATAGAGGAACTATTTTAAAAATGCAAGAGAGTACTGATGATGAATTTAAAGGGTTTGGTGAAATATATTTTTCTACAATATATCCAAACGTTGTTAAAGGCTGGCATCTGCATAAAAAAGCGGTTCTTAACTATGCAGTAATCAAAGGAATGATAAAACTTGTACTGTACGATTCTAGAGAAAATTCAAGTACTACCAATGAACTTATGGAAATATATATGGGAACAGAAAATTATTGCTTAGTTCAGATTCCAGCAGGAGTATGGAATGGATTTAAAACTGTTGGCAATGAGTATGCTATAGTAGCAGATCTAATAACAGTAAATCACAAGGATGATGAGATGTTAAGAATGGATCCATGGAAATCTTTCATTAAATATGATTGGAATGTGAGGGATAGATAAAATAATGAGCGAAATTTTTATACAGGATGAAAATTCAATACGTAAAGAAATTCTAGATAAAGTTAAAGATATATATAAGGTAAGAAAAGAATCCGAAAAATTTATTGAAGGAAAAACTAAAATTCATTATTCAGGAAGAGTATTTGATGAAAATGAAATGATAGCAGTTGTAGATTCTGCTCTTGATTTTTGGCTGACATTAGGTAGAAAGAGTATAGAATTCACCGATGCATTTAAAAACTTTCTAGGAATAAAAAATTGCTTAGTAACTAATTCTGGTTCGTCTGCAAATTTAATTGCTGTATCAAGTTTGTGTTCTAGACAACTCATTAATCCCTTAAATGACGGGGACGAAGTAATTACTACTGCAGTTACATTTCCAACAACATTAAATCCCATAATACAAAACAATCTTAAACCTATCTTTGTTGATGTGGAACAGGGAACGTATAATATAGATCCAAAATTAATTGAGCAAGCAATAACTGATAAAACAAGAGCAATTATATTCGCTCATACATTAGGAAATCCTGCTGATATGGATGCAATAATGGAAATTGCAGAAAAGAATAAATTATATATTATAGAAGATACTTGTGATGCATTAGGATCAACCTATGATGGTAGATTTTGTGGCACTTTTGGAGATTTTTCAACTTATAGCTTCTATGCTGCTCACCATATTACTATGGGTGAAGGTGGAGCAATATGCACAAATAATCCAGAGCTTAGTAGAATAGCCCTTTCAATTAGAGACTGGGGAAGGGCATGTTATTGTCAACAAGATGAAAAAAATCCGAATGGGGCCTGCAATCATAGATTTGATTTCAAATTTGGAAACATGCCTGAAGGTTATGATCATAAATATATTTATACTAATATTGGATATAATTTAAAGCCACTAGATATTCAATGTGCAATGGGAATAAAACAGTTAGAAAAATTACCAGTTTTTATTCAAAAGCGAAAAGAAAATTTCAAGAAACTATATAATTGCTTAAAAAAATATGAAGATAAAGTTATTCTTCCTAAATCATACAAAAAAGCTGATCCAGCTTGGTTTTCATTTCCAATAACAGTGCGAGATAATGTTGGCTTTACAAGACGAGATTTTGTTCGGTTTCTAGAATCAAGATGTATTGAAACAAGAATGCTTTTTGCAGGAAATATATTAAATCAACCAGCATATAAAAACATTAATCATAAAATCATAGGAGAATTAAGCAATTCAACTCAAGTCCTTTCATCAACATTTTTTATTGGTGTTTATCCTGGAATTACCACTGAAATGATGGACTATATGATTAGTACTATAGAAGACTTCTTTAAGAATATAACCACAGGATTAAAGATTTAAAATGGATAAAAGTATAGTAATATTAGGAGCTGGTATAACAGGAATTGCAGCAAGTTACTATGATGAAAGTGATCAAACTATTATTTATGAAAAAGATAATTCCTATGGAGGCATATGCGGTAACTTCCAGCTTGATGATTTTATTTTTGATAAGGGTATTCATTTATCTTTTACTCAAGATAGCGAAGTTAGACATATTTTTGATAAAGTTCCGCATAGATCTTTTGAACCACACCCTAAAAATATTAGTAATTATAGGTGGTTTAAACATCCGATACAAAATAATCTCTTTAGCCTTCCTATTGAAGAAAAGGTTAAAGCAATAGTTAGTTTTTGTGATAAAAATAAGGTGAATACTGAAAATATAAATTATAAAAACTGGCTATATAGCAAATATGGAGAATATATAACAGAGAATTTTTTCTTAAAATATACTAAAAAGTATTGGTGTGAGAATGCTGAAAACATGGATATATCATGGATTAAAAACAGGGTATATACTCCAAGTCTTGAAGAGGTTATTTATGGTGCACTTACTGAAGATACACCAAATACGTATTATGCAAAGGAAATGAGATATCCCATTAGCGGAGGGTATAAAGAGTTTTTAAAACCAATTGTTAATAACTGTAATATTGTATTTAATGCAGAGGCTATTTCTTTAGATTTGAAAAATAAAACAGTTGAATTTAGTAATGGAGATAAAGTTAACTATGAATTTTTAGTTAGCACTATACCTCTTACTGAACTAACTTCTATTACGAAAGACATTAGTGAAGAACTAAAAAGTAGAGCTCAAAATTTACGATCAACTTCGGCAATTTTAGTTTCATTAGTTATTGAAGGAGAATTAAATTTTGATGATATTTGGTTTTATATTTATGATGAAGATATACTTCCAGCAAGAGCATATCTGCCAGGCAAAAAATCGATAAATAATATTAAGCCCGGATATAGTACAATTCAATTTGAAATATACAGTTGCAAAGCCAAACCTTTGAAATGTTCAAATGAAAAAATAATTAACAATATCTATGATTTCATTGAGAAAGCTAAAATTGCTTCAAGAAATAGCGTAATACTTTCCGATATTAGAAGTTTAGATCATACAAATGTGATCTTTTATAGAGATACAATAAAAAATAGGGATTATATAATAGATTTTTATGAGAAAAATCAAATTTATTGTGCTGGTAGATTTGGTCAATGGGATTATTTGTGGAGTGATCAGAGTTTATTAAGTGGAAAAAATGCAATAAACAAAATCAAATGTAAGGTAGGAAACGAAAATAGGAGATGAACTTTAATGAAGAATAAGAGTATTGTAATTCTAATACCATTAAATATTGCGAGCTATGAAGAAGTTGAGTATGAAGAAAAAAATGATATACGCGGATATTTTGACACTGTAGATAAAGAAAGAGAAGACGAGATTTGGATAAAAAATAGAATTAATATATTTATGAATTACACCTATAGAAGCCTTATAAATCAAACAAATCAAGACTTCACAGCTTGTGTTTTATATAGTAAAGAAAGTGAAGAACTTATATTTTCCGAAATAAGTAAATATGGGCCAATGCCCCAAAATATTGTTTTTATCAGCAAGAATATGGCAGACATATTTATAAAAGAAAAAATCATAGGAAGTGAATATGTATATTTTGTAAGAATTGATTCAGATGATATGTATCACAAATCATATGTTCAGAAGTTATATGATTATATTCCTAAACCTGAAACAACTGCACTATTGAATCAATGGGGGTATCTATATGATTCGTTTAATGATAAGTTATTTATATGTAGTGCAAAAGTGACATCATGTTATACCCTAATTTATAAAACTGAAGATTATATAAATGGAACTGTACCAAGTGTAATTACAGACAAGCTAGATATTCAAATGGGAACCGCTTGGAGTATGCCTAATAAAGAATATTTGGATGGCTTGAATTATGCATGGCACGTCCACTCAAAAAATACTCTAACTTCTTCTGAGGAGTGGTTTACAAATGAATGGACATATTATTTAAGCGATCCAATAAATAAAGATATTATTAATCCAATAATAAGTGAATTTATGGGGTGATCTGTTGAAATATAAAAAAGGCCGTAAAAATAATAGTTTTAAGAATATATGCTGCTATGATAAGAATTGCAGCATATACTCTGATGAGCCATATGAATTTCGCTTCATTGGTGGTACACCTGACGGAAGAATCATCGTTCCAAATAGCAAAATTTACGCTCCTTCTGATGTAAGAAAAATAGTTTTGAAGAAAAACTCGGTTAGCATTAAAAGTTCTAAAATTGAGAGAATAAGAACTATAAATAGATGTGATAACAGATATATTGAAGTGATAATAAAATATAAAGTTTCATTCTGCATAAAAATCTATAATAGATATAATCATTTATATAAGATGAAATGCTATATAGACAAATACCCAATGCCGAATAATCAATCATTTAGTAAAGACTTTATTAGGGTATACTCCATTGCTACAACTAGAATTTTAATAAATTGTGGTAACAGAGACATATGTAAAGATAGCCCTGATCCAAAAGTTACTTTATATGATAAAGCATGTATAAAAAATATTAATTACAAGTATTGCAAAGAAAAAAAATATATAAGTTTTTATGATGTAAATTGTGAAGAATATGTATTGATGCGTGTTGGGATTTTGATTATAGGTAAAATGAAAGTAGTATTTAATAAAGATATATGCTAAATTCAAGTAATAATAGAGTATATTATTAAAGTTCTTGCTCAAATAATTACATTATTACCTGAACAAGAACTTTATTTATAAAAGACATGTTGAATCGTTTTTTATCGTAGTCTAGTTTATGGGTTCAACTGATATTGAACCAATCAATTTTGTTAGTGAATTCAAATTTGACGACAATTCTAATAACTGAGAGCTGACAGAGTTCAAGTTAGAAAAATCAAGTTTCTCTGCCTTAGTAAAGTCATTAATTGCTTCTCTTAGACTCTCAAGATTTACACTTAAATTAGGTAATAGAGCTTTTAATTCTAATATCTCATTACTTAATGATGACATATTTATATTCAACGTTTCAATGTCATTTTGTTTTAAACTAACAAATTTTTCATCTAATAAAGATAACTCATCATCAATATTCGCTAATTTGCTCGATAAACTGCTTATCTCTTCACTTAAAGACTCATTGTAAGAATTCAAAGAGTTCAATTTCAAATCTTGATTTACTAAGACCTCATCTAATGATGATATATTTATATTTAATGTTTCAATATCATTTTGTCTTAAATTAGTAGAATTTTCATCTAATAAAGATATTTTATCATCGATATTCGCGACTTTGTTTGATAGGCTGTTTATTTCTTGGCCTAAAGATTCACTGTAAGAGTTCAGAGAATTTAGTTTCAAATCTTGATTTACTAAGATCTCATTTAATGATGACATATTTATATTTAATATTTCAATATCGTTTTGTTTTAAATTAGTAGAATTTTCATCTAATGAAGATATCTTATCATCAATATTTGCCAGTTTATTTGATAAGCTGCTTATCTCTTCACTTAAAGATTCATTGGAAGAATTCAAAGAGTTCAATTTTAAATCTTGATTTACTAATATCTCCATAACTTTATTAAGCAGATGATTAATTAACGTAACCTCTTCTTGATTCTTTACACTATCTCTTTCAACATTTGAAGATTCCTTTGAGGTAGAAATGTCTTCAGAATTATTAGTCTCAGTCTCCTCATCATCGTAAGTATTCTCTTCAACAGGTTCTTCAATATAAGTTTCAATATTAAGTTCTTCCGATAAATCAATATTATTTGTCGAATCTATATTATATGTTATTATATCTAAATATGGAGGATATTTTGACTCGAATGAAGATAACTTAATAATTGAATTAGAATCCTGATTTTGAGGAAGTAAAAATATATTATAGCTTTCATTATGTGTTGCTAGAGATCTAATCAATGAAGTAACATTAATTTTTAAATAATATCCCACATTATATCCATGTATTATATGATTTAATAACTTTGTATAATCCTTTTTGGGCAGGCTTGACCAATCGATAGCAGCTATATCTACATTGCTATAATTACCTAAAATACCAAAGCCAAAGGAATTCTTATAATCTGGTTTAATATCTTCAATAAACAAATATAAATATGCTTTCTTTATAGAGTCAGGGGACAATTCAGATAGTTGAAAATTTAATAAAGAAATATAGCGATTATTGCCTAATGACCTATTGTTTATGGAACCAACGAGTAATGACTCGTTATTTGAAAAGTTTGTATTCGAATGATATTTATCCAAGTATGTTGAAGTATTACAAATAGCTTTAATTGAATTTTCCACTTTTACTACTCCTTAAATTTTAAAGGTTTCATATTATACTATGAAATTTTATATTATTAGGTGCTTTTTGCTTATATACCAATATAAATTTATTTCTTGAGTCCTAGTATCTCTAGAGAGTTATTATAGGCAAAGATAGCTGATGAGTTATCTATTATATCATTATGATAATTTGATTTATAATTATAGCATTTAAAAGGATTGTTATATGCTAAATTATCTGTGAAAGGATTCAACCACGTTTTCCCAATATCATACGAAATGCTCGTATATAAATTTGAGTATTCTATCCATTGAAGATAAAGCATATTTTTGCATTGTATTAGATTAGGAAACGTACATGCAATAGTCTTGCTTATAGTTTGATAGTTATAAGCAATAAATTGATTGTCATTTATATATCCTTTTATGTAGGTGCAATAATATCTACGCGAATTATTCTCAGAAAATGCGATATGGCAATTATTCTTAGAATCCATAATAACAGATAAATATACTTTAGATTTATTAGAATTTGTTACTTGACAAGGTTTAGACCAACTATTTGTACTTGAATCAAAAATAGATACAAAAAGTTCTTCATAGTTATTAACTATTTTAAAATAAAATATTATAGGAATAGAATCTTTAAATATCACATTAAAATTACTTAATATTGTATAATTAGAAGTATCTATTTCATTTTTTATCCATTTTCCATTTATATTGCAATAATGAATCAATGTGAAATAAGCTCCTGAGTTATTAACCAAGTAATACAGAAGGTGGATATTACCATCTATTTTTTTTATATAAGGAAACTTAATTGTAAAGGCATTGGAATTATAATTTAGTAGCACATTTTTTAGAATAATTTTATTATTTATATATAAATACATAAGATTACTCTTTTGTATACTTACTAAACCATATATAGTATCGTCTTCATTTATATCGAAACAAAGGTCGGCAAAAGTATAACTTCCTTCTAATATTTTTTTTGATGATATTAAATTAAATTCAGGAGAATAGTTATACACTTCAATACCTTTATCCAAATTTATGATAGCAATATCCTTATTGGATTTTCTCATTAAAGTCTCAAATTTTCTTATAAAGGACATAAAATTCCTCCTAAAAGATTTCTTCTACTATGTATATTTAGCGACGGGCTATTTTATACATTTCTTTTAGGAGGAACTAAAAATAAATAATTTTCTATATAATATTGTAATGTTTTAAAGCATATTTAATTCCATCATCCTCAATATCCTTTGTGACAAATGATACTAAGTCAAATAATAATGGAGTACTATTTCCCATAGCAATACTATTTTTCACATATTTAAGCATAGATAAATCATTGGTACTATCACCAATAGCATATGTGTTTTCGTGGTGAATATCTAAATAATTTATTAAGTATTCTATACCTGATGCTTTAGAGAATCCTAAAGGAACTAATTCATAAAAGCCTTCACCACGATGTATAAATTCAAATAAACTTTTAAATTCATTATGAAAGCTTTCAAAATCACTATTTTCATTAGTCCAAATTACAAATTTATCAAAGTTAATTTCAGCATCATCAAAAGTTTTACCTTTATAAAATCCTTCCCTTATATGACGTTCTTTGATTCTAAGAACTTCTTTAGAATGTATATTGGTATCGTAATAAATATCATTCTTACCTTCTAATATAGCATCGATATTATATTTGCGAAGCTTGGCTACAATTTCTTTTGATAAATCTATTCCAAGATTTCTATGTAGTATTTCTTTATTTTTAAATTCTATGTAAGTTCCACATCCACAAACATAACCATCAAAATTTAGTTCTTTGACACAATCATCAATTCCTATAATTGTTCTCCCTGTGTTAATGAAGATTAGATGCCCATTTTCTTGTGCTTTTTTTAGAGCTACCTTAGCACTGTTAGGGACTGTATAAGTCTTTTCATTAAATAATGTTCCATCAATATCAAAAAATATAATATTGGATTCCATTATGTCACCTTCCTTTTTCGTTTGTATATCCATATTTAAATTGCCTTATTTTACTTTGTTTATTATAACTATTTTATAAGATTAATACAATGTTTGATCGATTAATTAAAGATTTTTCGATAATTGACAAACAAATTTACGTTATTTCTCTAAACTTTACATACAGCTATTAAGTATAGTATAATTACAAAATAATTAAGAATTTATGTTCGATTTATAAAGTGAAATTCAATGAAAAAAGGAGGGGAGAAATATGGAATTTGGCAAAAAACAAAAAAAGATAATTAATAATAAGCCAAATGGTCATCTATTAATAAAAGGTCCTAAAGGGTCTGGGAAGACCACTGCATTTATACATAAGATTCCATCACTACTTAATAATTATTGTATATCTAAGGATGATAAAATACTTGTCGCAGCTTGTAACGAAGAATATTCTGATTATTTTTATTCTGTCTATAGAAATATTGAAGGTGAAAAATATCATCAAAATAGCTTCTTTGATGAAGATAATAGTGATAAATTAGAAATAAGAACAATAGATTCTTTAGTCTCTTATTATTTAAATAAATATGTGAAAAATAATAATAAAAATCTTACTTTGGCATCTTTTGAAGAACGTGAAGCTGAGCTTAAAAATGCAATACTTATAGTGTCAAAAAGATACGAAAAGAAAAAACCGAATATATTAAATTTAGATCATATTGAATTTATAAAAGACGAGATTAAATGGATTAAATCATGTAATTATTTAAAACTTGAAGAGTATCAAAGCGCTAATAGAGTTGGTAGAATTAATAATTTGAACACTGAGATATCTAAAATTCTTAGAAGAAACTCTAAACAAAGACAAGCTATCTTTGAAGTTTTAGAAGAATATACTAATAACTTAAGAAAGCTTAATAAAGTAGATGCTCAAGACATGGAACTTTTGGCTTTAAATGAAGCAAAAAAAGCTCCAATAATTAATTATACCCACATATTTATAGATAATAGTCAGCAGCTTACGAAAGTTCAATTAGAATTAGTTAAATCAATATATAATGAAAAATCTTATTCCAGTATAACATTTATTATGGATACTTTTGAAACTGCTATTCCTAATGCTTGGCTTGTGAAGGGACGCCGCTTTTCTAGTTTAGGATATGATATGAAGGGAAAATGCATTTCTTTGAATGAATCTTACAAAGAAATAGAAGTTGAAGAGATCGAAGAATTTGTAGATAGTAATGATAAGTTGATTCAAAAAAATGAGACTACTAAGAATTTATTACAAAGTTCATCTCTTACATTAGGGTCTATAGAATACATAGATTTAAAGAGAAATATATCTCATAGATTTATAAAAGATTCAGGATCAGTAGATGAAATATATGTAGATTATAACAATTTTGAAGAAAAAGTAGACGACGTAGTAAATATTCCTGTATTTAATGAGATTGCAGCGGGTAATCCAATTTTAATTAATGAATATATTGAGGATAGCTATTCATTACCAAAGGATTGGATAAGAACTTCAAAAGATGTTTTTATGCTTAAAGTTAAAGGTGATTCCATGATAAATAAAAATATTTATGATGGAGATTATGTAGTAATAAGTAAGCAGAATATGCCACGTATTAAGGATATTGTTGCTGTTGATATTGAAGGTGAAGCAACGCTTAAGACTTATAAAGTTATTGATGGGAAAATTGCTCTTATACCTGAGAACGACAACTATCAGCCAATTATTATAGAGAATCAACAATTTAACGTTTTAGGTGTAGCTATTGGGCTTATTAAAAATTCATAGATTTAGTGAAAAACCTTGTAATTATTGGTATAATTGTTACAAGGTTTTTTTACTTATACTAAGTTTATGTCATTAATCAATTTGAATGATATGTGCAGAAATGATTACAAAAGCTATATAATGAGGAAGTGAATTAATATGTTTGAAATTAGAAATATAAAATTTAGAAATATATTAGATATCAAATTTCTGAATATAGATAAACCAATTACATGTGTTGTAGGGCCCTCTGGTAGTGGAAAGACAACTTTACTTCGTATGTTAAACCGTTTAAACGTACCCGATGAAGGAGTTATACTTTATAATAATAAAGATATTTCTAAAATTGATACAATATTATTACGTAGAAATGTGGTTATGTTAGGTCAGACTCCCGTTATTTATAGTGGTAATATAGAAGATAATCTCCAAATTGGATTAGAATTTTCAAAAAAACTTCCTGCATCAAAAAGTAGAATGAAAGAAATTCTTGAAAGAGTCGAGCTTAATAAAAAACTCACTGATGGATGTGGTAACCTTTCTGGCGGGGAAAAACAGCGACTATGCCTAGCTAGAGTGATGCTTATGGATGCTGATACATATTTGTTAGACGAGCCTTCAGCTGCACTGGACAAAGATACTGAGCAATTTATAATAGATAATTTTTCAAAGTTTGTGTTAGAAAACAATAAGGAACTTATAATGATCACTCATTCAGAGCAGATAGCGCAGAAATATAATAATTCAATAGTGAGAATTGAAAAAAGAGAGGTTGTGAAATCTTATTATGAATAATGCAGTCATGAATCTATCGGTCTTCCAACTTTCAATTGCTTATGTTTTTGTACTAATAATGCTTATTATTTTTAAATCAAGAGGCATCAAAAGAGAAAAACAAATATTGATTGCTTCAACTAGAATGACAATACAACTTACTATAATGGGTTATGTTCTCATGTTCGTATTTAATAATCCAAGTTGGTGGTTAACTTCTTTTATGATTATAATTATGATTTCTTTTGCAATCTATAATTCAATAAAGAGAGTGAAAGTTCAAATGTCAAAGGAATTAAAAAGTATAATTGCTTTTTCAATGACCTTTGGAGCTCTTTTGACTGCAGCTTTCTTTATAATAGTTGTTCTTAGTGTTCGCCCATGGTTCAATCCTCAATATTTTATTCCTATTTCAGGTATGATTGTTGGTAACAGCATGACAGGTATTGCACTAGGCGCAAATAAACTATGTAGTGATTTTGAAGATAAAAGAATTGAAATAGAAAATTCGTTAATGCTTGGGGCAAGCCCACTTGATGCCACTAGACAAATTGTTAATAATGCTTTCGACAGCGCCATACTTCCAACTATGAATAATATGCTAACTATGGGAATTGTATCTCTACCAGGAATGATGACAGGACAGATTCTTTCTGGAACATTTCCTATCACTGCAATAAAATATCAAATTGGTATAATGCTTGCTATATTAGGTAGTACTGCTGTATCCACTGTTTTGTTTGTTACTCTTGGATATAGAACATTTTTCACTAAAGATAACAGGTTAAAATAACTAATTTTTATAAGCTTTATACGAAGAGGTATTGGATATTCTTAAAGTTTTAATTAATATGAATTTTAATCTTAAATTTTTCATAAAATTCATAAGAAGTAATTTTTTATATTCCATACTTTATAACAATAAGCCGTATTTCCAAGAATAAAAATATATTAATTATTAAATTTTATTAATTTATCTGGATATAATATAATAATTAGTATATTATATTATTAAATGATAATTAATATTAATTAGTAAATTGTATTAAAGAGGTGAAGGAATGTTTAATTGTATAAAATGCGAAAATAATAACTTTAAAAATTTAATAAATGGTGAATGGGTTGGTAGTAAAGATAACAAAGTAATTGAAATTTATTCGCCACTTGATAATTCATTAATTGGTACAGTTCCTGCTATGACAAAGGAAGATGTTGATAATGTAATAAATATTGCAAAAGCTGGGCAAAGAGAATGGAGTAAAGTTCCAATAAGTGAAAGAGCCGAAATTTTGTATAAAGCAGCTGATATTTTAGTTGAAAGAACTGATGAGCTTGTTGATATTATGGTTAGAGAAATTGGTAAAGATAGAAAGAGCTCAAAATCTGAAATCCATAGAACAGCAGATTTTATAAGATTTACTGCTGATACAGCTAAGAATATGTCTGGTGAAAGTATACCAGGAGATACTTTCCCTGGATTTAAAAGAAATAAAATCTCAGTTGTAAATAGAGAGCCATTAGGAGTAGTTCTTGCAATATCTCCATTTAATTACCCAATAAACCTATCAGCATCAAAGATAGCGCCTGCAATAATTGTAGGAAACTCATTAGTATTAAAACCTGCTACTCAAGGTAGCTTATGTGGTTTATACTTAGCAAAAGTTTTTCAGGAAGCTGGAGTGCCAAATGGGGTATTAAATACAATTACAGGTAGAGGCAGCGAAATAGGAGATTACGCAGTTACTCATAAAGGTGTAAACTTTATTAATTTTACTGGAAGTACAGACGTTGGTGTTAGAATTTCAAAACTAACTAGCATGGTACCACTTTTAATGGAGTTAGGTGGAAAAGATGCCGCTATAGTTTTAGAAGATGCGGACTTAGAGCTTGCAGCTAATAATATTGTAGCAGGTGGTTACTCATACTCTGGCCAAAGATGTACTGCAGTAAAAAGAATTCTAGTTTTAGAAAAAGTTGCTGATAAATTAATTTCTAAAGTTAAAGAGAAAATGAATAAACTTGTGGTCGGAAATCCATTAGAAAAAGATGTAGATATTGTACCATTAATTAGTACTAAATCGGCTGATTATGTTATGGAATTAATAGATGACGCCAAAGATAAAGGTGCAGATCTAATTGTCGGTGGAAATAGAGAAGGTAATTTAATATATCCAACACTTTTTGATAATGTTACTACTGATATGAGGCTTGCATGGGAAGAGCCTTTTGGACCAGTTCTTCCGATAATAAGAGTAAAAGATAAAGATGAAGCTATTGAGATAGCGAATAAATCAGAATACGGACTTCAAAGTGCAGTATTTACAGAAAATATTGATGATGCATTTTATGTAGCTGACAGATTAGAGGTAGGTACAGTACAAGTAAATAATAAAACTGAGAGAGGTCCAGACCATTTCCCATTCCTAGGAGTTAAAGCTTCTGGAATAGGAACTCAAGGAATAAGATATTCAATTGAATCTATGTCTAGACCTAAGGCAACAGTAATAAATTTAGTAAGATAGACACATAAAGTTTGAAAAAATTATTAGCAACTTTTAATTATTGGAGATTTGTTGAGTTGATATAAAATCAAATGACAAAATCTTATAGCAATCACTATATAGAGAAAATGCACCACGTTGAATTCAGATTTCTTGGATTTAACTTGGTGTATTTTTTATATTAATATAATTTTTTGTTGTCACGGTATTAGGATATATACTT